>LUJM01000042.1 GCA_001689415.1 Bacteroidales bacterium M2 | reverse complement strand
CGCATAATACTGCTCCGCAGCTATTTGTAGCTATATTATCCTATTTAAAAAGAAGCAGATTGCTGACAACCGAACATGGAGGCTCAAATAGGCGTCGAACAATAAAAGGTTATAGAATAATCGACAAATGGATGTATCATCGTTATGATAAAATCATATGTATTGCCGATAAGACTAAACAAAACCTTTTAAAATATCTAAGGGTTACGCTCCCGGGAGTGATAGTAATAAACAATGGTGTGGATATCGTCCGCTATGCAAATGCGGCTCCATCTGGCGAACTTGAGAAAATGGCTCCGGGCAGCCGGAAAATAATAATGGTTGCAGGCTTCCGTTGGGAAAAAGACCAGGACACACTGATAAAGTCTCTCAAAGAACTTCCTTACGGATTCCACCTCTTCCTTGTTGGCGACGGCGTCCGTCGACCGGAACTCGAAACCATTGTCAGGGATGAAAACCTTGGCGACCGCGTCCACTTTCTCGGACTGCGGACTGATGTACCCCAGCTGCTCCACGCCGCAGACTATGTTGTCATGTCATCTCATTTCGAGGGGCTGTCGCTTTCCTCGGTCGAGGGAATGAGTGTCGGCAGGCCGTTTCTGGCTTCAGACGTCGACGGTCTCCGCGAGGTAGTCAAAGGTGCCGGGATATTATTCCCCCACGGTGATTCAAAGGCCCTTGCCAACGAGATAATGGCTCTCGAGGACTTCCCGGAAAAATACCGCTCAGTCGCAGTCGCTTGCTTCCAACGCGTCGGCCAATTCGACATATCCAAAATGGTCGACGGTTACGCCGAACTCTACAAATCGCTATGACACGCCAGCAATCGCAGATGATGAAGGGAGTGGCGATACTCCTGATGATATTCCTTCACCTTTTCAACCAAGAGGGCAACGTGGCATTGTGCCACAACCTGCTTTTCATCGGCGGCACACCACTCGTTTCAATCCTCAGTCGCGCTGCGAACCCTGTGGCGTTCTTTCTCATCCTCGGCGGTTACGGTCTCTACAGGGTATATGAGAAAGGCGACAGGCACCGGTGGTCGAGGCTTGCAAAGTTGATGATTCATTACTGAATTATACTTCTAATCTTTGTGATAATCGGCCATTTTATACGCCCAGCATCTTACCCGGGCTCGTTCTTAAAGATACTGAACAACGTTACCGGCTACGAAACAACGTATAACGGCGAAATGTGGTTCCTGCTTCCCTACGTGATATTGTCAGCATGTTCAAAACCACTTTTCGACTTTATGAAACGGTTCAGGGCATGGATTGTGGTTTGCGTCACCCTCATCATCCATCTTGGAACGAGCTTTTGCATAAGTCGTTACGGGGCCTCCTTCTTCTATTCAAATTATTGGGTCTATGACCCGTTGCTTGTCCTACATTTGCTATTCAACTTCTGTCTCGGAGCCATTGCTGCAAGGAGCAATTTTTTCGAGAGATTAAAAGCTTGTGGCGCTAACCTGTGGCATATCAGTATTTTAGCGTCGGCAGGCGTAGTTGTTTTAGTGTCAGTTGGTTGCGTGTTCAAGTATAACTTCTTCTATGCCTTTGGCGTTATAACATGTCTGCTGCTTATTAAGATGCCTGGTTGGCTGAAAACAACCCTCGCTAGGCTCGGCGACCAGTCGATGAACATGTGGATGATACACTCGTGGTTCTGCTACTATCTCTTCCACGATTTCATATACTCATTTGAATACCCCTTGGTGATATTCGCCGTGCTCACAACAATCAGCTACGCCTGTTCTCTGATTGTGAATAAGATTGCATTGCCCGTCGTGCGACTTTTCATGCCGAAGCGCGAAGTTCTTGAAAAACCGATTTTGTGATGAAAACAGCTAAAATTCTCCGAGTTACTACAGTTCCAGGGTCGTTGAACATCTTCTGCCGTGGGTTACTCCGGGAACTTCAGGAGCAAGACGGCTACGAGGTCGTGGCAGTCAGTTCGCCGGGCGATGCCATGCGTGAAATAGAGGAGCGCGAGGGAGTGCGGACAGTTGCCGTGCCGATGGAGAGGCATATCTCGCCGCTTAAGGACTTGAAAAGTCTTTTTGGGCTTATTAGAGTTTTTCAAAAAGAGAAGCCGACGATGGTACACTCCATGACACCAAAGGCTGGATTGCTCTCTATGATGGCGGCATGGTTCTGCCGAGTCCCTGTGCGAGTGCACACCTTCACAGGCCTGGTATTCCCGACCGCCACGGGTCTTACACAAAGAATACTTATCCTCACCGACCGAATCACCTGCGCCTGCGCCACCCACATCGTTCCCGAAGGCGAAGGTGTGAAAAACGACCTTATCAACTACCGTATCACGAGGAAACAGCTAAAAGTTCTCGGACACGGAAACGTGCGTGGCATCGACCTCGACCACAATAATCCTGAATTACCGGAAGTACAAGCCGACGTGGCAAAAATCCGCAAACCGGGCATATTCACCTTCGTATTTGTCGGTCGCCTCGTCCGCGACAAAGGCATCAACGAACTCGTCGAGGCTTTCGAGCGGTTAAATAAAGAATATACAAATACACGGTTGATACTCGTTGGTCCGCAGGAGCCTAAGCTTGACCCGTTGAAGCCCGAA
This sequence comes from Bacteroidales bacterium M2, assembly GCA_001689415.1. GTDB lineage: Bacteria > Bacteroidota > Bacteroidia > Bacteroidales > Muribaculaceae > CAG-873. The sequence goes on along the minus strand of LUJM01000042.1, from coordinate 57,355 downwards.
ACCATTGCAAAAATAGACAGCAATAAAAATATCGAGGCTGTTGGCCTGCAGTCCAACGTGCGCCCATGGCTTGCCGCTTCCGATGCCTTCGTGTTCCCCAGCTACCGCGAGGGCTTCCCTAACGTGGTCATAGAAGCAGGGGCTATGTCTCTCCCCTCAATCGTGACCGACATCAATGGCAGCCGCGAAATTATCATCGAGGGAAAGAACGGGACCATCATCCCCCCTCGCGATGCCGTGGCTTTGTACCAATCAATGAAATCATTCCTCGAGCAGCCCGACAAACGCGTCCAAATGGCATTCAATGCTCGCCCGTTCGTCGCCTCGCGCTACGAGCAATCCTACGTCCGCCGCTGCCTCAAGGAATATTACAAAGAAATACTCCCAAGATGAAACCATATCGCGATTTATTCAAACGAACGATCGACATCCTTGCCTCAGGTGGGGCTTTGCTTGTGCTCTCGGTTCCCCTCGCCGCTATCTCAGTCTGGTTGCACTTTGCTAACAAAGGCGCGGGGGCATTCTTTTTTCAAGAACGACCTGGCAGGGATGGAAAGATTTTCAAAGTAGTGAAGTTTAAGACCATGACCGACGAGCGCGGTGCCGATGGCAAGTTACTGCCGGACGCAGACCGTCTCACCAAGGTTGGCCGCTTCGTTCGCTCAACTTCAATCGACGAACTGCCACAGTTGTGGAACGTACTGAAAGGTGATATGTCACTCATCGGGCCGCGTCCGCTGCTGGTTCAATACCTGCCTCTCTACTCAAAGGAACAGGCCCGTCGTCACGAGGTGCGGCCAGGCATCACCGGCTGGGCTCAATGCCACGGACGCAATGCCATATCGTGGCAGAAGAAGTTTGAACTGGATGTGTGGTATGTTGACCACATCTCCTTCATCACCGACTGCAAGGTGATTCTGACTACTATTCAAAAAGTGCTAAAACGTGCCGACATTTCTTCTGAAACATCGGTAACAATGGAACCTTTTAATGGCAACAATTAATCTATTCGGGGCGAGCGGTCACGCCAAGGTAATCAAGGATATAATCGTTGCTTGTGAAGATAATGTGGGATGCCTCTATGATGATGCACCACATTGTGATGAAATCTGCGGTAGTCCTGTCTATAAGGCATCTGAGGTCAATATTGAAGGTCCTCTTATTGTCAGTATCGGAGCAAATCGAGTAAGGAAACTAATTTCTGAGAAATATCCACTCCAATACACAAAGGCCATTCATCCCCAATCTATTATTTCACCATCTGCAAAAATCGGCGATGGCACTGTTGTGATGCAGGGCGCAATCATACAGTCGGATGCTGAAATCGGGCGTCACTGTATTATAAACACAGGTGCTTCTGTTGACCATGAATGTGTAATTGGTGACTATACCCATATATCCCCGCATGCCACTTTATGTGGAAATGTTCATGTCGGCGAAGGAACATGGATTGGGGCCGGATCAACAATAATTCCTGGTGTAAAGATTGGGGCCTGGTGCGTAATTGGCGCAGGTTCTGTGGTAATTAACGATATACCCGAAAATACCACTGCCGTAGGAAATCCTTGTAAACGGATATTAAACAAATAAACTAAATATTATTATGGATAGGATTTTGCTCTGCCTGGCGCATATGAGCGGCAGGGAGATGGATTATATTAAGGAGGCTTTTGACCAGAACTGGGTCGTGCCTCTGGGACCGAATGTCAACGGGTTTGAGAAGGACCTCGAGGAGTTTGTCAACCGCCGCGATGATGCGGAGCCGCTGCATAAGAAGGTCGTTGCCCTGTCTGCCGGAACGGCTGCAGTGCATCTGGCGCTGATTGCCTGCGGAGTAGGGCATGGCGACGAGGTACTGGTGCAGTCATTTACTTTCTGCGCTTCAAGCCATCCTGTTACATATTTGGGCGCTACGCCAGTGTTTATTGACTCGGAAAAGGGCTCTTGGAACATGGACCCCGACCTGCTTGAAGAGGCCATCAATGATCGTATTGCCAAAACGGGCAAGAAGCCGAAGGCAATCATTCCCGTGGCGCTCTATGGCATGCCTTACAAAATTGACAAGATCATGGAGATTGCCAACCGCTACGAAATCCCTGTAATTGAGGACGGTGCCGAAGGTTTCGGTTCGAACTTCAATGGTCAGGCTCTTGGCACATTCGGCGAATACGGCGTGCTGTCGTTCAATGGCAACAAAATGATTACCACCTCGGGTGGCGGCGCACTCATCTGCCCCGACGCTGATAAGGCCCGCGAAATACTCTGGTATGCCACTCAGGCCCGCGAGAGCTATCCTTACTACCAGCATGAGGCCATCGGTTATAACTACCGCATGAGTAATATCTGTGCCGGCATAGGTCGTGGCCAGATGACGATTGTTGACGATCATGTTGCCCACCACAAGCACGTGCAGGCCTTGTATGAAGACCTTCTCAAGGACGTAGAGGGCATTACGATGCACTGCAATCCTGCACCGGAGTACGACTCTAACTTCTGGCTCTGCACGGCAACTCTTGATCCTAACCTCAAAATCAAGGGTCAGGATAATGCCTACAAGCAGGTGATAACCGGCGCAGTTGGTGGCGCAGCTGGTGTTACCCACGCAGCCTCGGTGGCTGTTACCGACTGCCAGCCCAACGACAACGTCGAGGCTCTGCGCATGGCCCTCGACGCTGCCAACATCGAATCGCGTCCACTATGGAAGCCCATGCACAAGCAGCCTGTCTACAAAAACTCACCGGCTTATACCAACGGCGTAAGCGAAGCGCTTTTCGCCACCGGCATCTGCCTCCCCGCCGGCCCATGGGTAACCGACGACCACGTCCGCTACATAGTCGACAAAATCAAGGAAAACATTATTTGGTAATGTATACTGCCGAGTATTATTTTGCTGAAATTGTCAGTGCGATACTCGGCATCAGCTATCCTTTTGTTTTCCAAATTATAGCCCGGATATTCCGTTAATCTCGTTAGGCTATTCCAACAAGGAATGGCCTAACGATTTTTTAATGTCTTCATTGTCTTCTTTTTAGCTGTGGCTATGCCATACCATGTAAAAGGGTTTTAAACCAACGAAAACACTATTCCAAAGAAAAATTCTGGAACTCCTTAGAGCATATTGTATCAAAAGTGCTCCACGATGACTATTATTCTATTTCCTGACATTGCTTAAGTGATGAGGAGCTGACTTATTGAAAATATTCCCTCACATAAATTCTTCACATATATTCTCGCGGACCTTAAATAAGCTATTGTCAAGGTTTTTGACTATGAAGGTCAGATAAGCAAAAGTGCCTCCAAGTCGTATTGTCTTACTCATAGGCAAGGAAAATTTACATGCACATATTGTAGCATGTGCTATGTCATCAAATATAGATTGATGAGAATGGAAATTGTATCAACTGATTCTTTAATCCGGGCGATAATAATCATTAGTATTTCAAAAACAGACCTATTCTCTGGGAATAATTTGTATAATGTATGTTTCTGATTAGTGTATGTTTCAGGCCGTCGCGTAGCCAAAGAAACGACAATAAGCCGGGAATTGTTTATTTCCGTATTGCCAAATACGGACTGCATGAGCCCAGAATTGAGAGGAGCGTCAATTCTGATATCAAGGGTGCCGACGATGGCATTTTGCAGTCTGAAAGAGAAAAGATTATCTCTCAGATACGTTTGCTATATTGCATTATAGAGCGCAGGGAAGATAGTGGCGAACCATTTGACATTGATGATGTAATAAATGATTTTCACAGGGCTCTTGACGGAGATGATTCGATGACTGAAATTATCAAGAAGTCCCGGACTGACTTCCCGATCAGGAAGGATATGGTGTCGATTGGACGTGAGTTTAGAGATAGTTTTAAATATTTATTCTCTGTCCGAGAGATTGATAGGAGTGAAGGCCTGTTCGACTATATATTCAACCTTGCACAATCACTTAAGAATAAAGGGAGAAGCAGCCAGGCCAAGAGCTTTATCAGCTTGATGTCAAGCCTTCAATATTTTACCGAGGCCGATGAAATAAGTTTTTCTGATATAACAGCCGAGTTTGTACATGAGTATTACGAATGGCTGAAGCGTAAGGGTATAGCCAATTCTTCTCAGTCATTTTATCTCCGCACACTGAGAACGGTTCTTAATAAGGCTCATGAAGATGAGTTGCTTGAGGTGGCACCAAACTGGTTTGAAAAGGTAGACACTCGCATATACAAATCAACAGACAGCGAGGGAAAAAGTCTTGACCGGGATGTCCTTTTGAAGATTGAAAATTTAGATCTGACGGCAAACGACTCTTTGGCTCTCGCCCGCGATATGTTTATGTTTGGGTTCTATTGTGAGGGTATGGAACTGATAGATATATCAAATCTTACTACAGACAATATAAAGGATGGACATCTTGTCTATCGTCGCCGTCAGAAGGGACTGGAGAAGAGTGTAGTATTAGGCTTGCAGGCAAAAAAAATAATAAGTCGATATATCCGAGAAGGTCAAAAATATCTGTTCCCTCTCCTTGAAGGTTCTGAATCAATCACATTTGGTGCTGTAAGTAACTATGTCCGGCGTTATTTGACCGAAATCGGAAACATGGTCGGTTACCCGAAACTGACTTTCAGTATGAACATAAGCACCTATAAGTCGTTCGCTTCAGGCGTAAGTATCTCTGAAATACTACTGAGATATGGCAACATTATATGACCAATATTAAGAGAACTGATTACCTTGAAGGCAGCCGGATTAAGTTCCGGCTGCCTTCAGTTTTTTTACTACTCTGTTAAGGCTTACTTTTGAATAAAATCGAACTTTTGCAGTTTATAATAACTGCAGTGAGAGCAACGATACTCAATATTCAATGTGTCGTATCTTGGCATGCAAAATCTCATAGTAATTTCGTATCTTTGTGGCAGGGTTGGCTTAATACAATCCACGATATTTTGGAGCTAAGAGTGTTGTGCTCGTCTTGTAACTTGAAAACCGGATAGCCTTTCTAATTAGATACAAGAGATAGCATAGTGGTTCTCTTGTGTACATCGTAGGTCGCGCTGTAGTTATATTTGATAGGTTTTATCATGGGCGTCAAGTATTGTCCGCGCTATTGCATTTACGAATCCGTTGAGTTGCAAGGCTCCGATTTCAATAAAGACTCATCTTTCACCGCAATACGCATTATTGAATAAGTTATGGTATATGAAGTTTTGAACCACAACAATGCCGTATGTAAAGTCGCTGATACCGACATCGAAGAAGCGATAAAGTCTGGCGAACCATTGCCTCGGTCAATTGTTCAGGCAATGGGCAAAACGCACGATGACAAGTATTTGGAATACATGTATCCGATACTATATCATGAGGTGAACTTTATGCGTATGGATGCGGCGCAAAGTATAATCAATCTGAACGGCCGCAAAGGATTGGACGCATTAAAAGAGAAGGAGCGTAGCATCGATTCTTCTGCTTTTGATACATTCCCAAGCGAGAAAGCAGTGCTTATTGCAATGATTATCCGCATAGAGGAAGGAACTGAAGGTATTCTTCGTTATTTCAGGTCCGAGGACGGGTTGGATATTGTGAAGTACTGTCTGTTGAGCTACTATAGCTCCGGCTATGATTACAAAGAAGAGGATATTCGCCTGATAAGCATCGTACTACAGGAGTTTATTGATAAAAAACTCAAGCGTGTCAAGAAGGTGCCTCGAGAGGATTGGGTTGAATTTGTATACTTTGCGCTCGACAGTATATTGGTTGCTGCTTTGGAATCTGATATTCTTATGCAGATGAGCGATGAGACAAGCAGAGAACTGGTTGATGTATTTCAGCAGGTTCTTGCCTCCAAGGCAACAAACGACATGAAGGAGCTGATGTCCGATATTTCGAAGGGAATGAAGCGTGACTATGCCCTGGATATATTGAGAAGCCTCAAAGGCAAGACCGGTGGGGGAGATGCACGGAGAGCATACAAGAAAGCTTTGAAACATTTTAATATCACGGAGGAAGAATTATGAGTATGGAACATAAGGCGTTTGTGTTTGACACAAATAAATTTCATGCCGAGATAGAACCTGTCATGAAAGACAGCATCAAAAACACCGAAGTGGCACACCAATATATCTGCAATCATCTCGAAGAACTGAAATCCCCTTACACAGGCAATGTGTTGGAACAAGATTGGGAAGATGAGTTTGGCGAACTAACCCTTCAGGTTTATTTCGACATTTTGCTCACTGCATGTTATGATGTTGAAGACGATTGTGGACTTGCTGAAATGTGGGATGCGGTAAACGAGGTGATTAAATCTCTCGATGTTTTCGAGGAGGGGGCGCTGCCTGTTACCGGCTGGGAGGTCAAGATTGATGATATTGTCGTTGATCCTGGCTTGCAAGGGCTGGGCATTATAGATTGCGAAGAGGTGCAGGAAATTCTGAACACCTTGAAGGAGAACAGAAATGCTGCTGCGTGCGCCGAACATCCGGAAGAATTGCTGTATGACGCAGATTCAGACGAGTGGCTGGAAGCATACGACGACCTTTGCAGCATCTATGAAGATGCTGTCAGGCAGAATAAAGGATTGCTATTTACATTCTAACCATTTGGATAGTGAAAAGAATAATTGTCATAGGGTGTCCGGGTGCCGGCAAGAGTACTTTTGCAAGAAAACTGTCGGCTAAGACCGGCTTACCGCTGTTTTATCTTGATATGATTTGGCATTTGCCTGACCGTACTACTCTGAGCAGGGAGGAGTTTGCCAACCGCCTTGAACAAATCGCAGCCCAAGATGAGTGGATTATCGACGGTAACTACCTTCACACGATGCCTTTCAGACTTAAGCATTGTGATACTGTCTTTTACTTTGACCTTCCTACTGACCTATGTCTCGCCGGGGCAGAAGAGCGCATCGGCAAGGAGCGAGAAGATATGCCTTGGACTGAGGACTCGTTGGATGATGAGTTCCGCCAATGGATTGTCGATTTCCCCACACAGCAACGACCTGTTATCAACTCCCTGCTTTCTGAATACAAGCAAAAAGTAAGAATCGTAGTTTTTCATACAAGAGAAGACGCTGATGCTTTTATTGATTCTATTACGCACTGAACAATCTATTTGATGCTATGAAGTAATAAACCCAATAAATCATAAAAAATATAAGGCCATGCAAGGGTGCCGTCAAAAGCAATTAGCCCCTGTGGTCATATTTGTATTCCCTTGATACATAGTGTTATATACTTGCAGCTAAAATATAACGAAAACTTTTTGGGAAAGTTCATGCAGTCTTTTGATGTTGCGAACATCTATTAGATGTTTTTGAATCAATGGATAAAAGATATCTTATACAACGCTGTCAGTCGGGAGATAGAGAAGCCTTCGGGATTCTTTATAAGACTTATCTTGCCCCCATGTATGAGATTGTGGCATATTATGTCCATAATCACGATGCGGTATGGGACATTTTGCATGACGGTTTCCTTATTGCTTTTGCATCAATAGCTTCTCTGAAAAACGCTGAAAAGGTTGATGCATGGCTTACTTCCATAATGAAAAACTTATCGCTCCAATATCTGAAAGATGAGGCAAGTCATGTCTCTGTTCCGATGTCAGATATTGCGATTCCTGATAATGTCGGTGCTACCTCAGATGTGGATTGCGAACTGACATGGGATGAATTGGATAAGATAATTGATAAATTGCCTGAGGGCTACGGCAAAGTCTTTCGGCTTGCGGTACTTGATGGACTTTCACATAAAGAAATTGCTGCGCTACTCGGCATCGCTCCTCATTCCTCATCTTCGCAGCTCACGCACGCAAAAGCAATGTTGCGTCGAATGATTACGCAATATCGTATGGAGATGGGCATTCTGTCTATTATTGGAATCATACTGTTTGTTTGCCATGAGCTTGTCAGATATAAGGAAGCAATAACATCTACGCCGGTTATAAGCAAAAACTCTGATAAGATAACACCGCTTGTCTCTGACTCAATTGTGGAGCAGAATTCATCTATTGACAGTATCGTGACAAGGGCAATTAGGATTCACAAGGCAATACGGCATTCAGAGATACAACAAAATATCGCAGCGACAACAATTACTGCCGATAGTATACCGCCTGTTATTAATGACAGCATTATAAATGACACTGTAAGAGTGTTCCTGAATACCGAAAGTCGAGAAGAACATCTTGCTCAAGAAGATTTCCCAAGTACACACCATGCAGAAACCACGGATTGGTCTTTGGCATTTGCATATGCTGGCAACGTTGAGCAAAATAACTTGAACCGATACCGGATGCCTAATCCGGAGATACCTGATGTGGAAGGGCCCGTCGGAGAAATCGACGTTACGGAGAAAACACATCATTATATGCCGTTGGTTGTCGGTCTGTCCATCAACAAATCGCTTTCTTCGCGTTGGAGTATAGAAACCGGTTTGCGTTATACGTTCTTGCGTTCTGATATTCTTTCGGAAAGCGAGTTGATGAACAAGGAAACAGTCCAACGCATACATTACATAGGAGTGCCGATAAAACTTAACTATCGCATATTCACGTATAACGGCTTCTCGCTGTATGGCCAAGGAGGCGGTGCTTTAGATATTCCTGTTTATGGTACTCAATCTATTATGGAGTATTCTCCGAAATTAGGAACCACGAATAAAGATTTCCTCCATATTAATGCACCCCTGCAGTGGTCGGTTGAAGGTGGCCTTGGTATTCAATATCATTTTACTCCGTCGTTCAGCATATACGCAGAGCCATCGTTACGCTATTATTTCAACGCCGGTTCAGATATCAATACAATACGCCAAGAAAAGCCGCTGGAATTCACAATTCCTATCGGATTGAGGTTGACTTGGTAAACATGGTATTTGCCGACATGGTGGAACTTTCTTGCGAGAATATATCTCCATTGTCAAGCATGGACGCCACATACAAATTGCTTTCATCACTAAAACAACAGTTATGATAAATCCGGTAAAAATAATTGGCTGCTTTTTAGTAGCATTGACACTCGTTTCGTGTACGGACGAAATAGACGCAGTAAATCCGCCCGCTCCATCTACAATATCTATATCCGGTACCTTGCCTGTATTGTACATAGATACTGAAAATAATGAGCCTATTGTGTCTAAGGAGGTATATCTAAATGCTACTTATCGCCTTGATCCGATGGGTGCGGACGATATAGAAGCTCTTGGCTCAAAGGATGCTCCATTACCTATGCAGATCCGTGGAAGGGGACATTCGTCATGGAAAGGAGTAAAAAAGCCATACAAAATCAAGCTTGGGAAAAAGACAGCGATAATGGGTATGCCTAAAAACAAACACTGGGCGTTGCTGAAACCTACCGAAAACACTGTCGCAGGATTACAGTTGGGCAAGCTTATGGAAATGGCATGGACTCCAAGTTTCCTACCTGTCGAAGTTGTATTGAATGGTGACTATATCGGGTTGTATTTCCTTACCGAAACAATCCGCATAGATGAAAATCGCGTGAATATCTATGAACAGCAAGATCAGGAAACCAATCCCGAATTGATAAAGGGCGGTTGGCTTGTGGAGGTGGATAACTACCGCGATGAATGTCAGATTACAATTCCCGAATGTAGCAAATGGAACCTTACTCTGCGTTATCATTCACCGGAAAGACTGTCTAATCCTCAGTTGCAATGGCTTACCGACGAGTTTAAGGCAATAAATGCAGCAATATATTCCAAAGACAAGGCTTCAACCAAGTGGGAAGATTATGTTGATATCGAAAGTATGGCCCGTTTCTTCGTATTGCAGGAAATCATGGATAATCCCGACGGTTTCCACGGCAGTTTCTATCTTCACAAGGATATGGGCGACAATACCAAATGGATTGCAGGCCCAATCTGGGATTTGGTATGCTACAACCGCGAAAAGACCGACTACACATTCCGTATGAAAGTCCATTATGGCTTCACGCCACATTGGATTGGAGAGATAATCCAATATGACAGTTTCTGTCAAACAGTAAAATCGGTTTGGAACGATGTTTACCCTGATAGACTTTCCGAAATATATGATTATATAGACGCAACCGTTTTACCACTTGCCGAGGCTTGGAATAATGATTGCCAACGGTGGAGTGAAGATCCTGCGCAGACGGCGCAACTCCGGGCGGACAGAATAAAGAATGCTTTACGACGCAATATTGATTGGTTCAACAATCACCTGCCCATAAGCAAGTATGCCTCAATACCGGTCGGTCAAGAAATCCCAACCAAAACACCTATAGAGGTATTCAACCTGCAAGGTTTCCATATCGGGGAATATGAAAACGAGGCTGATGCAATCTCAAATCTGAAACAAGGAACCTATATCATTAATCATAAAAAGGTAATAATCAAGTAATCAGACTATATTATACCTAAAAACAAAATCCGGCATCGGGTAAGCAAAGACCCGATACCGGAATAAAGTATTGACTGGGAGTTACTTCCCTGAGCCGAGGATGTTGTCTTCTTCGTGCTCCGTGTGACCTTCGATATTGCCGATTATTTCTTGATTGTGTCGGAGTTTTGATTGTATGCTTTCGCAACGCATTTCCATTCGCCGTCGAGTTTGAGCAGAAGCAGGAAGTCTGTGAAGTCGATTCTGCCGCCCCAACCTTCTTCGAGAACGCGGACCACGGCAACGGTTTCCTCTACAGCAAGCACATCTACGCGGGCTTTGAAGTTATCGCCTGCGCCTACGGTGTCAACGTTGTGGTAGAACTGGTCGATAGAACCATGCTCCAATACACCGTCGAGCATGCCAAACAGTACGGCATCGGTTGTAAACAGTTCTTTGGCGTAGGTGCTGTCGCCCTCGGCAACACTTCTCACAAATTTCATAGCAGCTTCCTCTACTGCGGCATATTCTTTGAGTTTGTCTCTCATATAGTCCTGAGTTTTAGCTTGTTTATTCGGGCGCAAAGTTACGGTGGTAATCCGTATAAATCAAGTACCGAAAAAATTTTCTGGTATGGAAAAATTTTTCGGTATTCTGAAATTCAGCGGTATTAACTAAGTTTGTATTCAAATTAGATAATATGGCATACATAAAGAAGATACCGGTAGACCTTGATTGTCCGCTTCGCTTGACTATGAGCCTGATAGAATCAAAATGGAAATCGTGCATCCTCGACGAATTGCGATCCGGCGAGGCTATGCGGCCAAGCGAGATTCATAAATGTCTGCCCGAAGCTGCGCCACGAGTACTCGACATACAGCTTAAGGAAATGGTAGAGGATGGCCTCGTCGCGAAAACAATCTACCCGGAGCTTCCTCCTCGTTCGGAATACTGTATCACCGAATTAGGCAAATCGCTCCTGCCGATAATCGACTTGATGCTCCGGTGGGGCGAAGAACATTTCGAAGTCTTCGAGAAGAAATACAAGCAATAACAGAGAATTACGACTCACTCACTTGGTGGGGCCGGTAGCGCTGATAGGCGATGCGAGGGGTGCCGTCGGTGCAATAAATGATTCCGCAGCGCTCAAAACCGAGCCTCTGTGCTGCTGTTTGCATAGTGATGTTATCCGCATGGGTATCAAGTCGGATATTGTCAATCAATGTCGAGCAGTAGTCGACACACGTATTAAGAATTCCTTTGTGTTTGCCTGTCGATGCGATACGGTGAATTGTGCCATAAGGGAGCTGATTGAGCCATTCGCCGTCTTCGATAAGTGCATATGTTGGATCTTCCCCTATGATAAACGCGAACACCATAACGATGCTTCCGTCCCGGTCGATGCCAACATGATTGACGCCTTTGTCAATATCCTCTGCGATTTGTTCTCGCGAAGGATATCCGTTGCCCCATTGCGTCATGTTGCCCGAAGCCCTCATAAACTTGCGAGCAATGTCGTAACAATCCATCATGGTATCGATGTCGGCCAGAGTCCCTTTTCGTATTTTTATCATAGTTCTTTAACCTAAAACTTTGAGTTCGCCAAGAAAACCAATCCACCACATCGTTAACTCATGTTCCGGTTGCGGTCTTGGTTTTGTAAAGACAGAATATGAAACCGACTTCCATTAGTCCGGCTATAATAAGTATAATCCAATTCGATGATAACTAATCAGATTATTACCTATTGAGGACTGCAAGAAATCGGTTCAGAGCCGGAGGGCAAAAAATCTCTGCGTCTCCTTCTAAGGTCTTTGCAAAATTACTATCTTTTTCCGATAATCTAAATGCCTTTTTTCAAACTTTTTGAAAAACTATTCCAGTTCGCCGACAGAGCGCAGATAATCTACTTGATAAATACGGTATTGAGTCCGTGCTTCGATGAGGTTTGAGTACGACGCCTGCCATTGCGACTGGGCTTCGAGCAGGTCGGTAAGTGTATTCAGCCCAATCTCGTATTCCTCGCGCATCATACGCAGGTTTTCGTCGGCTTCGACCATGGCAGTGTTGGCCGAGCGTATCAGCTCGAGACCGGTAACGAGGTTGCTATAGTTCTGTCGTGCTTCGAGTTGCATCAGGCGTTTGTTGTGATCGAGGGTCAGACGGGCGTTTTCGACTTCCAATTTAGCCTTGCGAACTTTCTTTATTCCTTCACCCCAGTGGAAAATAGGAATCTGTACCGACAGCACCCCCATGAAGTTATTGTCGTTGATAGTCGATGAATATGGAACAGGATTTCCGGATTCGTCTTGCGCCCAGCCTTTCATCTTTATATTGCCATAAGCCGACCAACCGAGCTGCAGACCTATTGTAGGCAGAAAATCGGCCCTTGCCATAGTTACCTGATGACGTTTTATGTCAATGTTCTTGTCAAGAATCATAGTTTCCGGTCGGTTCGAGACATCGAAGCTCATCAAGGGTAAAATACTGTCGACCATAACAGATTCGGTAGGACGTATGCTCACCGTATCGTCTACGCCGATAACGCGGCATAATGCCATGCGGCAGATGTTTGCCCCGGCTTTTGCTTGGTTTAAGCGGTATATAATTTCGCTACGTTTCGTATTCACTCGAAGCAGCGACTGACGGTTGGTCATACCAAGTTCTACCGAAGTATTGGTCATATCGTAGATTGAGTCTATCATAGCGAGGTACGACTCGGTCATGTCGACTTTTGCCAGTACAGCCACATATGTCCAATAAGACTTTTCGGCTTCGGCAATGACATCCATTTTAGTAGCACGCAGCTGTTGACGGGATATTTCCTGCCCAACCGATGCCATGCGGTTGGCTGCTATGATTTTACCGCCGGTGAATATTGGCTGGGTGAGATTTATCCCGGCCATATATGCACCTCGAATCTGCATCGTCATCATATTTCCCAACTCCGAATCGGGAGCTGTGTATAATGCTGTAGCGCTGCCTGCGAATTTGGGAAGGTATTGAGTGCGAGCGACAGCACGGTCAAGCCCGGCCCCTGCAACATTGTTTTCGGCTATCCTCATATTTTCATTCGATAGCAAGGCCATGTCTCGACAGTCGGCAAGCGTAAGGTCGAGGGCTGATGCAGAGACAGTCAGGAATAAGGATAATATGGAAAGTGCGATATTTTTCATGAGCGTTTTACTTTGAAGAAAACAGAGTATAAAGTAGGCAGCAAGAGCAAAGTGGCAAAAGTGCCTATCAGCAAGCCTCCGATAATTGTTACAGCAAGAGAACCGTACATCGGGTCTCCGACAAGAGGTATCATACCGGCGATAGTTGTAAACGATGCGAGGATAACAGGCATCACACGTGATACAGTAGCGCGAACAATAGCCGGGTACAGCTCTATTCTTTCCACATCGGTAAGACGAGCGATTTCGTCTACAAGCACAATGGCATTTTTAATCGTCATGCCCATTAAGCCCATTAGACCGAGTATGGCAAGGAATGTAAACGGAGTGTCGGTTATCAGCAAGGCCGGTATGATGCCGCATATAACGAATGGGAAGCAGAGCAAAATCACCGTCAGCTTTTTCCAACTGTTGAAAAGCAATAACAGTATAATCACAATAATTGCAACCATTATGGGAAGGAAAGACATAATGATATCCATTGATTCATCAGAAGTCTCGCCCTCGCCTGCAAAGCGCATACCATAACCTTCGGGCAGAGGAATAGCCTTGATTTCTTCAGCGATATTCTCTACAACCTTTGCCGGAGTTGCATTGTGGTTTGTTATATCCGGGTCGCATTCGGCCTCTATTACACGCTGACCGTTCAGGCGGTGTATAGTGCCTTCGCTCCATGAAGGACTAATAGATTTGACGCACGAAGAGAGCAGGGTGGTATTATACATTTTGTTGCTCAACTCGCTTGCCGTAGTCGTGCCATTCATCATCGAAGCAAGGTCGTTGCCTGAAATATTGATATTCATCATGGTCCATACGGGCAGGGTCGAAAGATCGCTGATTTTAGACCCGTCGGTATTGCGTATCTGCATATAAATCGGTATCGTTTTGTCGCGATCATTTATTACACCAATCGCATAACCGTCGGTTGCTGCTTGCAGGGCATTGCCGACATCCGAACGGTTTACTCCCGCCGCTGCTGCAAGGTCGGAAGAATAGTCTATCGAGACAGAGCGGTTACGTCCCAACCAGTTGTTTTGAACAGAAAGCGGGTCGACATATTTGCAGTTTCTCATTATATCTTCGGCCTTGGCAGAGAGCATTCGCAGGGTATCTGCGTTCGGACCGGAAAATTCCACCTCTACAGTATGTGAACTTGATACTGATAGATTGTAGCGCCGCGCACGGACATAAGCCTCCGGTGCCAAAGTTCGCAATTTGGCAACGAGTTGATCAGATAATTTCTGAACAGTTTTAAAGTTGTCGCAGTCGATAATAAATTCTGCGTATTCTTCTCCGGCACTCGGCATAGGTCGCACGAGGCAATATCTTCCCGGGGCACCACCAAGGCTGATAGCAACAGATTCAACGCCCTCGAATTTCATCACACTATCGCTTAGTTGCAGCATGCGGTCGCGCACATTGTCGGGGTTGCTTTCTGCCGGGAATGTACATTCTACTACAAATTGATCGTATTCGAAATCAGGGAAGAAGACATTACGAAGTTTCTGCATTGCAATACACGAAACTACGAGGATTATGGCAGCAACACCGACTGAAACCCATTTGTGGTCAATCAGGAATACAACCATTCGCCTGATACTGCGTTGAAGGAGGTTGAGCTTAAGCTCTCGTTGTTCTTCGGCAATGTCGGTATCCGGTCCGAGCCATTGGTCAGAACAAGCAGGAACTTGTATCAAAGCGAGCACCCAGCTCGCAACAAGGCTGACACAGATTACAAGAAACAGGTCACCGGCAAACTCACCGACACTGCCCGGTGTGAAGTAGATAGGCATGAATGTCGCAGCCGCAATTATCGTGGCACCAAGTAGTGGTAATGCAGTTTTCCGACCGGTATTGAATAGGTAGTCATCTCGCCTCAAACCACGCTTGCGGTCGTTGATGATGCCGTCCATAATCACAACAGCGTTGTCAACAAGCATACCCATTGCCACAATGAAAGCGCCAAGGGATATTCGTTGCAAAGTAGTGCCCAGAGCCGACAGAATCGGGAAAGACAAAGCCACAGTCAAGACAAGGCCGAAACCGATAATCAGTCCGGCTTTCCAACCCATTGCAAGCAATATCACAATAAATACAATGATGATAGACTCCAAAAGGTTGACCATGAACGACGATATGGCATTATCTACTCGTTCCGGCTGGAAAAATACTTTCTCGACGGTTATACCTGCAGGTAATTTGTCGATAGTCGGAGCTATCACTTTGTCAATTGCGGCACCTACTTTTGGTACTACAGCATTGTTTTCGAGAGCAACCATAAGTGTGAGCGAAGCATCCTTGCCCACATAGAAACCGTTGTTACCCGGTTCGGTATCACGACGCGATACTTTTGCAATATCACCAATCCTAACCTTTTTCCCGTCAGGCATCGAAACAAGGATATTTGAAATCTCCTCTTCGGTAACGGCCCCTTCAGAGATGTCGACAGCAAGCCTGTCGGCACCGTTGTCGATCTTGCCTGCGTTGATAACCGCTGTAGATGATTGTAATGCCTGAGCGATTAGCAAAGGCAGCATGCCGTTGCGTCTAATTTGGTCTGGAGTGAAAGTTATGTCGATTTCTTCGCGTTGTACACCGCCAATGTTCACACGTTTAACGCCTTTTACGGTCATTATCTCGTTTCGCAGTTTCTTGGCATAGCACTCGAGTTCTCCGGTATCGTATCCGTCGCCCTTTACGGCATAGAAAATGCCATAAACATCCATCATGTCGTCGATGACAATAGGCTTCATGCATCCCTGGGGAAGGGATGACTCAATATCTGATACTTTTCGGCGGAGTTGGTCGAAATACTGCTCCATGTCCTCCATTGGAACATCGAGCTGGAATTCCACACCTATCATGGCCTGACCACGATGTACATCACTTTTTAGTTTCTTGACGTTTGGTAATGTACGTAACTGGTCTTCGAGCATGGTGACGACATCACGTTCGACCACTTCGGTGTCCGCACCCGGGTATATCACAACTACCGAGGCTTGTTTCACAGTTACTGCCGGGTCTTCGAGTTTTGGCATCTTGAGGAAAAAGATTACCCCGGCAATCAGTATTATTATCATCGCCGACCAGAATAGCGTACGGCGCTGAATAAAGAATTTCGCAATACTTGTCATGGTCAGAATCAGTTATCAAGCGAATTAATGTCACCGGCGACTTTTACTTTTTCTCCGTCGCTTAGATGATGCACACCGACAGCAACGATTGTTTCATCTCCCTTCAAGCCTGATACAGAGCTGTTTTTGCCGTCGTAAATACCGTCTCTCTTTATTTCTTTTGCAGTAAGGGTAGAATCGGATTGATTGATTACCCATACATATTCTTTACCATTGCGCTCGAAAATAGATCGCGAAGGAATGGTATGGATGTCGGTACTGTCGGTATTATTGAACTGTATAGATACCGACAGGTTCATGCCCGGTAAGAGTTTGCCATGCATCGAAGCCGGCAACTTGAGGCGTAAGCGGAATAGTGAATTATTGTCGGCATCGGGTACGAAGCTTATAATATCGAGCGGAAAAGACTTGTTGTCAAACATAGGCGATCTGCCTGTGCAACTGACAATTTCATCACGTCGGCTATAGATTGAGGGCGGTAGAGCAACAGTTGTCTCCAATCCCGAATTATCAATGATTCGGTAGATCGGAGTTCCGGCTCCGGCCATTTCGCCTTCTTCCATAAAGCGCTCTACGACATAGCCCGAAGTTGGTGCTTCGAGTCGTGTATAGGCCAGTTTGTTGCGAGTCATCTCTAACTGTGTTTTCATTTGCTCTAAGCCTGCTTTGGCTTTTTCGTAGTCATTTGGAGCAACATTATTGCGCTTGAACATTTCGTCGAGTCTGGCATTTTCCGACACCATCTGATTATATTGCGCTTCAAGCTGCATTACCGAAAGTCGGTAGTCGGCATCGTCGAGGTAGCCGATAATCTGTCCTTTTTTTACAAAGTCGCCTTCGTTTACAGTGAGACGTTTGATTTGTCCTCCGGTTTTGAATCCGGTGTTGACACTCTTTCCTTCCTCAACCGAAGATGTGTAAGAGTGCGTGACAGCCCCGCTATTCGATTCGGGTACAGTAGTGTAGACATTCTGTATTCTTTTTGAGTTTCCGTTGTCGGAATCTTTAGCGCATCCCACTGTTAAAAATAAGGACAGCGCGATAGGCAATAAACGTATTATTTTAGTCATTTTTACACTGTGTTTTTTTGTTTTGAGAACCTCTGAGTTCGCCCATAAGACAAAAGTCTTGTGATGAATAGAGTATATTTATTTAAATAAGCGACTCTTAAAAATAGAATGTAACTCGCAGTTAATTCTGCGAGTTACTTATTTATGCAAAATTACTGCCATTGAGTCAATGAGGTATTACCTATATTGTGCATAATATGTTCTTTTTTTAATATTTGTTGAATCGTTGGAGTATAAATGACTATATTTGTAACCCAATATCAACATTTATATCCAAATGAGCCAAAATCAAACGGGAGATTACATGCTTATCACCATGCAGACATTTCTGCAGATTGGAGGTAATATATCTTCGACAAGTGGTATTATATTGTTTGATAATTATGAAGATTCGGCAGAAGGTAATATTTCGCAAGTGCCGTTTGGAAGCAAGCCGATGAAACTGCAGTCGAATGTAATCGTAGTGTGTCGGCAGGGTTATCTGGAATATAGAATGGATTGCGACGAACCGCAGAGACATAGTGCCGGGGATTTGATTTTCTGTCGGCAGGGACAGATTGTTGAGTTTTTAGGGGCTTCTGAAGATATCAAGCTTATGTTTATTGCTATATCTCAAGATTATATATTGAGTCTTGAGCGTTTTATGCCTTATAGTGATACTCCTGTTTCCATGTCCTTTACGCCGTCGGAAGAATTTGTCGAAGACCTGCATACACATTATCGGTTGATGAAGGAATGTATCAGCATGAACAATTCACAATTCAGAGATAATATCATACATTCGTATGTGTATATTGTGCTGATGAAGTTGACAAATACCTATCGGCAATGGCTTGGGAACAAGAAGCAGGATTCATCGCCCAAGAACCGACAACTTGATATATATCGTAGTTTTGTCGCCCTTGTAAAAGAGAATTTCAAGACACGGCGTGATGTAGGCTTCTATGCGTCGGCATTGTTTTTATCTCCCGGTCATTTGTCGCGTATTATCAAGAGTATAGGCGGAAAAACAGTGGGCGCATGGATTCGTGATTATGTTATACTCGAGGCAAAAGTACTGCTGCAATCTTCTAATATGACAATATGCCAGATTAGTGACTATCTCAATTTTCCTAATCCGTCGTTCTTTTCGAAATATTTTCGCGAAAGTACCGGCATGAGCCCCGGCCAATACCGTCGCTCGTAGGAGTAATGGTGTTGAATATAAATAGATTATACTCAATGAGGAAAAGAATTAATAAAATAGAAGTCAATAGAATTTCAGAGCTTGGCGAAGATGGAATGTTTGTCAAGCAATTAGACGGTTCATCAGATGTCGAAGTCAAGACAGCTTTGCATCGTGACGACTATTATATGATTGGATTTCTTTTTTCGGGTTCGTTAACGATAAGCATTGATTTCAAAGAATTCAAGCTTACTGCCGGAGATTTAATTCTCACAACTCCCGGTCAAGTACATAAAATAGGCAGTATCGATAATAAATCGTCGGGCTGTATGCTTGCATTATCGCCCGAATTTTTATCAGACACAGAAATCGAACTAATCAACAGGTATGCATTAGTAGCCAAGGTAATAAGGCTTGATGATGAAACTATGAATGATATAGCTATACTGTTTGAAATAATGCAACGGCGTAGACTTACATCGATATCAAAAACCATAGTATCACTCGCGGTACAATCAATTGGCAATATACCTATTGTAGAGACTTGTCGATATACTTCGATATTTACAAAATTCAAGACATCGCTCGACCGGAATATCAACAAGATAAAAGGAGCGTCGGCCTATGCAGCCATGCTTAATATCTCGGAAGTATATCTTAATGAAGCCGTTAAGGCTACTACAGGGCATAGCGTGAGTCGGTTTATAATGTCGCAGGTAGTGCTCTATGCCAAGAGATTATTTGCCAATACAGATATGACTGCGCAGCAAATAGCATCGGACCTTGGATATGTAGACTATCCGTATTTCTCGCGTCTGTTCAAGAAAATAGAAGGAATATCTCCTGCCGAATATCGTAGAAACCTTAAATAGTGCAACTATTGCCGTGGATGTGTCATTCCCGGCGATTACATTTCTTTATAACTTTGCATTATAAAAATGTAGTTATGAGGAAACACAAGATATTGGAAACACCGCATATCAAGGCTGTGTCGAATGAGTGCATAGCCTGTTGGAAATGTATCGAGTCATGTCCGGGTAGGGTATTTGGGGCAGTGAAATTCTTATGGCACAAACATGCCGTATTTATTGCACCGGACAATTGCATAGGTTGCGGAAAGTGCGTCGTAGTGTGTCCACGGTCAATATTCGAGAAGAAATGAAAAGGCTTCCGGCTACTTTGAAGACAGATATCGCCATGCTGCCTGTGTTCGTGGCATTAGCAGTGACCGGTTTGTGTTACCATATTTCAGGGCACGAAGGAATGACTAAGGAAGTTGGCATATGGAGGATGCTCCACGTACTTTTTTCGTTAGTGTTTATGGCACTTGCTATAATTCATATAAAGCAGCATCGAGTGTGGTATATGAATCTGTTCAAGCCGTTTAGAATGAGAAAAACGATTGCGGTTTTTCTTACCGTTGCAATGATCTTTGAAGTGTTGACCGGGTTACTTTTACTACTTGGTTTGCAGAAGTCAATGGATTGTGGACATCTACATTGGATAGTAGGAATATTGCTTATACCCTTGTGTATTACGCATATTACAATGCGTTGGAAACCATTGAAATCTATTTTCAAGTAGCAGAACTTTATTTGTCTACAGTTTCTTTATTACATATCTGTAGCAAAGCGCGTATCTTTCTTACAAATTCAGATTTGGCTTCGGTATATCCGTCGCGGTCGTTTTTGTACTTTGGCAGGAGTGATTGTTTTAACAGCTCGTCAATCATCGCTCATGCGTTTAGTAAATACGTCAGCTATGGTACTCAAGCCCCTTACAACGTCAGTCAAAGTCAGATTTCTATGCGTTTCAAGTATTTGAACTACAAGACGACTTTCCTCTGCAAGTGAAGCCTCTTTTGCCAGAATGTCCCGATAATAGAGCAACTGATCTTGACCGAGAATATCCGCAATATCATGAGCCATCCAGTACGCTCCACCAACAGTCAGGTCAAAATCGTCAAGTTCATACACTTCCGGGTGAACGCCTCTTTCTTCATTGGCAAAATAGTAGTTGTCAACAATATACCACATATCTTCGGCATCCTTGTTGGTCCCGATATTGCGGTCGAGCCAAGCATTGAGTTTCAGAAGAAACAGTCCGTGGAGCGAGGCAATCCTGATTTCAAATTCATTGTTGACACAAACTGTAACTGCCTCTTTCAGCACTTCATCGAATCCTTTGACCGACATTGCGATTGTCTCCTCCGGCGGCCAATATATATTGTCGTCAGCCTTTGCGACTGCGCCGTATGGCACAATGTCTACTTCATAATCATCAAAAAAGAACCGTTGTGTCAGGTGTGTATCTTTTTTGAAGCCATCTTCAATCAATGCACTGCAAACCTCATTGTACTTATCCCAGCCAGTTACGGCAATGGCTATATCGAGATCCCTGGTTTTTCTTATTGCGGATGTATTTGCAAGAACTTGAAGGATAATGTCGCGGGCAGTGGCACCAATTACAAAGAAATCGTTTTCGATTCTTGAAAATGTGCGGGTGAGTTGTCGTAACAAGTCAATCAGCAGAGGATTGTCAATTTTTTCAGAGGAGATATTTAAGCTCATTTTCTTTTATCTTTTGAGCAGCTTCAATGCAACGCCCATTGGCGGTATCCATTAAATCCGAGTAAATAAGTGCGGCAGGAACAGTTCTTACATCCGTTCCAGTCCAAAATTTTTGATACACTGCAATCTCGCCATCCGCATCAGGAATTACAGCTCCTGTTTTCATAAGAGTGGCAGCAGGGGCGTCGGTATATATTGTAAACTCGCCCGGAGTTATAAATTCGTCAGTCAGTGCGGCGGCAGTTTCGCCTCCCCAAACCATTCCTGCGGGCAATACTAATTTTTCCCAATTCCTGCGATTTTCCTCATTACGGAATGTGAATCGGGTCTGAATGAGCTTGGGTTTAAGGTTCTGTCCGTAATTTGTAGCCCAAAGCATCAGAAGCCGATCTGTATTTATGAGAAAGCGTTTGTTATTCTCAACACGAACAAATTGCTGATATATCAAGCCGTCAATAATATTTTTGACAGTACCGATTGCTACTTCTGTCGCATCCATAATCTCACGGTAAGGTCTTCCGACATTTTTCTTATCCAGAAGCAGATAGAAAATGACTTTCAAACCCTTCTCCAGAAAAATCGGATATGCTTTGGCGGTAATGTACTCAACAGGCTTTTCCCCTTTGTTGACTATCATAAACACGATATTGCCATTCTTCTGTTGATACTGGATGTTGCAGTTTCCGGCACAGTCAAGAATGTTTATATCCGGAAGTTTTGCTACCTCCAACATCTTCGGAGTCGCATTGATTGTGACATAAAGGCATCGCACATCCTTATCCGGTTGCTTGTAATCGTTGGGAATCTTATCCACCATCATTCCAAGCGTCAGATTAGGCTCTACTATACATACAAATCGTTTCCCCATCACTGTCAGATAGGGAATGTCGCCAACGTAATCAATCGTTGCTTTATCTCGATACAAATTGTTGTTTAACGCGGCAACAGCTCTGTTTAATATCTCTTGATTGCCCATCTTGTTCAATTAATCAATGGTGTTCAATTGTATTGAACACTGCAAATTTAATGAACAATAGTGGCATT
The DNA here is from genome assembly GCA_001689415.1 of Bacteroidales bacterium M2. Taxonomy (GTDB): domain Bacteria; phylum Bacteroidota; class Bacteroidia; order Bacteroidales; family Muribaculaceae; genus CAG-873. The sequence continues at coordinate 34,849 of LUJM01000042.1, read as the reverse complement.
TCCAAATATTTTGTTCAAAAATATTGTTTTGTTCAATGAGATTGAACATTAGTAATTTATTGAACAGTTGTGGGCGATGTGATTGGACGATAGGCAACTTTGGTCACGCTTAAGCGTGTTATTGTTTTGCAAGCTGTAAAATAGATTGTATAAACATTGTCTTTGAATCGGTATATCCGTCGCGGTCGTTTTTGTATTTTGGCAGGAGTGATTGTTTCAATAGCTCGTACTCTTTAGCTACTTCGGGATGCTCAATCAGATAATCGCGGAAACGAATCTCGTCGTTGTCTCCGATTCTGTGAAAATGGATATGGAAAACTCGGTCGGCATATCCGGCTGGAGTATAGCCTTTGTTGAAACTTATTCGGCTGTCTGATTCCGACATACAGATGTAGCCGTTAGTTTCCATAATTTCTTTAACCGAGGGCCACTCAATGCTTGGGGAAAGTTCTACAAGAATATCGATAATCGGTTTAGCCAGAATATCGGGAATAGCCGTGCTGCCTATGTGATTGATTATGGGTTGAAATACAGCGAGTAAATCTGATAGCCACTCAATTTCCTCAAGAGCCCGATACTTCCATAGCCGGCTGTGTGGACAAAGGACTATGGGAAATAACTCCCATAGTTCCTCCAAAGTCATGTTTTTCAGATTATCGTTCACCGGCTTATAATTCAGAAGTCTGCCGCAGTCGTGCCAGTCGCCTATCATATTACCTCGTTCGCTTGCCTCGATAAGCTTATGGAGTCTGCTGTCAAACAACTCCTTATTGGCCTTGTTACGTTGGATATTGTCGATACGTACTCGTTGGTACAGGCTTGGAAAAGCCTTGAAGTTGTTCCACGCAGTAGTATTGGCGCTGAATACTTCAACTATTTCAGGAATAATCACAAAATCAGCTTCGAGATCGGGGCATGCCGCACGACCTTTGTCGGTCATCAACCCGAGACGATCAAGACGGCGACAACGTTCCTTGTTCAGCTCAGTCCACCTTCCTGATTTTGTTCGTGGTCCAAAACGTTGAAGCGTGACACCTTCGACATTCTTAACGGTTGAATCTATCCAGCCAAAGCATAAAGCCTCTTCAACAGCATCGAGATACCACAAAGCGTCAGCAGGAGGTGTTTTTCCTCTTTTTACCGCAATCCAACACTCTTTTTCAGTCGCACTATTTTTAATCAACCAATTTCGGAAGTCATTGCGGTTGTGTATGTCAAGGACGTTTTTGGGAGTCATACTCAAACGTTTTTAAACACCTCTTCAAACATCTTTGCCGAATCTTTCGACAAGCGCCTTGTAGCAGCCAAGCTTTGAGCCAACACGACACCTTTAGAATTAATGCGTAGAGGCTTTTCTTTGCTCTTTGGATAACCGAAATTGAAGCTATTGACGGCATCCTTGTGTGGATGCTGCCAAACACTACTTTTATAGGACCGTTGTCATCCGATTTCCTTAGTTCGTCCAACCAATCCTTAGGCCGGTAAACAGTATAATATGCCATAATCTGATGTTGTCAGTTTCTATCTAAAAAAACTGCAGTCAGTTCGGGGCTGTTCAAAGTAACGGCTGACGTGTTTTCGAGATTTTCAGCGTATTCATCGTCTACTATTGAAATGAAGAAAGTGATTTCTTGAGTACGATCTCCGAAAATTCCTGATTCTTTGACCTGCTTCATTGCAGAAATCATTGCATTGAAGAAAAAGGCTCCGCCCGGCAAAGTATTGTGGTTTTGCCACAGCGATGCGCTGAGGTTTACCAGTTTGCTGCCATGACAGTCGGAATAGCCCCATTCATCCGGATGCCATTTGCTCTCTTCCGGTTCGTCTGTTTCATTATTGAGGTATTCAACAGTGTTCAAAGCCAGGAATAACGAACAGCAGCTACTATCGGTAACGAGAGCAACAGTGTATATTTGTTCATCTGCGGTCCGGCCAAGTATCTCGTGCAGGTCTGTTGCAACCGCATCTCTGATTTTTTCAGTCAACTCCTGCCAGAAGGGGTCTACGGCTGTATCAGGTTGTTCGGCTATTCGCTCGTTGGTTCCAAAGTCGGATGAGTTTATGTAGTCGATATAAGCTTTTGCATCCTCCGAACCGAGCTTGACGGCATCCTCAAAATACTGAAAGCCCAACTCTATATCCGACTCGGTGCCGCGACCGAAGGTATATGCTACGCCGAGTGCGGTTAGTAGCTTGCATTGGATTGATTCCCACAAGTGATAGGGATGCTCACCGGCTTCATGAAGATAGTCGAATGCGATATCATCGTCCTGTATGGCGCCGAGTCCCTCTTGATAGCATAGACCGAGGTATGCAGCGGTCTGTGTTCGGGTATCTTCGCTGCATTTCGGGTTCTCGTAAGCCTTTTCAAACCATTCCACAGCCTTGGCATAGTCCGGTTCGTCATCTCCACAGCCTTCAAAATGGTAATATCCCATTTCGAATTGACCGGCAGCAAGTCCGCCATTTGCTGCCATTTCATAAAGCTGATATGCAAGTTCGATATTTTCCTCTACTTCTTCTCCGGCCTCATATATGTGTCCGGCGTTATAGGCACCTTGTGGATCACCTTTACGGGCAGCATCGACGTAGCGCAGCAGTCCGGCCATAGCTTCGCCTTTCTGAGTACGGAGGTAATAGCCGTAGTTGGTGCAGATTACGGGCGATATATCGGCCAGCTTCAGGTAGTACTTCTCAAAGGTGTCCTGCTCAATCTCGCATAGCCCTGATTCGTATATCTTGCAGTAATTGCCCCATCCGGCACATAGGCCCGCATCGAAGCTGCGTTCATACCACTCCTTGGCTATCGGCCATATCCAGTCCTTGTAGTCTGTTTCGTCATTGAATTGCATGGCAGAGTCGGGATCTACACGCAGGTAGTCGCCCCAGTAATACACATTTCCGATCATGTAGCAGCAGAAGGCGTCGCCACGTTCGGCTTGTCCGAGAATTTCCTCAAACGCTTCTTTAAACGAGGCAAACGGCATCCCGCGTTCCACCGAGGGGGTAAGGTTGCCGCTTCGGGCGGCACACAGCACGCCGGTGGCGCTACCCATCATTGCGCTCTTTTGCATAAGTTTTGAAGCGTTGGCTTCATCGGTTTTGAATCCGGCTTGCGGCCATACAAATTCTTCACCCATAAAACAACGGGCTATGAAAGCAAGCGCATCGGCATCACCTTGTTGTGCTGCCTGCGTAAGTAGTGCATAACCTTGACGTATCTGTGCTCGGTCGAAAGTTGACCAAATCAATTCAATTGCCGTTTTTACAGGATCGCTATATTTGCCTTTCATTTGTTGTCGTTATCTAAAAATTTGAAAACCAGTCTCTCAAAGTGGTTGTTGACATCAAACGATACACACTCATCCATAGGGTCGGGTAATGTTTCGCTATTAATCAGACTCCACAGCCAATCACGCAAGAGTGCGACATCAGAAATGATACCTCTGAAGCCTGTAGGAGTCGGCTCTGTCCAGCAGACATATTCAACTTTGTATCCGGCGGTGGGAGCGGTATCATTATCACACCTACGGATATTGACATATCCGCCATTTTCGATTGTGAAATCATAAAGCATCCAGCGCGATTTGCCCTCAATGATGTTTTCCAATGCGCCAATCACATCCTGACAATCGAAGTATCGGAAATTTTCGCCATCTACACATAGCTGTTCTTCTTCTGCCTCTTCTTCAAGATAGATTTTCTGGCATTGCCATTCTGTCATGTCGGGTAGTGTGGCCGAATGGAAAAAGCCGCACAATATGTCAGCGGCCAAATCACAATCAACATCCGACCGCCACATACGAAACATATATCCGTTGACATTGAAACATACTGCAATGCTGCTGTCCTTGTAGTAATCAATGGAATATGCTTTGGCGTAGTGGTCCAATACGACCGGCACACATTTCTCAAGATATATGAATTCGTGGTCTTCAATATCGTAAACGGCATCAATAATCATTTCTTCGGTCACGTTTGACGTGCGAACAGAGCCGTTTTCTGTGCCAAGTACGTATTGAGGCTTTTTGCTTTTCAGACTTGGTAATGTCAAGTGTTTATTAATCATATGTTGTTGAGGTCTTAAAAGATAACATCAACAGCGACGCGATTAATCTAATTTTTCCAACGTTTGAGATGCGGGAAGAATTGGCGCATCTGCTCTTTCATCTGCTCGACTGTAAGGTTTTGACCGGAGTTCTTGTTTATCTCGTCGGTGAACTGAGCGCAGTGGTCAATCATCTGTTCCATAGTCATATCTTGCAAAAACTTGCCATCCTTGTAGCAGTAGATGCAGTAATCTTCGTTGGTTGAGCCGTCGGCATTTGTGCCAAGTATTTCATTTGATAATGGCATTCCGCAGCTTTGACAAAATTTCATTTCCATATGTGTTAAAAGTATAAACCGACGAGTGTTCGATCAGAACACGGGTTGGTGAAACCTATATATTGTCTGCAAAGATGCATGTTTTTTTTCATATTACCAACCTGAGCGATATAAAAAGTATCAACTTTTATGTTTACTTTTGCATTAAAGAATGGACCTATAGAAGAAAGATGGATGATACAATAAAAACCGGACTTGTTCTCGAAGGTGGCGCCATGAGAGGTCTCTTCACCGCAGGTGTGATGGATGTCATGATGGAAAACGGAATTGAGTTTGACGGGCTCATTGGCGTATCAGCCGGTTCGAGTTTCGGCTGCAACTATAAGTCGCGGCAGCCTGGCCGGGTTCTCCGATATAATCTTAAATATGCCGGAGATCCGCGTTATATGGGCTTGCGCTCTCTTGTCACCAGTGGCAACCTTGTTGGCGCCGAATTTGCCTATCACATCCTGCCCCTGCAACTCGATATATTCGACATACCGACTTTCGAGCAAAACCCTATGGCCTTCTATCTCGTAGCGACCGATGTCGCCGACGGGCAGCCGGTCTATTACAGAATGGACAAGGTGAACCGCCAATCGCTTGAATGGCTTCGCGCCTCGGCATCGATGCCGGGTGTGACGCGGCCTGTGAAAGTCGATGACGGCCGACTGATGCTCGACGGTGGCATCTCGGACTCTATCCCTCTTGCATATTTCCGCTCGATAGGCTACATGCGTAATGTGGTAATTCTCACGCAGCCTCGCGATTATGTGAAGAAACCGTCGTCACGTTGGTTGTGGCGAATGCTCATGCACCGCCACAAGGCAATAGCCGATGCAATGTCTCGCCGCCATGAGATGTACAACTCACAGCTACGCCTTGTCGACGAAGGAATAAAACGAGGCGACACTTTTGTCATAGCGCCGGACCGACCACTGCCAATAGGCCGAGTGTCGACCAACAAAGCCAAGATGACACATGTATACAATATCGGCCGAGAGACCGCCGAACGCACTTTGCCCCGCCTGACCGAGTTCTTGGCCCGATAGCCACATTGAATTAAGTCGTCGGTCATAACCCGGCATGCTCCAAACTAAATGCTTCTGTCGCTTATTCTCGGGTCGATTATTATTGGTGTTTTCTATGGGAGTTGCGGTATTCAGATGGCGTTGTGCCAAACTCTTCGCGGAAACATTGGCGGAAGTTGCCGGGATTGCTCATACCGACCATAAATGCGATTTCCGATACGGTGTAGCGGTCGTTTTCGAGGAGGACGGCGGCTTCGCGAGCACGCAGTTTGCGAATGAGTCCCGCAATGGATAGGCCGGTGATGGCCTTGACTTTGCGGTAGAGTGTTGAATGGCTCATGCAGACAGCGTCGGCAATCAGGGCCACATCGAGGTTTTCGTCGGAGATGCGGTCTTTTATAACCGACTCCACTTTGAGGATGAATTCGGCGTCGCGTCGTCCCATTTCGGAAACAATCACGTTCTCGTCGGGCAGTGTCGGTGCGGGTTTGTCTGTCGGTGCTGAGTTGGCCGTCACATTTTGGGCGAGGAGGCTTCCGGCAAGGCTGCGGCGAGTGTCGAAGATGTTGCGTATGCGTGAGCGGAGCATCACGGCAGAGAACGGTTTGGTGATGAATGAGTCGGCGCCTGCTTCGTATGCTTCACGACGTGCATCGTCGGCGATTTTTGCGGTTACGAAGATTACCGGTATGTGTTCGGTTTCGGGATTTTCCTTGAGCGCCTTCACCATGCTTATGCCATCTAACTTAGGCATCATTATGTCGCTGATAATCATGTCGGGGAATATGCGGGATGCCTGCGATATGCCTTCGGCACCGTCGGCCACCGCCACGATTCTATAGTCGTCGGATAGTGATTCGCTTATGTAGGTTACGATGTCGGTGTTGTCCTCCACAATCAGAATCAGGGGCCGTTCGTCGCCGCCGGTCGATGCGGTTGTGGTTTCAGGCTTGGTTTCATTGTTTGCCGTTTGTGGAGAGGGTAAGCGTCGTTCGGCTTCGGGATAGGTGCTGTCAGTGTGGATTCTGAATGTGAAAACGGATCCACGGTCGAGTTCGCTGTTTACGAAAATCTCGCCTTCGTGAATGCGTACAAGGTTGCAGACCAGTGCGAGGCCTATACCGGTGCCGAGGCGGGTTTCTGCACGGTGGTCGCGGTAGTAGCGGTCGAAAATGTGTCTTAGTGTTTCTTCCGACATACCGATGCCGGTGTCTTCGACAGAAATCTCGGTGAATGGTACGCCGGATTCAGATGTGTGGCGCAATCGTAGCGTCACGTGCCCCGAAGAGGTGTATTTACAGGCGTTCGACATGAGGTTGTCGACTATCATGGTTATTATTTCGGGGTCGTACCATTGGGTATAGTCGCCGTGCTCGATGTCGGTGTCGATTTTGAGGGCGCTGTTGGTGTTGAGGTCACTGTAGCGTCGGCCTATGTTGGCTATAGTGAGTGCAATGTCGGCGTTTGTCACTTTTAGATGACAGTTCTGCGTTTCGGTCTTGCGGAATTCGAGAATAGTGTTGATGAGCTGTAGCAGATGTAGGGCCGATTTGTGGATTACGGTGAGCTTGCGAGCATTTGCCGGTGTCATGTTTCGGTCGGCTTTCATGTCTTCGATAGGCCCGAGGATGAGCGTGAGTGGCGTGCGTAGCTCGTGGGTGATGTTTGTGAAGAAGCGCATGCGCTCAGCATTGAGACGTTCGGTGTGTCGGTTGTTGCGTCGCTCGAGGGTGAGCTCATATTCGAGTGAAAGGCGTTTTTTGTAGAATCGTATGGCGAAAAACGCAATTACGGCAGCTATGATAAAATAGATGAGCCGTGCCCACCATGTAGCCCATACAGGGGGCTCAACTACTATATTCAAGTTTGTTGTTGCGGTAACGTCGGGGTGGTTGTGCAGGGCTGCTTCGATGGTGACAGTGTATTTCCCCGGACTGAGATTGCGCAGATATAGTCCGGCGCCGTTGGTGGCGGAATACCAGCGGTCGCCGATGCCGTCGACTTTATAGCGGTAGTCGACAGCTGATGTGAGCGAAAGGTCGAGAACGTTGAATTCGATTCGCAGGGTATTCTGGTTGTAGGGTAGTTTGATAGTCTTACCCGGCGAATAGATTTCGAAGTAGCTGTCTTTTGGGTTGGCTCCATAGATGGTGATACTTGAAATTACGGGGGCAGCAATCGTACCGTCGGATCGGAACTCCTTGGGGTCAAAGGAGAATATGCCTGAATGAGAGCCGAAAGATATGCGCCCGTCGGGCGACGAGGTAACGGCTGCGCCATAGAAATCGCCGCCGACAACTCCGTCGGGAGTGCCGTAGTTGCAGATGCTGCCTTCAGTATCGAGACTGCTGATGCCGGAGGTTGTACTCAGCCACAGTTTTCCGTCGGGGTCGTAGCAGAGGGCCCGCACGCAAGGGCCTGCGAGTCCGTTGCGTGTGCCTATGATTGTGTCGATGCGCACGGAATCGTTGACGAGGGTGAGGCCATCGCCTGTGGCAGCCCAAACTCCGCCGTGAGGATTGGCTATGAGATGGTTGACGGTGTTGGATGGGAGACCGTCCCAGCTTTTAATCGAGCGGATACGCTGAAAGTCGCTGTTGTAAACCGATATGCCGCCTCCGAAGAACCCTATCCATATGTTGCCGTCGGGGCGCTCGAGTATAGTGCGTATCCACTGGTCATCGATTTCGCCGCGAGAATAGAGTAGGGTGCGGATAATGGAGCCGTCCGGGGCATATACGACCACACCTTGGCCACACCCTGCAAGCACGCGGCCGTCGCGAAGAACGCAAAGTGCGCGGACATCGGTCATTCCGGGGGCTGAAACATCATTGATGCGCAGGTTGCGGTCTATCATGGCAACGCTTCCGGCATAAGTTCCGACCCATAGATTACCGCGGTTGTCGGCAGTGAGCGAAATCACTGCATCGCCCGGAAGATTGGATGCCGACGGTTTGATGTTGGCAATGAGCCGGTCGGGACCGAAGAGGTCTATGCCGGCGCCGTCGGTTCCGGCGGCAAGAGTGTCGCCGATTGCGCAAAGCGACATTACGGAGTTGAAAGTGGCTGTCAGGGGAAGCGAGCGGGTGTGGATTCGCTCGAATGGTACGTCGCGCCGCGCAATGACATCCAGACCGTCGCCATAGGTGCCTATCCAAATATTTCCGAACGAGTCTTCGAACACGCTGTGGATTGTTTTGTTCGATACCCCGGTGCCGTCGAACCCTTCCGGTTGTACACCGATGTGCTTGAAGCGCACGTCGCGCGAGCGTTTGCCGAGACTGTTGCGAATGTCGAGAATGCGGACACCGCCGTTTTCTGTCGATATCCACAGTCTGCCGTCTTTTGTCTCGGCAAGGTGCATTATATTATGGGGAGCGCCGGTGCCGAGTGTTCCGTTGTCGTCGGGTTCGAAACACGTGAATGTTCCCGAGGGCTCGTCGAACAAGGCGAGACCTTCATCTGTGCCTACCCATATATTGCGGTAAGAATCGACAAGTACCGAACGCACTTGATTGCCTGGGAGTGATTGTGGGTCGGCGGGAATGTGGCGGAAGTTGCGCACTCTGCGGCGCTCAGGGTCGAGTACTGTGAAACCGGCACCGACATGTCCGGTGAGCACGTTGCCGTTGTTGCCGATAGCTACGCACCAAAGCTGGTTGTCGGGCCAGTCGGGTAGGGTGCGGGAGTTGAAGTGTTCGAATACGCCTGTGGTCGGATCGAAGCGGTCGAGTCCGTCGGTGTATGTGCTCACCCAGAGACACCGGCGCGGAGTGTCGACGATTACATCGGTTACGCCGTCGCTTCCTATAGAATTCGGATTGCCGCCGTCGTGGGCGTAGTTCTGTAGTTTATAGCTGTTGCAGTCGAGGCGGTCGAGGCCGTGGCGTTGAGTGGCAATCCAAAGAACGTTGTTTATGGTGTCGGCGCAGATGCGGTTTAGCTCGTTAGCCGATAGAGCTGTCTGTCCTTCCTTATTAAAAACACGGAAAGAAGAACCGTCGTATCTGTTTAGACCCGACTCGGTGGAAATCCATACGAATCCGTTGCGGTCTTGTGCGATGCCCATGACGTAATTGTTGGATAGCCCGTGCTCGAAGCCGAGTCGCAGAATATTGCGTGCGGCATCGACATTGGCTGCTGCCACAAGCAACACAATGAGCAGCAAAAAGAGTTTCTGTCGATTCATAATCATGGTACGTTTCTCTGCAAAGATAATTATTAAATTGCGAAAAAACGGCTATTGGTACTATTGAAAAGGCTTTTTGACGGATTATCGACTTAGTATGACGAAAAAACAACCGCTGCGAACAGCCGCTAAGGCTTAATTTTGCAATTGTTAAAAATTATTACAACTTTAAATCTATTACCAAACCACTCAACTCGCATCAATTATCTTATGAGAAGAAAGCATTTCTATTGGAGTGCACTGGTGGCATTAATGCTGGCATGCGCCTCGACTGCGTGCAGCGATGACAATGAGACTTGGCCGTCGGTCGATGGGAAAAATCCCGAGATAGCCATTGATAAGTCTGTCATCGGTGGGCGCCCCGGTCAGACCTTGCACATCACAGGCACAGTGAACGATGCCGACGGCCTCAGTCAAATTACCCTTGAGTGCCTGCCGCTGTATCTCGACAAACGTATCGACCTTCTCTCTATCTATGGGGAGGCAAAAAGCTCCTACGAACTGGATTATCAAATTACATCTGACCTCAGTGAGGCCGGTGACAAATTCGACGTGCTTGTATCTGCATTCGATGTGCTCGGCAATTCGACGTCGACCACAGTCACCATAGATATGAACGGCGATATCGAGGCTCCGAAATTTGCCGTTGCTCCGGCCCAAGAGGTAACGGTTGTTCTTGCCGATAAGGCTGTTCTCGATTTAACTTTTACTGTGACCGACGACCGCGAACTGAACGCCGTGAGCGTGGCGATTCCGGAAATTGATTTCTTGTCGACCGTTACTGAATTCGAAAACGTTACGTCGTATACCTTCAGTCGCACTATTGAATTCCCCGCCAAAAACGGCGACTACACAATCAATATCAGTGCCATTGACAAATGGGACAACCTCACAGAGGCCACAACAATCGTGCACGTGAGCGATACCCCCGACTTTGCCAAGATGTGGCTTGCCGACGTGGCAACGGCAGAAGAACTCAATTCGGATGTAATGGGCGTGCCGATGCTCATTTCTCACACCGGACCATTCGAGTACGAAGCACGCTACTACAATGAAAAAGCGGGTACGGAGATTTTCTTCCTGCCGCAACGCAACGACTTCGCGCCGCTGTGCATCGGTCTTGACCCTGCCGACAATACCAAAATAGTTTCGGATCCGGCGATAGCCAAACCTTTTGTGCTCGACACCCCACAGAAGTACTACCTCATAAAGTTCAATACAGTGAAATGCAGCTATAGCATTGAGACTTACAGTATTGAAGAGGCTGTCGACCCCGTACCCCACACTTTCGGCGCACAGGAACTCGACCGCTGGAAATCGGGCGAGGAATATATCGAATTCTATTTCGGCTATACCACCGAAGGCCCCGGTAACATCATGCGTTTTGAGCAGGATGCAGTGAATCCGCACATCTATCGTCTGCCCGAACCTCTGAATTTAAAGGCCGGCCGTCACTCCGGATTCATTATCCATAACTATCACCCCGACGGTTGGTGGAACTATTGCACATGGCGTGCCGACGACGAGCAGGACCCGGAAATCTGCGGCTGGTATGGCGAAGTGACTAATCCAAAGTGGGATGGCAAACGCGCCGAGGATAAATGGTTCAAGCCGTTAATTCCGGCCGACGGCAAATACAACCTGATTATGGACGCCCATCTCGACCACATGAAAATTGTACCTGTTAAAAAGTAAAATTGTATGAAACGATATATAACACTTCTGTGCGTGGCTCTGGTCAGCTTATGCGCCACGGCACAGATTAAAGTGAGCGGTACGGTGACCGACACCACCGGCGAGCCGCTGACAGGTGCCAGTGTGCAGACCGGCACCACCGGTGTGACTACCGACATCGACGGCAAATATACCGTAACTGTCGATGCAAAAGGAACTTTAACCTTTTCTTACATCGGTTTTAAATCACAAAGTATCAAGGTCGACGGGCGCACACAAATCGATGTCGAGCTCATCGAAAGTTCAGAGAATCTTGACGAACTTGTTGTTGTTGGCTATGGCGTGGTGAAGAAAAGCGATCTTACGAGCTCCATCTCCACTGTCAAAGGTAGCCAGATAACCGAAGTGACCACCGGCAACCCGATGGACGCCCTTCAGGGTAAAGTGAACGGCGTACAGATTTCGTCGGGCGGCGGTCCGGGAAGCGCACCCAAGGTTATTATCCGCGGTGTGACAACGGTGAACGGCTCCGAACCACTTTATGTGGTGGACGGTGTGCCAATCGGTACTGACGTCAACTTCCTCAACGCCGGAGATATTGAAAGCATGGAGGTGCTGAAAGACGCGTCGTCGTCGGCAATCTATGGTACACGAGGCAGCAACGGTGTGATTCTTGTCACAACCAAGAAAGGTGCTGAAGGACGTACAAACTTCAACTTCTCGGCATCGGCCGGCTTCCAGACCTTGAAGAAGCCCGCAATGGCCGGCGCTGCCGAATACGAGAAGGTATACAAGGCCCGCTATACCAACGACGGACGCAGTCCTCTGTGGAACAGCCCCAAATCGGGCTACACAGATGCCGAAGGAACCGACTGGTGGGATACCGTGGTCAACAAGACAGCCATGATTCAGAACTATCAGTTCAATCTTGCCGGTGGCACCAAGAACTATATTTACAGTTTGAGCGTGGGCTACTTCAAGAATGATTCGCAGTTCGACTATGGCTACTGGGATAAGCTCAATGTACGCCTCAACACGGAATACCGTTTCAACAAGTACGTTCTCGCCGGTGTCAACATGGCTCCGCGTATGGAATCGTGGGACGATAGCCCGAGTGATTTCGGTTCTATCATGGCCATGGACCCTACTACTCCGGTTTTCAAGCCCGAATCGGAATGGGGCGGCAATCCCTACAACAACTATCAGCGCAGCTACAACAACTCCACCCACAATCCTGCCGGTTCTATATCGCGTGCCAACGGTCACTCGCGTGAATTCGGCATGTTCTTAGACCCATATGTGCAAGTAAGCCCTATTGACGGCCTCACTCTCCGCTCACAATTTGGTGTCAACGCACGTTTCCGCCGCACCGACGGTTTTACTCCCAAATTCTTTATCGACCAGCAGGAGCAGGAAGTAAACAACCATGTAAGCCGCCGCATGAGTCAGAATGTTGACTGGAACTGGACCAACACCGTCAACTACAACACAACGATTGCGGAGAAACACAATATCAACGCAATGGCAGGTTTCACTGCTGAAAAATTTGCCGACTATTGGGTTTACGGCTCGCGTGACAATGTGCCCGGATCGAGCAGCAACCTCAAAGAGGTGCATGCCGGCACAATCAATCAGAACTCTGACGGCAACACCTCGTACAACACCCTTGTATCGTATCTCGGTCGCGCAATGTACAACTTCGACAACCGCTACTACATCACGGCATCAGTGCGCGTGGACGGTTCTTCGAAATTTGCGAAGGGCAATCGCTATGCTACCTTCCCGGCTGTGTCGGGTGCATGGCGCATCAGCAATGAGTCGTTCATGCGCAACCAGACAGTAGTCAACAATCTTAAACTCCGTCTTGGCTGGGGCCGTGTGGGTAACCAGAATATTGATTCGTCGGCCTACCTTACCTTGCTCGACAACACCGCTGCAGTTATTGGCGGAGTCCGAGTACCAGGAGCCTCGATTTCGAGCGTGGGCAACAACAAACTCCGCTGGGAGACTGTGGAAGATTTCGACCTCGGTCTGGATGTAAGCTTTCTGAATTCGCGCCTCGACATGACTTTCGATGTTTACCGTAAAAAGTCGCACGATATGCTCTACAAGAAAGAAAACATTCTGTCGCTCGGCTATCCCAACTGGAACGGTGCCGTGACCATGAACATCGGCAAGATGCAGGCCACGGGCTGGGAGCTATCGCTCAACTGGCGTGACCGTGCCGGCGAATTCGCCTACAGTGTCGGAATTAATCTGTCCGGAGTGAAGAACAAAGCCCTTAAACTGTCGGGCGACGGTCCTGTTCTGTCGGAAGACTTCAATATGGACAAAATTATCCGCAATGAGGACGGAGGAGCAATCAGCCGATTCTACGGTTTTGTGGCCGACGGAATATTCCAGAACTGGGCCGAGGTTAAGTCACACACCGACGAGCACGGCAATCTTATTCAGCCTAATGCCGTTCCCGGCGATATCCGTTTCCTCGACCTTAACAACAACGGTTCTATCGACGACGGCGACAAACGCTATATAGGCAATGCGTATCCCAAACTAATGGCCGGTCTCAGTCTGACGCTGAACTGGCGTAGCTTCTATTTCTCAACCAACTTCTACGGTACTTTCGGCAACGACGTGTTCAATACCACCAAACGCCGCTACTCCGGAGCCTCCGGCGACAACGTGTGGGCCGGTACTTTCGACAAAACGTGGCATGGAGAAGGAACTTCGAACGATTTGCCACGTCTGTCGGCCAACGACAACAACCAGAACTACAACCGTGTGTCAAGTTTCTATGTCGAAGACGGTTCATACTTCCGGTGCAAGATGATGCAGCTGGGCTACACCTTACCCAAGAGTCTGCTTGGCAATACCTCGCTGCGCTTCTATGTGTCGGCACAGAATCTCTTTACCATTACCAAGTATAAAGGACTTGATCCCGAACGTCCGCAGACCGACGGCGGCTCAATAAGCACCGGTATCGACTGGAATTCGTATCCGAATCCGCGTACTTTCCTCTTCGGCGTGGATTTCAAATTCTAACCAGACTATAATCATGAAAAAGATATTACTGACAGCATTTGCGGTTCTCGGCCTGATGACGGCCACCACTTCGTGCGATGACTTCCTTGATGAGGAAGTGCGCGGACAGGAGAACCTCGACACCTATTTTCAAAACGCCGAAGATGCAGAGTCGTTTGTCGTCGGCTGCTACAATTCAATCAGCGACTATCAGTGGTGGACAGCCGAGCGTATGTGGATTCTCTGCGACATGTGCACCGACGACTACTGGATGGGCAACACCGGCCAAAATCAGGAAGAGTATATTTCTCTTGCACACTACATGGGAGTAGGGCAGAGCAACGGCTCGATTTCCGACTTCTGGCAATATCGCTACAAAGGCATTCTCAAATGCAATATAGCTCTTGACCGAATCCCCGGCGTGCCTATGGACGAGAATTTCAAGAACCGCCTTATGGCAGAAGCCCGCTTCCTCCGTGGTTACTTCTACTTCGAACTTGTGAAGAATTTCGGCGGTGTGCCTCTTGTGACAGGTTTCCTTATGCCTTCTGATGTAGCGGGTATCACCCGTTCGTCGATCGACGCATGCTATGACTTCATTGAGGAAGACTTCGACTTCGCCTCTAAGAATCTGCCCGCCCGCAGTGAACTGAATAGTTCGGAGATAGGGCGTGCAACTTCCGGTGCGGCGTTGGGCCTGCTCGGAAAATCGCAGGTGTATGCCGGACGATTCGAGAAAGCGAAAGCCACTCTGAAAAAGCTCATCGATACCAATGAATATGATCTGATGCCCGACTTCGGACAGAACTGGAATCTGCTCTACGAAAACAACCGCGAGTCGCTCTTCGAAGTGCAGAACATCTACGACGAGACCTATAAACTCGGTGGAAATATCCCCATGATCAGCGGTAACCGCAACAGCGGCGACATGGACGGCTGGGGCTGGGGTGTACCCACTTCTGACCTTGAAAATGCTTTCATCGAGGCCGGCGACACCGAACGACTGGCATGGACTATCATCAAGAGCGGAGCCAAATCAATTCCCGGTGAAACAAACTTCGAAGGACTGGTCAAGAAGCAGGGTGACCGCAACAAAGACGGTTCATACCATATCAATCCGGCCGACAACAAATCGTGCCGCGTGAGCCGCAAACATTATATTCCATTCGATCTGCGACCCGCCAAGTTCGACAAGGAGAATCTGTCACCCCTCAACTACACAATTCTTCGTTATGCCGACATCCTGCTGCTCTACGCAGAAGCTTGCTTTGAGACCGGTGATGAAAACGGCTGCCGTGCTAATCTCAATCTTATACGCCGCCGTGTGCATCTCGACAATGTGACGGCTACCGGCACAGCCCTGCGCGATGCTCTGCGTCTGGAAAGGCGTCTGGAACTTGCAACGGAGTCGCAGCGTCTCTACGATATCCGCCGCTGGACCGACGATAACGGTAAAAAAGTGGCATGCAATCTTTTCGGCCCCGGCGGTTCATTTGTCCGCTACAACTTAGGCAGCAATGCGGACCCTATCGAAGCTGCAAACCAGCGCGAACCCCAGAACAAAGGCGCAACATTTGTCGAAGGCCGTGATCTTGTGTTCCCTGTTCCTCTCTATGAGGTTACAATGTCAGAAGGCCGTATAGAGCAGAATCCTGGATGGCAATAATTTTTAAATCCGAACAAGCAATGAAACTATATAATATCTCAGCACTAATCATCTGTGGCGCACTATTTGTAGCCTGCAGCGACAATGCCTACGACCCGGGAGAACCGAATCCCGGTCGCCCTGCCGAAGATTACGCCGTAGACAAAAACGTGAATATCAATCCTTCGGTGACATATCAGACCATAGCCGGCTTTTCGGCTTCCGATGCCTGGCAGTGCGCATGGGTCGGAAGAGACTGGACCAATTCGCGGCAGGGTATCGCCGACCTTCTTTTCAGTCAGGAAATAGAGAACGGACAACCCAAAGGCATAGGCCTTTCGATGTGGCGTGTGAACCTTGGCGGAGGTTCGGCTGAAATCGGAGATGCTTCGGGCATCACGACCGTACACCGTAGAGCCGAAAGCTACATAGGAGCCGACGGCAAGACACTCGACTGGACCAAATGTCAAGGTCAGCGCTTCTTCATGGAGCAAGCCCGCAAAGCCGGTGTTGAAAAATTCGTATTCTTTAGCAATTGTCCTCCGGTTCAGTGGACCTATAACGGACAGGGCCGAAGTGACCGCGGCGAGCATTCCAATCTGATGCCGTCGAAATATCCGGCATTTGCCAATTATATGGCCGATGTTGCCCGTCATTTTGTTGACGAGGGCTATAATATTTCCCACATATCGCCTATCAATGAACCGATGGTATACTGGGACGGTCACGATCAGGAAGGCACTGCTTGGACTGTTTCAGAATCGGCGAAGCTTGCCCGTGAGCTCGACCGCGCTCTCACCGAACGAAACCTTGACACTCAGATTCTTCTCGCAGAGAACGATCGTTGGGACTATCTCAATGGCGATCGCGACTGGTCGGGGAAAACCGACATCGCCTCGCACTACTGGACAGAAGGTGACGAAGCGTATATCGGTGATCTCCGTCATGCACCACGCCTCTTCGGCGCACATTCCTATTGGACCGACACCGATTGGAACGGTATGCGCGAAGTACGCGCTAAAGCGGCTGCAAAGGCAAATCAGTTCGGACTGGAACTCTGGCAAACCGAATGGTGTATGCTGGGCGACGAACATAATAGCGACGAATATTCGGGTCACGGCTCGGCAACAGATATGGAACGCGCCCTCTACATGACCCGTGTTATCCACAACGACCTTACCGTGGCTAACGTAAGTTCGTGGAGCTACTGGGTTGCTATCGACGGCCGCGACATGCACAATAACCGCTGGCTTCTGATTTTCCTTGACATGGCCGGCGGCAGCAAAGGGTCGGTATTCGATGGTGAGGGTTCGTACGCTCCGTCGCTCAATCTGTGGGCACTGGGTAATTTCAGCCGTTTTATCCGCCCGGGCTTCAAGCGCATAGGCCTTGAGACTGCAGAGAGCCGCAACTTCTTCGGGTCGGCATATATCAGTCCCGACGGTAAAAGTATCGTGGCTGTGTACTCCAACTTCAGCCAAAAACCTGTGAAAATCAATACTTCTATCGACGGCGGTTTTACTGCTTCGACAGTACACTCTTATACAACATCGACCTCTAAGTCACTTCAGGAAGCAACCGTTACCGATACCGGCTCGATTCTTCTTGATCCACAAAGCGTTACTACCATTGTATACAATCTTTAACCGACAATGAATATCCCAACTGTCTTTAAACGCACCGCGGCACTCCTGTGTCTTTTGTGTGCGATGTTTTCGGAGACGCACGCACAGCTGTCGTTCGGTAAAGCACAGCTGTTCAACGACGGATGGCTATTTACTCTGACAGCCGATTCCGTGGCTCCTGCACGTCCCGATTTCGACGATTCGCAATGGCGCAAGCTTTCGCTCCCTCACGACTGGAGTGTTGAAAGCTATCCGTCGCCGTCTCTCAACGCATGCACCGGCTATTTCCCCGGCGGCACAGGCTGGTATCGCAAACATTTTACTACCGACACATCGGCACCTGTGCACTATATCCTTTTTGAAGGAGTCTACAACCGAAGTGAGATTTATCTTAACGGCCACCACCTTGGTGGACGCCCGAACGGCTACGTTTCGCACTACTACGACATGACTCCCTACCTTCGCAAAGACGGTGGCGAAAATGTACTTGCTGTGCGTGTCGATCATAGCCGCGAAGCTGATTCCCGCTGGTATACGGGTTCGGGGCTCTATAGGGATGTCTATGTCGTTTCGGCCGGAACTACTCGCTTCGCTCCCTGGGGTATAGGTTGGAAAGCAGTTTCAATCAAACCCTCAAAGGCTGTTATGGAGGTTGAGTTTGAAACCATAGCGCCCGAAGCCGACGCCTCGACACTCGAGGTCCGGGCGTCGCTGACCGATGCCTCCGGAAAAGTTGTCGCCAAGGGTCGGAAGAAGCTAAAGGGGGCTGCCAAAGGCTCCATGTCGTTGGCGGTGAACAATCCCCGGCTGTGGAATCTTGATTCACCATACCTGTACTCTCTGAGTGTGGATTTATACAAGGGTGGCAAGCATATCGACGGAACGGAGTGCCGTGCCGGTTTCCGCACACTCGAATTCAGTGCCGACAAGGGTTTTGCTCTCAATGGCAAAAATATGAAGGTCAAAGGTGTGTGTCTACATCATGATGCCGGCGTTCTCGGTGCTGTCGTGCCGAAAGCTGTGTGGCAACGCCGTCTGGCGAACCTCAAGGCCATAGGAACCAACGCTATCCGAATGAGCCATAATCCGCAGGCTCCGGTGGTATATGACCTATGCGACGAACTTGGTCTTCTGGTTATGGACGAGGCCAGTGATGAATGGGAATTCCCCAAACGTAAATGGATAGAAGGCTGGAATGTCGGTACCCCGCAATTCCAGGGCTCGTACGACTTCTTCGAGGAATGGATCGACCGCGATGTGGCCGACATGGTGCGACGCGACCGCAACCATACCTCGGTAGCTTTCTGGAGCATCGGCAATGAGGTGGATTATCCCAATGACCCTTATTCCCACCCTATTCTCGACAAAGCACGCATCAATCAGCAGAATTTTGGCGGCTACAATCCTGAAGCTCCCTCGGCAATGCGTATCGGTGAAATTGCCAAACGTCTTGTTGCCGTGGTGAAGAGTATTGATACATCGCGACCTGTTACCGGTGCGCTTGCAGGCGTGGTGATGTCGAACGAGACCGCTTATCCGGAAGCTGTGGATATTGTTGGTTACAACTACACTGAAGACCGCTACGGAATCGACCACGAACGCTATCCTCAGCGCGTAATCTACGGAAGCGAGAACGGCCACGGCTACAACGAATGGCTCGCAGTGCGCGACAACGACCATATCTTCGGGCAGTTTATCTGGACCGGTACAGACTATCTCGGTGAAGCGGGGCGTTGGCCATCGCGCGGCCTCGGAACCGGCTTGCTCGATTTCGGCAGTTTTGCCAAACCGCGAGGTAAATTCCGCGCTTCGCTCTGGTGTGATAGTCCTGTGGCTTATCTTGGCACTTATGAGGTAGCCGCCAACGCCGGTCTGAGCATTGATGCTCCGGCTGTGTGGAACTATGACGACGGCACGCCAGTACGCATCGTATGCTACACAAATGCTGCGGCTGCGCGGCTGTTACTCAACGGAAAAGCTGTGGCCGACACCAAACAGCGCGACGATTCGAACGGAATCATTGCATGGGACATCCCATTTGCAGCAGGAAAGCTCGAAGTAGAAGCTCTCGATGCCGACGGCAAGGTCATTGCCACCGACTGCCTGAAAACGACCGGTTTGCCTTCGGCTCTGCGTGCGAGCATCGATGCCGACGAGGCCGGCCTGGCTCACATAATGGTAGAGGTTGTAGATGACCAAGGCAACATAGTGCCGCTGGCCGACAATATGATAAGCTGTCGAGTAGACGGTGGGGCCACACTTCTGGGACTGGAAGGCACGGGCAACAGTGATATGTCGCACCCAAAAGCTAACGAACGACGCGCCTGCTCGGGCCGTGCCCTTGCCTATGTACAGCGTGACGGTGCAAGCAAAGCTACTGTTCATTTCTCATCTCCTCTTCTCAAATCGGCATCAATAGAAATCTGAATCAACTAAAACCATATTAATTACCGACATGAAAAAACTTTTATTCACCGTTCTGGCCTCATTGGCCATTTCTGCATCAGCAAATGCGGTCGTAGCCGACCGTCTCTGGATAATCGGCGAACCCGCCGGAGGTTGGGATACCACTCTCGGTATCGAACTCAACAAGACAGCCGACGGCGTATTCGAATATGACGCCGATTTCGACAGCAAGAAGAGCTTCGGATTTGTTGACCGTCTTGCCGAAGCTAACGACTGGGATTCGTTCAACGCCCACCGCTATGTGGCACCCAACTGGGGAACTGTTCCTGTCGTGGGCGAGAATCCGATGGAATACGCTACTTCGGATTTTTGCTGGGACCTTCCGGAAGGTAAGTATCACATGACTATAGATACCAACAAGATGCAACTCATCATCTCCACTGATGAAGAAGGTGGTGATATCCCGGAGGTGAAAATCCCCGATCTTTACTTTGTGGGAGAGGTCAATAGCTGGCAGTTCAAAGACGAGTATCGTTTCACAGCCGACGAAGACCGAAAAGTATTCACATTTAAGGCTGCTGTTGTTCGAGGCTCTGCCGACTGTGCTTTCAAAATTGCTGCCAATGGCTGGGTTCCCGAGTACACTACCGATGTAATGGATATGAAGGCTGGTCAGAGCTATACCATGATGCCCGGCAAAGGCCGTGGGAATATGGGTTTTGCTGAAGACCTTGTAGACGGTGTGCTTGTTTTCGATAGCGAAGCTATGACTCTGGCCGTTTATGATGCTACCACAGGTGTTGCCGACATCGTAGTTTCCGACAACGAGGTTGCGGTATACTACAATCTTCAGGGCGTTGAAGTTGCCAATCCAACCCAAGGCATTTATATCGAACGCCGCGGCACTTCAGTGCGTAAGGTTATCCTGAAATAAGCAGTCGAAGCTTAGGTATAATAGACACTTCGTTTGGATTCTGATTTCAAGAATCCGGCATACTGCGAAATAAAAAAATACCGAGAGAATCAACAGACAATGATTCTCTCGGTATTTTTATTTGTGAATATGATTATTCAGAAATAATCTCTATCACCTTAGAAGTATTATGGTTATAAGTAAATACATCAAGTCCTACTTTCATCAAATAATCGCCGGTGAATACTCTGCCGTTTTGAGCAAACTTTGATTCTGTACCAGGCATGATGTTGATTTCCTTGACGATATATTTCTTTTCCGGGTCAAGTCCTTGAAGTTTTACAGCTGAGAGTTTTTCCTGAAAGCGTGGCGAAAGGTCGTATGCGAAAAGCACTGCCATACTCTTTGACTTGTCGACATACTCTACTGCTGCATGGTTGGATTCGTAGGGAGATACGAGACGGTATTGGTCTCCGTCCATGACGGCTGGCTGAAGACGTTTCCAGTTTGCAACAGCCTGCTGGCAGTATGCAAGTTCGTCTGCGCTGAGTTCCTTCAATCCAATATCAAAACCGAGTTTGCTCATAGATGCGACATCGGTACGGAATTTGACTGATGTATTCTTGTTCCAGCTTGTAACGTGAGCTGCCATTGCTTTTGCCGGGAAGAACTGAGAGAATCCCCACTGTATATATATTCGTTCAATAGGGTCTGTATTGTCAGAACACCAGAATTCGGTGAAATATTTTAAAGCTTCATAGTCACAACGTGCTCCACCGCCGGAACAGAGCATCATAGGTACATTTGGATATTTCTCCTTGATGCGTTTGAGTACATTGTAGATACCGCGCACGTGATCAACGTAGAGTTGACCCTGTTTATCTTTTGAATAAGGAGAGTAGATGTTTGTTATCGGGCTGTTGCAATCCCATTTGAAATAAGCAACATCCGGATTCTCCTTGAGAATATTGTCAACGACATCAAATACATAATCCTGAACTTTGGGATTGCAGAGGTCGAGCACAAGCTGATTGCGATAATAATATGTTTCGCGGTTGGGCAGCTCTATTACCCAGTCGGGATGTTTTTCGTATAGCTCGCTTTTCGGATTGACCATTTCCGGCTCAATCCAGATACCGAATTTCACATCGGCGTCTTTTGCTGATTTTACAAGAGCCGCGATTCCTCCGGGAAGTTTGTCGTGTGTCACCTCCCAGTCGCCAAGTCCGGCGTGGTCGTCTTTACGCGGATACTTATTCCCGAACCAGCCGTCATCGAGTAGGAACATATCTACGCCAAGATGTTTGGCTTCTTTCATCAATTCGGCAAGAATATCCTGATTGAAATCAAACGCGGTATTCTCCCAGTTGTTAAGAAGTGTCAGTCGGTCGCCTTCACCGTCCTTAAGCTCGTACTTACGCGCCCAGTCGTGAAGATTACGGCTGCCTTGACTTGCACCGTCATAGCTCAGCGTAAATATAAATTCAGGAGTAGTAAACACTTCATTGGCTTTCAGCTCATAATTCGAAGCGTATGGATTGATACCGGGTATTACGCGGAGGTTGCCCACATTATCGACCTCAAAAGTGAAACGGAAGTTGCCGGTCCAGCCGAGTGTACCCATAAGGACTTCGCCACTGTGTTCTTTCAACGGTCCGTTCAGACCGATTTCAAAGAACGGGTGAGTGTGCATAGCCGCGCGGCTGCCGAGTTTGGTATCTATTACCTTTTTGCCGAACTGCAACTGCTGACTGCTCATCTGGGCTTCTTTTGCCCAGTCGCTGCTGAACTCCGTAAGCCAATACTGAGTCTCATTGAAATAGAGCATTGCAGAGGCGTACTGCGACATTGTAATCGGCTTCTTCTCCTGATGAGAAATCTCGCTCCATGTCTTGATGACATTCTCTTTGGGATATGCTACATAGTTAAGTGTGACATTTACAGGATATTTGTCATCTTTCAGATTTATGCGTGTATGAACACCGCCGGGAACCTTTTCCCGGGAAGAATCCACATAATATAGATATGTGGTCATGTTACCGTCGGCATGGGTGATACCGAGGGCCGGCTCAAAGAAATCTTCGTTGCCGGATGTGGAATACGCCTCCCAACCGCGTTTTGACACAGAACCATCTGAACCGGCGTGCTGATTCCACGATAGGTTCTGAAGGTCGGATTCGTGCATCAGTTTCGGACCGAGATAAGTCTGGTACACACGTTTGTTAGGACCGACCTCGAGTACAAGGTCGGTATTGTCTGTGGCAATACGGATAATGTTACGCTCGTTGTCTTGCGCACTTGCAGAGGCTATTGCCGTCATTAACAGAATTGCTGAAAACAAGGTTTTCATGATATTAGCAGGTTTATAAAAATTTAGAATTAAAAAAACAATCTTTCTACCTTGGAAATGACGCCTGTTATATCTTAAGTTATAATGGAATTAGAATTTTAGTGTCGCACTGAACTCTACTGTAAATGGGCGCAGATAGCTGCCGCTCATGTAATAGTTCTTGTATTTGCCGCTTTCTTCCTTGCTGAGAAGCTCTGCTCCGTTGATTGTGCCGCTTGCACCTTTCTGATTCAAGAAATTAATTACTGTACAGCCGAGGTCAAGGTGTTTGTTTACACTCCAGTTGATACCGCCGAAAGTCTCCCAGCGACCGTTGAAGAAGAGTGCGTTAGTCAGGTTGGCGTATGTTTTGCCGAAGTAGCGGAAAGAGAGCCAGAATCTGAGATGCTCATTGAGCTGATAGCTCGGGTCGAGTTCGACCAATATTTGAGGGATTTCTTTTACGATGTTGCCGTTGGCATTTAAATCCGGTACACCTTCAAACGGAGACTTGATGAAATAGTTGTCGTAGGTAGGCTTCTGTAATGTAAACAGGGCATGAAGATTGAAACCCTTGAATGGGTGTATCTCTGCAGATGTTGTCCAGCCGAGAGTCTTGATGCTGTATATAAGCAAGGTGGTTTTCGACTGTGTGGTTCCCGGTTTTGTCACATTCTGCTGATCGATGTTGTTCGATTTGGAAATGTATGTGACCATTGAAGTGAGATCAATCCAGTTGTTGCGGTATGTGATGCCTCCTCGAAGCAGAGGTATGGTTACACGCTTGTATTGCTCCTCGGTAGGTCCGGTGCCTGCATATTCGTTGATACGCGGAAAGCGGGTTGCCACGGTTGCGTCGGCAGTTAGTCCGAAATGCTTGTTGAGATTATATGTCCCTTGCAAAGTTGCAGCATAGTTAAGCTTGTTTTTCAATACATTGCGGGGCGCTATCGTCACAGTATGTGTGGTTCCGTCAGGATTGGTATAGTCATGCTTGTCTCCGATATGAAATCCGGAATAGCGGCTGAATGGTATCTGGTCGGCACTCATGCGGTAATATTCGAGTCGTCCGCCGAAGTATAGATTGAATTTAGGTGTCACCTGCCAGTTGTCGGTTACGTAGAGAGCCAGCTTATTCTCGTAACCTTTTGTATACTCGGGAGAAAGTTCATTGAACCCATAAAACTGACTTGTCGAGCCGTCCTCATTGTGTTTGACAAGTACATCGGTGTATGGCGACACGGTGCCGGTCCACTGGAAAGAAGACGAGTGATAGTCGAGATGATAATACCATTCATTAAGACCTACACGTAAGTCATGTTTGCCGAACCGTTTGTTGATTTCAGTTGTTAGAAGCGCGTTGCTGACCTTACCGACATGAAGCCATGTGCGTCGACCTTCGGCAAGCCCTATATAAGGTTGGTCCTCTCCCTGCTTGTAAAGTCTGTCGGCAGCAGTAGTCTCGAATATCGAGCTACCTCCGAAATCGCAGAAATTCGCATGAGGAGCTGTCATATATTTGGCATTGACATCAATTTTGTAATTATTGCCGAATATATAATCGAAATGGGCTGTAACTTCATGGGCGAAATTGTCGGTAAAGTCACCCCAGCGACCTTTCTTCATTTTTCCGTCCATCACATCCATATACTCGAATTCGCCTCCGATTGGGGCATAAGAAGTCGTGCCGAGTGCAAAACCTGGAATTTCCTTTACGCTGCCGTCACCAACATAAATGAACGGAGCGTTGTTTATCATCGTGCCGAGCGCATTGTTCTTTGAATATTTGTAAAGCACGCTTATCTGACCTTTATCGAAAAGACGGGTCAACCCGGCATGATATATTTGCGTGCGGTCTGAGAAATCCGTGAATTTGACTTTGAAATATCCTGGATCAAAGTTCTGATAGACACTTGCCGTATATAGCCATTTGTCTCCAATGCCGCCGGATATGTTAAAATCAAAATTCTGCCAGCCGAAAGTATTGGTGCGGTAATTGAAAATTCCTTTGAATTCCTTTTGACCAAAATTGGAATAGCTATCCACTGAGTAGGCTATGTTTCCGGTTTTGATAGCTGATTCCATCGGGTTCATCAATCCGACTTTTCCGAGACTGGCGTCACTGCGCCAATGACGGGATAGCTGATGTACGGCAGAAGAATAAACTGCCGGTAATCCGTTTTCATATACGTTTACGTCCTCACTCGGAAGCCCAATCTGAATCTCGCGTGGTTTTGTTGCATCGGAAGCGTTGAGCATCACATTTCGTTCCTCACCCTTCCCCGCAGAGGATATGCTGTCGGAGGTCTCCTGGGCCGTGGACATAAACGGCGTAAGCATGGTGGCGGACAATGCCGCAAGTTGTGTCAGTTTCCTTTTCATGGGATTTTGCGGTGTTATTTTTCGCAAAGTTACAGACTCGTCGAAGTCATGTCAAGAGAAAGGAGTCGGCAGGTAGTTGATGAGTAGCTGTGAAAATGGCTAATATATTGCGTGCCAGAAAATAACGATTACGGCGTCATAAGTCTCAGGTAGTATTGGAGGAACCGGAATTTATTATTAACTTTGCATATTAAGAAGCTCAAAAAATGAAAATCAATGTTCTGACCATAGTATTTCTATGTACTTTCTTCTCTATCCAGATAAAAGCCGCATCGCAGATTTCCCGTCTCGATGAAGCTATTTCCAAACGAGATCATTATATAGAACTCAAGCAGCATCGCATAGACAGTCTGAAAAATCTCCTTTCAGACAGTAATCATGCGGATAAGTATCTTGAGCTCTATAATGAAATGTTCATGGAATATCTGACATTCAATTTTGATTCCACCATGATCTATGTTGACAGGGCGGAAAAATTAGCTGCCAGGACAGGGGACTATGATATAATTTCCCGGGTAAAGATTCATCGTGCGCTATCATTAGCAACCTCCGGACATTTCAGCCATGCGATTGCGATTCTTGATAAAATTGATTCCCGAAGACTTTCTCCCGAAATTAGGGTAGAGTATTTCGCTGCTTGTGAGTGGGCATATGGAGTATGGGCAGAATATTCTGATAAACGCACGATTGCGCCGGAATTTACTGCTAAAAGCTTGGTGTATCTTGATTCGCTTATTGCCGTTACGGATATTAATACTCCTGAATATTCATACCGTATAGCCGAAAAAGACCTAAGGGCTAAAAGATATGACAAAGCTGAGAAAAACTATCTTTCAGTCATCGGCAGAATACCTGTTGACAGCCGTTTATACGCGCAGGCTGCCTATGCGCTCGCACTTACATATAAAGAAACAGGCAACGAAGATAAGTATAAAGAATGGCTTACAAACGCCGCCATATCAGACCAGATGGTTCCTCTGAAGGAAAATCTGGCATTACAGCAGCTTGCCATGTGCCTTAAGAAAGAGGGAGATTTGTCAAAAGCAAATTCGTATCTTAAGATCGCACTCGACGATGCTGTTTTCTATAACAATCGTCTTAGAATGCTTGAAATAGCGGAGAAGATTCCTGATATTGCCAATGTGTATCAGAAGACAATAGAAGATAAAAACGACCGGCTGAAAACTTATATCCTTATTATAGGACTATTGATGGTTTTGTTGGGTTTTGCGGTTTTACATGTATATAGTGAACATAAAAAGGTGTCAAAATCGAAAAACGCTTTAAGCGAGCTGAATGACAGACTTATATTATTGAACAAGCAACTAAGCCAGACCAATGAATCGAGAGAGCAATATGTAAGTCTATTTATGGATTTATGTGCCGCATATATTGAAAAACTAAACCGTTTTCCAACTGTCCTGAAATTGAAAGTCAAACAACTAAGTGACATCTCATCAGTCGCCGACAGATATATACGTCCGTCAGAAGCAGAAACCAAAGAAATATTCTTTAATTTCGACAGCGCGTTCTTACGTCTGTATCCGGATTTTATAAACCAATTTAACTCATTGCTGCAAGAAGATAAGCATATTCAACCAAAGAAAGGAGAACTTCTTAACACCGATCTTCGCATTTATGCACTTGTAAGAATGGGGATTACCGACAGTAGTAAAATCGCGGCATTGCTGTTTTTATCTCCACAGACGATTTTCAATCATAGGACACAAGTCAGGAATCGGGCAATTAACCGGGATAGTTTTGAAAAGGATATTCTAAGCATATGTCCTACTATACCGGAGTGAACTGATATAACTTAATAAGTATCAGCTATATTAAATTCGATGTGCTGAACTCGAGTCTTTATCGGTGTAGGTGCATATGGTGAAATGTCTTAGTTATTATTCTTCGGCTTCAGCCCGATTTTTTACATTTTCGAGAAATTCGTTGATGCCGCATAGATGCTCGCGCACACGTCCGTCGCCGAATTCATATACCTTCGTAACGAGACCATCGAGGAAGTCGCGGTCGTGGCTCACAAGAATAAGTGTGCCGTCGAAGTCGCGCAGAGCCTGTTTTAGAATATCCTTAGTCTTAAGGTCGAGATGATTCGTTGGCTCATCGAGTATAAGCAGGTTGACAGGTTCGAGCAGCAACTTTATCAGACACAGGCGCACGCGCTCGCCACCGGATAGTACCTTTACCTTTTTCTGGTTTTCTTCACCGCCAAACATAAAAGCTCCTAAAAGGTCACGAATCTTCAGGCGAACGTCGCCCACGGCTATATCATCGATAGTCTGGAATACTGTCAGTTCGCCGTCGAGCAGCGAGGCGCTGTTTTGGGCAAAGTAGCCAATCTGGACGTTGTGGCCCAGTGTGAGCGAGCCATCGAAATCAATCTCTCGCATAATAGCTTTGACCATAGTGGATTTACCTTCGCCGTTGCGTCCTGCGAAAGCCACTTTGTCACCACGCTCAATCATAAATGTCGCCCCGGAGAACACCGGCTTCCCATCGTAGCTCTTACCAACCCCGTCGGCTATGACCGGGTAGCTGCCACTGCGCGGACAAGATGGGAATTTAAGACGTAAAGCAGATGTATCTTCCTCATCAACCTCTACAATATCAAGTTTTTCGAGCCACTTTATCTTACTCTGCACCTGGTAGGTTTTGGAGTATGTGCCTTTGAAACGTTCGATAAATTCGCGAGCCTCGGCAATCTGTTTTTGTTGGTCGTCGAACTGTTTTTGCTGTTGCTGGCGGCGTTCGCGGCGCAACTCAAGATAGTGACTATAGTTGGCCTTATAGTCGTAGATTCGACCCATAGTCACTTCGATTGTGCGAGTTGTGATATTATCGATAAACCGCCGGTCATGGCTGATTACTACTACAGCCATAGGACTGTTTATGATAAAATCCTCGAGCCAGCCCACCGACTCGATGTCGAGATGGTTGGTAGGCTCATCAAGCAGCAGCACATCAGGATTCTGCAAAAGCAACTTGGCCAGTTCAATACGCATGCGCCAGCCACCTGAGAACTCGGAAGTCGAACGAGAGAAATCGCTACGTTTGAAGCCAAGTCCGAGCAGAGCCTTCTCTACATCTTCCTCGAAGTGGGTCATGTCGATGGCATAGAATTTCTCACTCATTGTAGCCACCTTTTCAATCAGTGACATATATGAGTCGCTTTCGTAATCGGTGCGAGTAGCCAATTCCTGATTCATGGCATCTATTTCAGCCTCCATTTCTTTAAGGTGCGCGAAAGCCTGCGATGCCTCTTCAAAAACTGTGCGGTGATCCTCTGTCATCATGTGTTGTGGCAGATAGCAAATCGTGCAGTCTTTGGGCACCGATACATTGCCTCGACTGGGTTGTCGCACTCCAGCCAAAATCTTAAGCAGCGTACTTTTTCCGGCCCCGTTCTTGCCCATAAGGGCTATACGGTCTTTCGGATTGATTACAAATGAAATGTCCTTGAATAAGGTGGTGCCACCGAATTCAACTGTAAGAGCATCAACTGATACCATTATATTATAAAGTAGAAATTTTATGCAAAGGTAGTAAAAAATAACTTAAGGCCAAACCATGACAGATAGTAGTATTATAATCTGAAATCTATTTATGGAAGTGAAATCACCGTTATTTTCAAAGTCCTCTATACTGTTCCAGCTCAATACAATTCCACGTTTCGCCCAGACATTCGTAATTCTCGGTTTCAGGTAGTGATACTCGATGAAAACCGGCGGCTTCATAGCAATGGATAGCGGACGGATTATTTTCAAAGACACCGAGCGACACTTTTGTGGCCCCAAGCTCTTCAAAGGCATATTCGACAGCCATTGTAACCAGAGCCTTCCCCAACCCACAGCCACGTTTTGAATCATCGACAATGACAAAACCCAGTCGTTGCTCAATCGGATTGTCCACCGGAGTGCGCAAGGTGATGTACCCGACAATATCATTGTCATCAGTCATTGTCAGGGCGCGTGAGTGTTGTCCGTCAATATTCCTCTCGTAATATGTATTCATATCTTCGGGCGATACGGGATAGTGCTCGTATCTGTCGGCGCACCATTGGCGCATAAGATATTCGCTTTTAAGCCACGATGTAATCACAGCGGCATCCGAAGGCTTATATGGGCGTAAAGTCAAACTCATGGCTTGTAGTTGCGTTTAATCTCGTCGATTGATTTGCCGCCAATGCCGAAGTTCTCGTCAGGCAGCTCCTTTATGGTAACAGTGAAGAATTGCGCCGGGATATGCGTTATCTCGGAGGCTGTAGCTGTAAGCCGTTCAATCAACTGTTTCTTCTGTTCTGCGGTCAAACGTCCGCTCTCGATTGATATGTATGGCATATCTTAACTCTTTACAATAACCCACTTATCGTTCTTGGATTTTCTTTCAGCACAATAGCCCAGAGGTAAATCTTTCAAGTTGCCGATAGTCGGATCTAAATTCAATACATACTTTAATGAAACTATCCTTGCATCGCTTTCACTATGTTCTTTACCACAAAGGAATTGCCATGCTCCGTCATCTGCATCATGTGAAACAAATAATATATCTTCTCCACAGTCAGTTATGTGACAGCAGATAAAAACAGCTGTATTTGGTGCGTCTGAAAACGGGAAAACATCATTACTCTTCTTCCAGCGTTTGAGATGCGGGAAAAATTGGCGCATCTGCTCCTTCATCCAGAATTTCATTTCCATATTACTTTTATTTTGCACATTGATAGTGTCCGGCGGACAATCAACCGTTAGGCAGCCTATTTGCTTGCAGCCACTCCAACTAACAACATTGGGATATCAACCAAATCCTATCAAAGCGTTTGGCTTTCAAATCCTCTTTGGGAATGTAGAAATAGATGTATCCGCAGTCGCCGAACATCAGACAGAAGTCGTCGCACTCCACAGTGTCAAGTTGCAGGAGCAATCTCCATTTGTCGAAGGCTGTTTCTTTTGCTTCTTTGCGAATATCTTCCGGCACATCTCTCCACCCGTTGCCCAAATAATAGCCACGTGTTACAAGATCACATTCAATGAACATACTGCTTTGAATCACATCGGGCCAGCCGAGTAGTTGAGCCCCGCCATGTATGTCATAAACCGACTTCCCTGTCGCTTTTTGAAATACATCTTCCCAGTCGTCTAATCCGCCACTCGGCGAGAACATGTCATAAAAGTCATCCTCTGAAGGATAGGACACTTCCTTGCTCATCTTAATTCTCACCATTGGAAATTTGAAGTCATCTTCCATATCTTCAGGGAACTCTGCCGGAGACAAGGCCGATGTGTCTTCAAACCAGAAAACACGAGCACATCCTTTATCCTTCGGGTCAAAGCCACTGCATTGGCTATACGTTTCATAAAAGAACGACAATATGCCATGATCAGGAAGTAGATGCTCGGTATCGTACTTCGACAAATCCTCGCAATTGAACTGTACCAAGAATGTCAACGGACGTTTGATTATTGTACCATCTTCCCATTTTTCCTCAAAATACGGCCAAGCGAAGTTTGACGGTACATCCGGCTTCCCTCCGAATCGAGTGCCGCACAGCTCGTACGTTTCTTTTCCTTCAATTTTGAGTACGATGCTATTCTGTTGCAATTGTTGTATTTTATCTTTCATTTGACTTTTTATCGTAAAATGCAAAGTTCTCTTCTACAAAGGTAATTAAAATATTCTTTGCTGGTACAGAAATCAATATATTATCATCATCAGGGTAGCAGAAAACAGTCCAATACTTGAGAAAAACATCACCAAAAGTGATAATCGAACAGTTGCTACCCCAAAATAATATAATCTTATCATTGGCTTCTAAAAATGGGGATAAATTTATAGGATGATCGATTTTGTTCCGGTCAACAGATAAAGTTGAAACTTCATTCAGACCATTCCAAAACGAATCAGGCAATCTAAATAAGTGGCCTTTCTTAGAATTTGTTATTTCAGTCCATTTTCTTATTGAGTCGTTTTTACTGTTGATGAAGATTTTACCAAGATTATATTCATCAATAATGACTTGATTTTGATTGAAAAATCTCCAACCAACATCGCTGTCTTTTAATAATTCGATTACCTTTTCTTTTCTCATTTCCATATTTTTGAAGTGGTAGATAATGTCCGGCGGATAATCGACTTTTTATGGGATATTAATCCGTTTGTTATGTGTCATATTTATCATTCTTCTTCGTATTCTTCAGCACTTTTAAGGCCTCGTATAAAGTCCTCAAAATTATCTGCTAAAGGAGTTATTTTGAAATCAGATTCTTGGTCGATATGCACAACTTTTGGTTCTCCGAGTGGACCACATTCTCGATAATCTAAGAAAACCATATCATGCCCTGCACTCGGACAATCACAAATAGCAACTCCAATTGCTGGATATCCCCATTCATCAATCATAAACTGACTGCCAATTTCACCACATAGTGAATATTCCTTTTCCCTACCGATACCGTAAATGCAGGTTATAGCAATATGATCTTTAGCCCAATTTGTGGGTGAATCAGTAGGGAAGCATGTCTTGAAAGGGATGCCTCCATTATGTTGCTTCATCAGCCATATATAGGATGCCGGCAACTTGTATCCTAATTCATTCTCTACATCGGCTATCAGTTCATCAGTTGGGGCATC
Source organism: Bacteroidales bacterium M2 (assembly GCA_001689415.1). GTDB lineage: Bacteria > Bacteroidota > Bacteroidia > Bacteroidales > Muribaculaceae > CAG-873. Next base: position 2,627 of record LUJM01000042.1, on the reverse strand, counting down.
ACTTATATACTCTTTACGAGCATAGTAATTATCATCCCAGAAGTTTGTAAAATCAAAACCTTCAAATTCTTTTTCCATATCTCATTTTTTTGTGGCACATTTTCACAGGCCGGGTGATTTTTGTGCTCATTCACTCGATTTTTATTAATTTTGCATTCCGATGTTCAAATCTGCCAATACATTTAAAGAGAAAGTTGCAAAGTAAATGAAACTCAAACCAACGGCAAAGAAAGCCATTTCAGCAATACTCATTTTATTGTTGATGGCGGGATTGTATGGAGCAATTATTGCCCTATGCAATCAGTATCTACGCGAACATGATATGCTGACAAAATCATCAAAGTTTGTCCTCGGAGTATTTATGTTTGCCGGATTCTACTTTATTTACAAATGGTTCTCAAAACGGATTGACTCAATCCAAAAACAAAATGATTGACGAAACATCGGTAGATGAGTTCTTTGCATGATGCAAAGCGCTTCGGCAGCTATTGCTAAGAGTAGCATAACGGTAATGGCCAAATCTTAATTTATTTCTTCTTTTTGATTATATGTAAAGCCTTATCCAATGCGTCAGCAGCAGGTACGGCAATATCCGGAATTGTGCCATGTATGTCGTTCTCGTCTGCTCGGAATTGCCAGAACCGTTTGAACGAAATAGAGCAGTGTAGGCGAGAAACCGGCAGACGATATGAAAGCACATCACCGTAACATACATTCATGCCACCGGTCTCTTCTCCAATCACTTTGCCCATGCCGCATTCTTTGAAAACCCATGCAAAACTGCCGGCCGATGAGAATGTCTTGTTTGACGTCAGCAGATACACATTGCCATTATAATGTCCTTCTTGTTCTGTTCGCGGTTTTACATACTGGTCTTCTGTCTTTTCAATGAATGAAACCATCGGTGCTATATCCTCAGCCCTCATCAGTTTGCGCGTAAGTGGCGAAATTCTGATAAGAGCTTTGTCCATCTGCACGAAAGGCTCCGGAGAGATATATCTAAGAAGTATATCGCCTACCACACTATTACCGCCGCCATTCCACCTCAAGTCTATTATAAGATTGCCTATGTGCTGTTTGCGTAACTCTCGAAACATTGAATCTGCAAACACCTCCATTTTAGATTTATTGCTGAACTCCCTAAAATCCATTATGGCGACATTCCGTTTTTTATCAATAGTGAAGGAATATGGTTCTCCTTTTCCTGATTGAGGGAGAGCCGGGCTTCGTCTTTTTATTTCATCGAAATCAGTTGCCGGATATGTAACTGTTTTGGGCGATTTTTCATTCTTCGGCAGATATACAATATCAAAAGAGTCTGCCGGATAAAGCATGTGACGTAATGCCGGGAAAGAGCTGTCAACGCGCGACAGCTTAAACGGTTCTTTTTCGCCTGCAACGTATGACAGCATGGAATTGATCATATCTTTGCCGTCGAGAATAACTGCGACTGTTTCCGTATTCGTTCTAAGGGTCTCTTTTTCTGTAGAGACTTGAGCCGTTGCGGCCACAGCCACAAGGCACACGATTATTGATGTAATTAGTCTTTTCATTTTATTAGAGATAGTGAAAAAAAGCAGCTCGCGGCCACGGAGCCAATGGCGGCTTTCGAAGGAGTTGAACTGATTCAGCTGCGAAGTTAACTATTATATTTTTATTTTGTTAATTATCGTTCAATTAAATTCAATAATCTAATTTAACCAACAGGTGAGATCTACTACACAACAACCACCGAGAATTGGGCTGTTTCTCTAAACGTAGGGTAGGGTAAATCGGTAAGAAGGATTGGGGTCTAATGTGTTGAAATAGTGTGTTTTATACTTTGGGTGTGTTCTTGCAATATTTGCTACAGAATAATGGTCGAAATTTTGAGTTTATAAAACAATGAAATTCAGTAGATTAACATTTATTAACTGGGGGGTACAACTTTGTGAAAATATGTTTAATTTTGCACCCCGAAAAACAAACCAGCCATTATCACCAACTGTGCACACACAGCTACAACAGACCGCCAAATGCTCTCTATTGCTTTTTAGTGATAAGGCATTTACTAAATACAGATTTTGATGAAATCAATAAAGCGATTACTATTGATGCTTGCAATCTCTGTTACAAGCGCCGCGTACGGACAGGACATTGCAGTAAAGACGAATGTCCTTGATGATTTGATACTCGATATCAATATCGGAACCGAGGTAGGATTGGCTCCCAAATGGACTGTGGATATCCCTCTAAGTATTAACGGCTGGAATCTGAGCCATGATCGTCGTTGGAAACATTTGTCTATCCAGCCCGGTGTACGATACTGGTTCTGTGATCGATTCTCCGGACATTTTGTCGGTATTCACACTCATGGCGGCATATTCAACATGGGCGGCTTTGATGGTAAGATTAATATGTTAGGGACGGATTTCTCCAAACTTGCAAACAGTCGTTTTCAGGGATGGTTCATTGGCGGCGGTATCAGCTATGGCTATGCGTGGATGTTGGGAACCCATTGGAACATTGAGGCAGAGATTGGCTTCGGCTATTCTTATTCGCGCTACGACCAGTACCGATGTGCGGGTTGTGGCAAGAAGGTGCGTTCTAATATACCGCATAATTAGGGATATTCAGTTAATGGCTTG
>LUJM01000041.1 GCA_001689415.1 Bacteroidales bacterium M2 | reverse complement strand
GTGGCAAAATCCATCAGTTTCTCCATGATACTGCCCGGTTTTACAAATCTATTTTGTACCTTTGCGGTATGATTGAGCGCATTTGCATCAATCGAACGGTCTTGGTCGAGTGGCATATTTTTGTTCATAACTATTTGATTTTCAACTATAAAGTTACGAAAAATTTGCCACTTGGCCAAATTTTTACACCATATAATTAGCTGAAAATCAGGAAGATTACCACTCTTGTACAGGTACCCGATATCGGCCAGATTCTATCACACGACCCGGGCATGGTCGCGGAAGCACCCGCTCGTCATGCCCAGATTCGCCAAAATAGCATTATTTTCGAGAATTCAAGTCAATCTTAAATGAAAGAGCCGTGGTGAAAGGATATTGTTAATGCTTATTATAGGAAAAATCGCTATCTTTGCAGAGTTAAAACAAAGAATATGTCAAGGAAACGTAAACCTATGCCTCTACTTGAGGATATAGAGATAGTTGATGTGGCCGCAGAAGGTAACGCCCTTGCCCGCGTCGACGACATGGTAGTGTTCGTGCCCTTCGGAGCGCCCGGCGACCGTGTTGATATTCAAATTAAGAAAAAGAAAAAACGCTACGCCGAGGGCCAGATTGCCCGTATGGTAAAAGCCGGTGATCTGCGCATCGATGCCCGTTGCGAGCATTTCACAATCTGTGGCGGCTGCCGTTGGCAGCATCTGCCCTATGACTACCAGCTCAAATGCAAACGTCAGCAGGTGGTGGACGCGCTTACACGCATAGCCAAAATAGAGCTGCCCGAAATTGCCCCCTGCCTCGGTAGTGAGAATATATGGGAGTATCGCAATAAGATGGAATATACCTTCTCGAACAAATGCTGGCTCACATACGAGCAATTGGCATCGGGAGAGGAATTCCCCGACCGCGATGCTGCCGGATTCCATATTCCCGGCGCATTCGACAAGGTGCTCGATATCAAGCGTTGTCATCTGCAAGACGACCTGTCGAACCGTATCCGACTGTTTGTGAAGCAGTATTGCAAGGATAAAGGCCTGCCGTTCTACGACTTGCGCGAGCAGCATGGCTTTATCCGCACCATGATGGTGAGAATAGCGTCGACCGACGAGGTTATGGTTGTAGTCGTTGTAGGCGAAGACCGTCCCGAAGACCTCAAGGCCCTTCTTGAGGCAGTTAAGAACGAGTTCCCCCAGATAACATCGCTGATGTACTGCGTTAATACAAAGGTCAACGACAGCCTTGGTGACCAAACGATAGAGCTTTATAGCGGCCGTCCTTTTATCGAAGAAGAAATGGAAGGACTTCGCTTCCGTGTAGGACCGAAGTCGTTCTATCAGACTAACTCACGTCAGGCATACGAACTTTATAAAGTTGCTCGAGAATTTGCAGGACTTACAGGTAAGGAACTTGTATATGACCTCTATACCGGCACCGGCACGATAGCGAACTTTGTTAGCCGCCAGGCATCGAAAGTGATAGGTATAGAGTATGTGCCCGAGGCAATAGAGGATGCAAAGGTAAACTCAGAGCGCAACGGCATAGACAATACGCTGTTTTATGCCGGAGATATGAAAGACGTACTCAACGACGAATTTATCGCCGAGCATGGCCGTCCGGATGTGATGATTGTAGACCCACCACGCGCCGGAATGCATGGCGACGTTGTAGATACCATTCTACGAGCCGAGCCCGAGGTGATAGTGTATGTGAGCTGCAATCCGGCAACCCAGGCCCGCGATCTTGCACTGCTTGATACGCTATACAAGGTTGTGGCCGTACAGCCGGTAGATATGTTCCCCCATACACAGCATGTAGAGAACGTTGTAAAGCTTGTTAAGCGTTAGGCTTTCGACAAGTTTGAATTATAGTATTTCGGGTCACCGGTCACTTCTTCGCCGAGCCATTCTGGGCGTGCGAAGGTGGTGTCCGGTGCCGGTAATTCGATTTCTGCGACAATAAGTCCTTGGTTTTTACCGCCAAATACATCAATTTCCCAATACAAACCATTGCCTGCATCGGCTATGCAACGGGTTTTGACCAGGCACACCGGGCATGCCGCGAGCATATCGCGAGCATCGTCGACCGGAATTTCGAATTCCCATTCGTTGCGCACGCATCCATTGTTGCGGGTCTTGACTGTAATGAACCCCTGATTGTCGCGAATACGAATCCTAACCGTTCTGTCAGGGTCGGTAGATAGGTAGCCCTGGGCAATGTCGAACCGATGTTTGACATATGGTTCGAAATCGCCGCAGACTAAAAACTTTCGTTCAATTTCTTTTGCCATAAGCTTATATTTGCTGCAAAGATATATAAAATATTTATTAGTTTTCGTAGTGCTTCTTGCCGGAGTGCTAATTTGTCGCGGAGAAGGTTCGGGAGGAGTTTTGATACGCGGTATTGTTCGCGATTCACTCACGACCGAAGGTTTGCCATATTCGTCGGTTGTAGTTGACGGTAGCAGCGTGACATCCTTGACAGACAGCCGAGGCTTGTTCGAACTTACCTTACCGTACGGCTCCGGACAGATTACGGCATCATGCCAGGGGTATGCCCCAAAGACTATACCCGTGAAGCGGCAAGGACTTCAGATCTACGATATCTACCTTGTGCCACAAGCGACTGAATTGGCCGAGGTAGTGGTAAAGAAGAAGAAATACAGCAAGCGTAACAATCCTGCTGTAGACTTTGTGACACGCCTGCGCCGCCTTGGCCCCGAATCCGATCCGCGGCGCAAGGATTGGTACAGCTACCGTAGCTATGAGCGCATATCGATGGGCATCAATAACTTCGATACTGTACAGACCAAGGGCTTGCTCAAACGTATGCCTGACCTTATAGGGCATGTAGACACATCAGAAATCAGCGGACAGGCAGTGTTGAATCTGTCGGTTCATGAAACAAGCGGAGCAACATATCACAGGCAAAAACCAGAATCGGAGAAACGAGTGGTTGAGGGCATCCGCAGTGTCGGGCTCGATGAATTTACCGAAGGCGACAATGTTCAGACGATACTCTCGGACCTATTGCGCGATGTAGACTTATACCAGTCGGATATCACATTGCTAAGGAATACCTTTGTAAGCCCATTGTCGCCTGTGGCACCGGATTTCTATCGTTTCTACCTTGTAGACAGCGCGGCAGTGATACCCGGTAGCGACAAAGCACATATCTCGCTGGCGTTTTATCCTCGAAACAAGGCCACTCTCGGATTTCAAGGGCATTTGTTTGTTGAACGCGACGATACTACAATGGCAGTGAGGCGCGTAGAACTTGCCGTGTCGCCCGAGATTAATCTCAACTTTGTGAAGAATCTCCGTCTGACTCAGACATATGATGTGGCAGAAGACGGCTCACGGCTTAAAACAACTGACCGTCTGCTGCTTGATATGCAGCTGCTACCGGCGACTCCGGAAATTTATGTTTCGCGCAAGGTTTACTATAGCGACCATAGCTTTGAGCAACCTGCGGCAGCCGACAGTATATTCGATCAAGTTGGCAACGATTTTACCGCGACCGAGGCTCATGACCGCGACAGCACTTACTGGGCCGAGGTGCGGGCTTTGCCGATGCAAAAAGGCGAGAGCAAGGCCGAGGACCTGATGACAAAACTGCGGAGTAACAAGCTGTTTTATTGGGGAGAGAGATTTCTTCATAATATGGTGACAGGTTATTGGGCCACAGGTCGCAACAGTAAATTCGACATCGGCCCTATCAATACAACCGCGAGTTACAACAGCCTTGAAGGACTGCGACTTCGTGCCGGAGGTATGACTACTGCGCGGCTGTCGAAGCGCTGGTTTGGCAGAGGGTATGTGGCTTACGGATTTCGCGACCATAAATGGAAATACAGCGCCGAGGCAGAGTACTCATTTATCGACAAAAAGATTCATCCGCGCGAATTTCCGGTACATTCCATCCGGCTTAAGCACCAGTATGATGTAGACCGTATCGGTTCGCACTATCTATATACCAATGCCGACAACTTTGTGCTGTCGCTTGCGCGTATGTCGGACCGCCGGTTTACGTATCTGAGACAATCTAAGCTCGAATATACGCTTGAACTAAACAATCATTTTTCGGTTGTCGCGTCGGCGGAATACCGCAGACAGGAGGCGTCGCTATATCTTCCGTTTATCACAAATGGCGGCAAGGTATTGTCGCATTACGATATGGCGGTGTTCGGCATCGATCTGCGCTATGCGCCCGGGGAGACATTCTATCAGGCTCGCAGTTTCCGCGTGCCGATAGATGAAACAGTGCCTGTATTTGCCTTGTCGCATCGCTATGCGCCGTCGTCATTGTCGGGCCAGGGGTATGGTTTAAACCGTACAGAGCTGTCGGTTTCGAAGCTTTTCCGCCTCTCGTTTATGGGCGCTCTGGATGTGAAAATATCAGGCGGACATGTGTGGGGTTCGACCGTATTCCCAGAATTATTTATACCGAACGCCAACTTGTCGTATACTATTCAGCCGGGGTCGTTTGCCCTTATGAATCCGATGGAATTTATAAATTCGAGCTACGTTTCGTGGCATTTGAGTTATGAGTTGCGAGGTGCGCTGCTGAACCTTATCCCCGGAGTACGACGACTCGGACTTCGCGAGGTAGTAGGATTTTCAGGAATTTACGGGCATAGGAACAAGGCAAATGAAGCATCGGAATATCTTGCGCTGCCCCTCGATGCCACAGTATCAAAAATGTCGAGACCATACATGGAATTATCAGTAGGCCTCGACAATATATTGCGTTTTATACGTCTTGATTATGTGTGGCGCTTGAACTACCTCGACGTGCCGTATGAAATCGACCGAAGGGGATTACGAGTAGCCTTGCATTTTACTTTTTGAGATATTCTTCGAAAAAAATTTGGATGTTGTCGAATGGGATGATGTCTTTTTTGTCGTATAGGTCGGTATGGCTTGCGCCCGGTATTACCATGAAGAGCTTGTTGTTGTCCTTGCCCGGGGTAATGGTGAGTTTCTTGTAAGTGTCGCTTCCGAAATAAAGAGAATGAGCTTTCTCGCCATGTACAATCATTACAGCGCTTACGATTTCAGACGCCCTGCTCATCAATGGGGCGTTGATCCAAGGTAGCGGAGAGGTGACGGTGCGTCCGCCGTTTGAATTGAGCGACCTTTCGTGGTAGCCTCGGGGAGTTTTGTAGTAGTCGAAGTAATCACGTAGAAACTTAGGCGCGTCTTCGGGCAGTACGTCGGGTACGCCACCGGCAAGTCGCGGCGAACCTGTACGGAAATCTTCGGTTCGTTGAGCCGCGATAGATTCGAGTTGTTTGTGTCGGGCTTCAGCGCTGTCGTCGGCATCGAAATAACCGTTTGCACTGACACGGCTCATGTCGTACATAGTCGACGCGAGTGTGGCCTTTATACGCGGGTCGTTGGCTGCGGCGTTAACAGCTATACCACCCCAGCCACATATGCCGATGATGCCAATTGCCTCCGGGTCGACCATTGGATTTGTGGCAAGGAAATCGACAGCTGCGCTGAAATCTTCAGTGTTGATGTCGGGCGAAGTCATGTATCGAGGAGTTCCCGAACTTTCACCGGTAAACGAGGGATCGAATGCAATTGTCAAGAAACCACGCTCGGCCATTTCCTGAGCGTAGATTCCCGAGGCTTGCTCCTTGCAAGCCCCAAAAGGGCCACTAACCGCGATTGCCGGCAGAGGCGATTCCGCGTTTTTGGGTACGTACATATCGGCCACAAGGGTGATGCCGTAGCGGTTGTTGAAAGTGACTTTACTGTGATTAACTTTATCGCTTTTGGGAAAAGTCTTATCCCATTCAGAAACAAGATTAGGCATAGAATTCTGACCGTTTATAACTGTCACAAAGGATATTGCCGACAGCATGATAATTGATAATATTCGTTTTAACATATTGATAGTCTATATGGATTTAATCACTCGGGCAGGTACTCCTGCTACAATCGTACGAGCCGGTACGTCTTTATTTACGACAGCCCCAGCAGCTAACACGGCACCTTCGCCGATAGAAACCCCCGGAAGAATAGTGACGTTTGCCCCAATCCATACTTTATTGCCAATCTTAACCGGGGCCGGAATCATATCTGCACGACGGTCGGGGTCGAGGGCATGATTGAGCGTGGCAATAACGCAGTTGTGGCCCACGAGGACATCGTCGCCGATGTATATGCCGCCTTGGTCTTGAAACCTGCAGCCGGAATTTACAAAAACTCGTTTGCCGAAATGTATATTCTTGCCGCAGTCGGTGTAAAAAGGCGGAAACATATTGAATGATTCGTCGACTTCATGCCCTGTGAGTTCTGAAATAAGGGCGATAATTTCTTCGTGGGTGTGGTAGGTGTTATTCAGTTCGACGGTGATTCTCATAGCCTCCCGGCTCAATCTGTGCATGGCCATATGAGAGGGTGAGTTTGCCGTAATCACATTGCCGGAGTTCATTATTTCGATAAATTGCGCTGTTGTCATATTATGGTTATCTTGATTAAAAATGTATGAAACAAAATTAGTACCAAGGAATGAAATAGCTATACCTTTATTTCATGTTTGTATACCATAAATTCGGATGACCGGGTATAAAAAAACACCAAGTCACCACGCTCACGCTAATACGCTGTGACAATGTGTGTTATGTGTGTTGTAACAGGTGTATATCTTTTCTCGTAGCTACCTAATACGCAGATAATCAGCATACAATTCTTTCTTATTCAAAAGCATTCTTATAGCACGAACCAGAATTTGCTACGTGGCATTTTAATAATGAGAAATCTGTTTAGAACCTTACATATGAATCGCATTACTCATGCCAAATACTTGTGAGAACAATAGAGCGCGTTGTTTGCATAATAAACAGATGTAGTATGCCGTCGGCACACGACTTATGACGGCAATTTATATCTTTCTTGACTTGGCGAAAGCGTTGTTGGTATCATACCGCAAGACGGAACAGTAGCAGATGGTATATAAGATAGATATTCGTCAACGATAGTAGGCATAATGCTTAATTTCATCATGGAAGATTGTTGCCGAGTTGACTATAAATGCGGCGCGGGCATCGAAGCCCGGGAGCGGTTCAACGGAGTTGAAATTAAGGTCGGGAAAAGATAAGTCCATAACTTGCTGATTTTTCAGCGAAGTTATGGACTAAAAGAGGTGCGCGAAAAGACGCTTATTCTTTCAGGCAAAAGTTATTTAGATGCTACTCTATTTAGCCCAATTTGCAAATGAATAGTAGTCTACCCAAATGTATGTTTGCTTACATTTACCCACTTTCCCAATCATGTTTGTAGTCTGGTCGAGAACTTTATATGGCCAACCATTCCAAATAAAGTCATATGCGAGATATGAGTCGGAGGTGGCATCGACATTTACCTGTTTGTCATATTCAGTGGCAAAATCATTTATGATGTCGTTGTTGACAAACATCCCCACGAGTTCAGCAATCTTATCTTTAATTACCGATTGCGGAATTATGCTGACTACATCAAAGGATAGATGATAATCATCATCCTCGTCATTGGAAACAGTTACATAAGTGTCGTTTTCATATTGTTTGTCAGTGGCATCTTCGTGGGTATGATCTTCACCGAGGGGATATGATTGTCCGTGACAGGCGAACAGCATATTCAGTTCTTTGGTGTAACCATCTATCAATTCATCGGTATTGACATTCCGATTTATAAGTTTCTTCATATCTATGCCCATATCCTTCAACGCCTTGATTTCATCAACATTTACAAACTCATTCATACAGTCTTTGTAGAGGCCCTTGGCTTGTTTCTTAATTTTATCAAGGTTGTTGAATTTCGTGATGTGTCCGAATTCATCTGTTTCAAATTCGATTGTAGTACCAACGACCTTTTTACCAAGTTTCTCTACAATCTTATTTTGAAACGCGCCTAACCCTTTGTCGACAGCGGTATCGCCAACACAATCCAAGAATGTATATGTCATCTTATAGCCTGTGGAGGTGGAGTCTGTGACAACGATTCTTACTTTTGTTGACACCCCGGCAGTCTTGATTGTGTCGCCATTATTGAATTTCCATTCGGTTTCAGAAATCCAATAATCGATGGTGTCGTTTTTACAGAAGTAACCGATTACATTGATCATAGAGTCCGGATTCGTGCCTACGACTACTTCTTGTGGAGTAGCCGATGTTTGAGCGTGTGAAATCATGAAGCCACTTATCAGTATCAGACCAAAGATAGCATATAAAATTTTTTTCATATTCGGTTGGGTGAGAAGTTTTGATAATTGCAAAGGTACTAATTTTCGGCTGAATAAGTGTGATAAATTGCTACAAACATACGGCTCTTTCATTTAAGATTGACTTGAATTCTCGAAAATAATATTACCCGATCCTCAAAGAACCGGGTAAGGGTATCTATGTCTTTAGTTTTAGTTTAAATGAAAGAGCCGTGGGGTTGACACAGCCTCGGATATATATACCTATGGAATCTTATTTCTCAGTAATTTCGGCGGGAAGAATTGGCATTGCTCCTTTTTTTGTGCAAACAAAAGCCGAAGTCTGAACAGCCAGTGCGTGAGCCTCGGCAACGCTTTTCCCTTTTAGTATGCTTGCAATGAAAGCAGCTGTGAAAGAATCACCGGCACCAACAGTATCTGCTACTTCGACTTTTGGAGTCGGCTGGAATGATACGTTTCCGGGGGTGAAGACGTAGCTGCCGTTGATGCCACATGTGAGGATGAGCATCTTGAGATTGTATTTGCCCAGAAGAATCCAACATTTATCCTGCAGGTCAATGCCGGGATAACCGAACATACGACTGACGGTGACAAGTTCCTCGTCGTTGATTTTTAGGATATTGCAACGCGTCATAGAGTTGCAGAGGATATCCTTGTTGTAGAAACCCTGACGCAGATTTACGTCGAATACAACCAGCGAGTCGTCGTTCATCGGCATGGCGTCGAGGAAGCGGTTTATAGTATTTCGAGAAACGACATTGCGTTGAGCCAGCGATCCGAAGCAGACAGCCTTTGTACGACCTGCGAGCGCCTCGAGATGAGCGGTGTAGGGAATGTTGTCCCAAGCAACGTTTTCTTTGATTTCGTATTGAGGAATACCGGCCTGATCGATTTCAACCTGAACAGTGCCAGTTGGATAAGGCACATCAGCTATCATGTGGTTGAGACCCTTGGATGTGAAATTTTCGATAATCTCTTTGCCGAGGGCATCGTCGCCTACAGCGCTAACCACGCAGCTTTCGAGTCCGAACTGAGAAACGTGGTACGCGAAATTGGCAGGAGCACCACCGATTTTTTTACCTTCGGGCAGAACGTCCCATAAAGCTTCGCCCATGCCTACAACTATAGAGTCTTTCATGTGAGATAGAAGAGTTTATTTGTTAGATTTAATTTTAAAAGTATAGTAAAGAAGGTATGCCACACCAACTGTCATAACCGTAACAGCGCCGGCCTGTCCTACCTGGTCGGCAGCAAATCCCATAGCGAGAGGGAAAATAGTGCCTCCGAATAGACCCATAATCATCAGGCCCGATACCTCGTTTTTCTCTGTCGGTGAAGCTATAAGAGCCTGAGAGAAAACGATAGAGAAAATATTAGAGTTGCCAAAACCAATCAAGGCCAATGCAATGTAGATTGTCGATAGCGAGTTGCAGGCATATAGCATTGCCATTGCAACCAGCATCATCAAAACACTGATACCGAAGAATAGTTTGGGCGATACCGATCGGAGTATGAAAGCACCGAGGAAGCATCCGGCAGTACGGAAGATGAAGTATACGCTTGTGGCGAAACCGGCTTCGACAAGCGGAAGGCCAAGGCGCTCCATTATAATCTTAGGAGCTGTGGTGTTGGTGCCGACATCGATACCGACATGGCACATGATGCCTACGAAGCAAAGGAAAATAAAAGGCTTTCCGAGCAATCGGAGACATTCGCCTACGCCGGAAGCTTTGTCGGGGCGCTCTTCGGCAATAGGAGTGGCCGCAAGAGCCGCAATTGACAGAAGGCTGACCAAAGCATATATAACGAACAAGGCACGCCAGCCGAGACCAAAGGTGGGAAAGTATGTAGTAGCACCCCAAGCTGCCAAAATCGGAGCAAGGAAAGATGCAATAGCCTTGACGAACTGCCCAAATGTAAGGGTAGATGCGAGTTTATCGCCGCTGATAAGGTTTGTAACCAAAGGATTTAGCGAAGTCTGCATCACGGCGTTACCGATGCCGAGAAGCGAGAATGACAGGAGCATGGTAGTGTATCCGTCGCCGGTGACAGGGATGAAGAGAGAGACTGCGGTAAGAGCCAGGCTGATTAGTACTGTTTTCTTGCGGCCGATTTTATTCATCAGCATGCCTGTTGGTACAGAGAAAATCAAGAACCAAAAGAAAACGAGAGAAGGAAAGAGGTTAGCCTGCGAATCGCTCAGCCCGAGGTCTTTCTGCACATAGTTGGAAGCCGTGCCTACAAGATCTACGAATCCCATAGCGAAGAAGCATAGCATCACCGGTATAATTTGCATCAAGAATGACTTACGGTCGGTAGCGGCGGTAGATTGAGTATACATAGTTGGAATACCGGTTTATTTATTGGAAAGAGAATATACTTTAAGACTGTTCATTTTAGCTTTTCCGCCGAGCGATGAAACCGAAAGAGTAGAGTAGGGCTCGTTGGGGAAAACAAGATTGGTCATCACGAATTTGCCATCGTTGCCGAACAGCTCGATGCTCGAACGGTCGATAAACAGGCGCAGGCTGATTTTGCCGTCGGTTTCGAAAGTCGGGGCAACAGTTACAGCCGGGAAACTCTCGCTGAAATCGGTGATGCCACTATTACGACGGTCGAAAGATATGGTATGGTTGGCAGTATGGTATTTGATAATTACCTTGTCGCCGGCTTTATTGGCCAGAGTCATGATGATAGAATCGGATTTCTGAGCGTCGAAGTCGGCAATTATTTCGCATATACCGCTGTTTTCAGCAGGCAGCATGTATGCCTTGGGATTTTTATCGATAGATGTACGGCCACGGTTTACAACTACTTTATCGCGCAGATTGAGGACTTCGGGGACAGGTGCGTTTGAAGCGTATATCTCTCCGTCCGGGGCACGGAATAAAGCAATTTCGCGAGGCAGAGTATTTGCGCTACGGTATTGTATAGTTGGAACCTCGGCGGCATATTGCCAGTTGCTCATCCAGCCAATAGCAGTGCGTCGGTTGTCGGGTGAGTTGCTCCAGCTTACAAGAGCGTAGTTGTCTTTGCCAAAGTCGAGCCATTTTGTAGCGATTTTGCCTGATTTATCAGTGTCGGCGGTGAATTCCTTACCATTCCAGTCGCCGATGAAGTACTGAATAGCCGAACCACCGAAAGGTCCACCGGGGTTGATGTTGCAAATCAGTACCCATTTCTTCTCACCGGTACCGTCGACATCAAGTTCGAACAGGTCTGGACATTCCCATACACCGCCCTGAGCTCCGATACCTTTACCGAATCCGCTTTGGAGAGTCCACTTTTTAAGGTCGGGGGATGTGAAGAAAAGCATTTCGTGGTCGAGTGCGTGAGCAAGGACGAGATTCCACTCCTTGGTTTTGTTGTTCCAGAACATATTTGGGTCGCGAGCCTCACTTTCGAGTGTGAGTATAGGATTTGACGGGAAGACATTGAATGTCATACCGTTGTCGGTGCTCGTAGCCATGCTCTGCATCTGGCTTGTACCGGCTGAAGTATATAGAGCAATAACAGCATCTTTGCCGAAACCGGCAGTGTTGTCGTGGTCGATAGCGCAGCTGCCGCTGAAAATAGAACCGAGACCGTCGGGGCGGATTGCAACAGGATGATGCTCCCAGTTGACGAGGTCGGTCGAAGAGGAATGTCCCCATGTCATGTTCTGCCACTTGGAACCGTAAGGGTTATATTGGTAGTAAAGATGCCAAACACCGTCCTTGTAGAACATGCCGTTGGGATCGTTCATCCAACCGTAAAGAGGAGTGTGGTGGAATACGGGCCTGAATTTAGTCTCGCGGTCGGTAGTATCGAAGTTGTCTTTCAGTTCGATGCCTTTCCAGCAAACGTCATCTTTAGCTTCTCTCACCGAGCTCCTGCCTTGAGGAGTCACAATGTCGAGAATAACGTTTTGCCCCTTGTATTTGGATAGGTCGAAAGGAACAGTATAATCTGTTTTAGATTTGGCAAGCTTGACAAAAATAGTTTCGGCAATCTTACCGTTGACCAAAACGTTTATTCTTGCGTCGTCGTTAGATTCCTGAACAGGCAAAATGAGGAATTGCTCGTTGCCTGAAACTCGAACGAGCGTGTTGTTAACGCCGAGATGATTAATCTCAACGCCTTGTGCCGCATTGGCAGCAGTAGCCATCGAAACCGAGCTTAAGATTATCATGGCTTTGAGTGTCTTCTTTAAGGTGTGCATATGTAGGTACATCAAAATTAGTCAAAAAAAGTAAACCCTAAAACAATCTTACCTGTCGAAAGTGATATATATTGGATGTTGATATAGACCTGTCTCATCTTCGCATGAAGAATTGATGTTGCAAAGCTACAATATTGGGATAAAAAGGTATAGGAAAAAACGTGCAAATGATATGAAATTTGTTGCATGTGTCAAAATTTTTATATGTTTCGCACTCTTTTTCATATGATTATCATTAACTTTGCGGAGTAAAAAGTCCTTTTTAGGATATGACATCCAACACCTGAATATAATCTATACCCTGGAATGTTTTTGAGAAGAAAGATAATATTAGTATCGCTATTTGTGGTTTTGATGAGTCTTCTTGGATGCAGCGAAGAGAAGACATATAAGATAGGAGTATCACAGTGCAGCCAGGACGACTGGCGCATGAAGATGAACGACGAAATCAATCGCGAAATAATGTTTCACGAAGATGCGGTGGTTGAGATTCGTTCGGCCGATGATAACAACGAGCGGCAGATAAGCGATATCCGATATTTTGCGGATAATGATTTTGATATCATCATCGTATCGCCCAATGAGGCCGCAGCGCTAACACCTATTATAAAAGAAGTTTACGAGCGAGGTATCCCTGTTGTGGTTTTTGATAGAAACATCAACGGCGATACATATACAGCACGAATAGGTGTAGATGACGAAGGCCTTGGACGGTCGGCGGCGCACTATGCCTTGCATATGCTTGGCAGTGAAGCCAAAGCAATTGAAATCTACGGTCTGTCGGGCTCTACCCCTGCCGAGGGCAGGCATAAAGGCTTTGTAGGGGAATTCGAGGCCGGAGGAGGCACGGTGCTTGCCGGTGTGCCGGGCAACTGGAACAAGGAAGATGCCGTTCAGGTAGTCGATTCGCTTCTAACTGTTTATCCCGATGTAGATTTAATCTATGCACACAATGACCGCATGGCTATCGGCGCATCAGAGGTCGCAAGCCGTAGGGGACGAAGAGATATAAAAATTATAGGAATCGATGCAGCTCCGGAGATAGGTATCAGGGCTGTGGCAGATAGTGTTATTGACGCAACATTCCTTTATCCGACCGAGGGGCACAGGGTGTTGCAGACAGCCCTTGCCATCCTCAAGGGGGAGCCATATGAAAGGGAAACCATATTGCCGGTGTCGTCGGCTGTAGACCTTAGCAATGCCGATATCTTGCTGCTACAGAATGAGAACCTGAAGCAGGAGACAGATAAAATGCGATTGCTCAAGACCCGGATAGATGATTATTGGGAAAAACATTCGTCGCAAACGTCGCTGTTTTATGCCAGTATTGCTATTATCGTGCTGCTTTTCGGAGTCGGTTTTCTCTTGCTGCGAGCGTACTGGCAGCGTAGCCGTCATCAGGAAGAATTGTTGGCTCAGAACCGATTACTTGAAGAAGAACGCGACAAACAGAAATCGCTCAATAGCCAGCTGCAGGATGCCACGCAGTCTAAATTGATGTTCTTCACCAATGTTTCGCACGACCTTCGCACGCCGCTCACGTTAATTGCCGAACCGGTGTCACAGCTTTCCCATGCCGACAACCTCACAGCGTCGCAGCTTTCGCTCATGAAGATTGCCGATAAAAATGTGAAAATCTTGCAGCGCCTTATAAATCAGATACTTGATTTTAGAAAATATGAAAACGGCAAACTCGGCCTACACCTTATTGAAGCAGATATCAACCGCTCTATCCGCGACTGGATGGAATCGTTCTACTCGATAGCGAGAAAGCGTGATATCGATTTGCGTCTTGAGGCATCCGATAGCCCAATGCCGATGGCATTTGATAGCGAAAAAATAGAGCGTGTATTCTTCAACCTACTATCAAATGCATTTAAATATACTGCCAACAATGGCAAAATCACAGTTTCGTATGCTGCTGTCGACGATGAGCTGGTACTCCGCGTTGCCGATACAGGCGAGGGTATAAGCGAACGCGACCTTGGCAGTATCTTCGATCGGTTCTATCAGGCTGAGCGCGTACATCCACGAGGCTCGGGTATTGGCTTGTCGCTTGCAAAGGCTTTTGTCGAACTTCACGGCGGTACCATATCGGTGGAAAGTACAGTGGGTAAAGGGTCGGTGTTTACAATCAGGCTGCCGATTCGCCATGTTGCCGAAAGCACCGCAGAACACGAAAAATCGATAAGCGCTGCCGATGTAGATATGGAACTCGATACTACGGAGTCAGAAATCTCAATGAATCCCGACAAGCCTATAGTGCTTGTGATTGACGATAACAGCGATATACGTAGCATGGTCGGGCAACTGCTTAACAACGAATATAATATCATAACGGCATCGAATGGCAAGGAGGGTGTGCGCATGGCCGCCCGCTATGTGCCCGACCTGATTATTTGCGATGTTATGATGCCCGTAATGGACGGTATGGAGTGTTGTCGCCGTATCAAGAGCGAGGTGACGACATCTCATATCCCTGTGCTTATGCTTACGGCGTGCACTATGGACGAGCAGCGTATCGAGGGTTACGACAATGGAGCCGACGGCTATCTGTCAAAGCCGTTCAGCAGTGCGGTGTTGTTGTCGAGGTGCGCGTCGCTGATAGCTAACCGCAAGCGTATAAAAGAATTGTGGCATGCAAACAAACTGGCCGGAGAGACAGTATCGTCACAGCCGGTACGAGTGCCGTCAAAGGATATTGACAATGAATTTTACAACCGCTTCCTGGAAATCTTTAAGACCGAGATGGGCAATGCCGACCTAAGCGTGGATATGATAGCCTCGCGCATGGGGCTGGAGCGCTCGCAATTTTACCGCAAGATCAAGGCCCTCACCAACTATGCCCCGGTAGAACTGATGCGCCGTCTGCGACTGCAACAAGCCCACACCCTGCTCACCACAAGCGACCGCACCATAAGTGAAATTGCCTATGAAATCGGATTCTCGACCCCGGCATATTTTACCAAGTGCTATAGGGAAGCATACGGTGTAACACCGACAGAAACCCGAAATAATATTAGCTCATGATTATAGAATCTTGACAAATTAAGACGCATCATCTCGGCCAAGCCACAGGTGGTGCGTCTTGATTTATATGTTCTGCTGCAAAAAATGTTGCAAAGACGATAAAAAATCGTGCATTGTCGAAATTTTAATATATGATACAACATCAGTTATATCGCGTAAAGTGTTGATAAGACTAAATTTGCAGCAGAAAAAACCTTATAAAGAAAAATAACATGAAAAGAACAATTCTCGGTGCGATAATGCTGTTGATGATAGCTGTAATCGCACAAGCACAGAACATCAGTGTGCGAGGAACGGTGCTTTCCAATACCGACGACGAACCGCTGATAGGCGCATCGGTAGTATGCGAGGCCACCAAAGCCGGTGCTGCAACTGATATTGACGGTAACTTCCAAATCGTGGTGCCCGAAGGGGCGGAACTGACAGTATCGTATGTTGGTTTTATCACTACAACAGTCAAAGCTCAGGACAATATGACTATCCGACTTGCAGAAAACAGCGAGTTGCTCGACGAGGTCGTAGTGGTAGGTTATCAGACCGTGCGCAAGGCCGACCTTACCGGCGCAGTATCTGTAGTATCAACCAAATCACTTGAAACATCATCTGACACCGACCCCATGAGGGCACTTCAAGGCAAGGTGCCGGGCATGACCATTACTGCCAACGGTTCGCCGAGCGGTACCGGCGCAGTGCGTATCCGTGGTATCGGATCATTTAACGCATCGCAGGACCCCTTGTTTGTAATCGACGGCGTGCCTACGACTGCAACCTTGAACTCGTTGAATATGAACGACATCGAGAGCATGCAGGTTCTCAAGGATGCAGCCTCGGCCTCGATATATGGTTCGCGAGCAGCCAACGGTGTGATAATCATAACAACAAAAAAGGGTAAAGAGCGCCAGGATAAAAAGGTTAATGTGAGCTTTTCGGCCAACCTTACAGCGCAGTTCTATTCGTCGCAGGCAACAATGAAGTTGCTCGACACCCCGGGGTATGCCACGGCAATGGCCCAGGCGGCGCTCAACGACGGTATCGACCCTGTTGCTTATGCTTCGGGCTACGGTCTTAACCTGAATGCTACAAGCGGTTATCCTATATCGGTTTATGATATTGCGAATTCGAAATATGTGAACTATACAGTCAACGGCCAGTACGACGGTTTCATCAACAACAAGCGTACGATGATGATGTCGGATACCGACTGGCTCAAAGAAATATCGCGCACAGGTTTCTCTCAGAATTATGATGCAGCCGTATCGACTGCTTCTGAAAAAGGAACGGCGTTCTTCTCGCTCGGTTATCGTAAAAACGAAGGTATCCTCAAATATACAAATTTCGAGAATATAGCAGCGCGAATGAACTCGTCGTATAATATCTCGCCGGTGGTATCGGTAGGAGAAAACTTCACACTTACTTATACCAAGCAGGTAGACTGCCAGCCAATGGAGAATGCTCTCAAAATGCCTTCTACTATTCCTGTATTCGAGACCGACGGTGTGACATATGCCGGCCCTGTGGGCAGTATGGCAGACCGCCAGAACCCCTTGCGCGAACTGGCGTTCAATAAGGATAACGCATTGAATGTATGGCGACTTTTCGGTAACGCATATATCGACATCAAACCTGTCAAGGGTCTTGTACTGAGGTCGAATTTCGGTCTCGATTACGATGCCGCATTCATCCACTCATATAACTACACGTTCCACAGCGATATCGTGAACAACGATACCAACTCGACCACATTGTCGCAGGCCAATGATGCCAAATGGACATGGACAAACACAGCCAACTATAATTTTACGCTCAACAAAGACCATGCCTTTACCGTGCTTGCCGGTATGGAAATGTTCCGCCAAAGCCGTATCGATTTTTCCGCTCATAACGAAGACTATGATATCGAGACTCCCGACTATATGTACCCGGATGCCTCGTCGGGTGTAGAGAGGGCAACCGGTAACAAATCGGCTTATGCGCTGATATCGTTCTTCGGCAAGGTCGATTACAACTGGCGCGACCTCCTGCTTGCCTCGTTTACAATCCGTCACGACGGTTCATCGCGATTCGGCAGCAACAACCGCTATGGTACATTCCCTGCCGCAACATTGGGCTATCGCATATCTGAGAATATCAAAGAGAAGTGGCTCAATGACTTGAAAATCCGCCTCTCGTGGGGTAAGACCGGTAACCAGGCCATATCGAATACCGCCCGCTATGCGCTCTATATTGCCGACTATGGCAACGACCGCGTAACATCTACCGCCTATGACCTCTTGCTGCAGCAGAGCGGTATCTTCCCCTCGGGCTATCTTGCAAGCCAGACCGCCAATCCCGACCTGAAATGGGAAACTACAATACAGTATAATGCCGGTATTGACTACAGTGTGCTCAACAACCGATTGTTTGGTACCGTTGATGCCTATATCAAGGATGTGAAGGATATGCTTATCTCACCGGCTTATCTCGGCTCGATGGGTGAAGGCGGAGCCTCGTGGCTCAACGGACCGTCGTTGCGCAACTGGGGTATGGAATTCCTGATAGGTTGGCGCGATGAACTACAGTGTGGTTTTGGCTACAAGGCATCGCTCAACCTCGATTTCTTCCGCAACAGAGTAACATACCTCCCCAGCACGACAACCGGCTCGTATGCCCATACGACGACCGAAAACCTCGTACAGTCGCGCCAGCCTTACGGCTCGATCGTAGGTTATGTGTTCGACGGACTTTTCCAGTCTCAGGAAGAAGTGTTAGCCTACGGTCAGGACAATGCCCGAGTAGGCGGTATGAAGTATGCCGACCTTAATGGCGACGGCAAGATAACACCCGATGACCAGACATGGATTTTCAACCCGGTTCCCGACCTGTCGTTCGGTCTCAATCTCGAATTCAACTATAAGAATTTCGACCTTCAGATGTTCTGGCAAGGTGTAATCGGTCAGGATGTATACAATAACCAGAAATTCCAAAATGACTTCTGGAGCGTAACCGATGCCGGTAGCAATAAAGGTGTCCGCGTTCTCGATGCGTGGCTCCCCGGTGTAAACACCAACTCTACTATCCCGATGCTTACAACCAATAACACCGGCGATGAGGGGCGCACATCATCGTATTTCGTAGAAAACGGATCGTATGCCAAGCTGCGTACACTCCAGTTGGGTTACTCACTGCCTTCGAAACTGCTTTCAAAGCTGAGAATGACAAAGGCTCGAGTATACCTGTCGGGACAGAACCTGCTTACAATCAAGAGCAACAGCCTCACCTGCTCCGACCCCGAGAATCCCAATTGGGCTTATCCTATCCCGACATCAATGTCGTTCGGCCTACAGCTTGAATTCTAACACCTTAAATCAGCTTAATCATGAAATCAATAAAATATATCTTAATATCGTTGGCCGCGCTTGCCCTGAATGCGTGCGACGGATTTATCGATGTACCCCCCACGGGAGTCGTAGACGGCGAGCTCGCCTATTCGCAGCCCGAGAAAATGGTAACAGCGGCTTATGCATCACTTGGCGACTGCTGGTTTAGCTATCCCTTCAACCTGTGGCCCTACGGAGACCTTGCATCCGACGACTGTCTCAAAGGCGGTGGCGGCACTACAGATACCGGCTATCACCCTATGGAAATATGGTCTACCCTGACATCTACACCCGGCGAACTCGACGAACTCTGGTACCGACTTTATTGCAACATATCGCGATGCAACCGCGCCCTGGTATCGCTCAATTCCTATGGTGTGGAAAAACTCGGTGCTGAAACCGCAGCTCAGAGACTTGGCGAAGTTCATTTCCTGCGCGGTCACAGCTACTTCAAACTCGTAACAATGTTCCGCCAAGTGCCTTGGATCGATGAGCATGTATTCGAAAACAACCTTCAGGAGCAGACCCGAAATGACGAGTATACATATGAGGAGCTTTTTGGTAAAGTAATCAAAGAATTCGAGCTTGCCTATGAAGCGCTTCCGGCAGAAGTGAGCGACGGCGGTGGACGTGCAAACAAGATTGCCGCAGCAGCATACCTTGCAAAGTGCTATCTCACACTGGCATGGGGCGACGGCTACGAAGCCAGCGACGGTGTAGACTTTATCAACGAAGAGTATATGAAGAAGGTGGTAGAGTATACCGAGGTCGTAAAGAATTCGCAGTACGGCTACCTCGAGGACTTCGGCGATATCTTCCTGCCCGAATATAAAAACAGCAAAGAATCGGTGTTTGCAGTGCAGACATCCAACTACCGCGAAGACAATACACGCTATGGCCGTGCCAACTGGTCGAATACACTCAATGGTTGCTGGGGCATGTGGTCGTGCGGCTGGGACTTCCACAAACCGTCGCAGAACCTTGTAAACGCCTTCAAGACCGAAAACGGCCTGCCTATGTTCGATACCTATGCCGATACCGACGAATATCCCCTGAGCGACAAACCGTCGGCACAGAAATGGGATCCGCGCTTATTCCACACTGTAGGCATGCCTACCTTCCCATACAAATACGAGGATAAGTATATGATGACAACAGATAATTCACGTACACCGAACACATACGGCTATTATACCTCGCTCAAAGATGTGCCTCAGAGAAGCGCCGGTGAGACCTTCGACGGCTCATGGCAGGCATTAGACATGAACGACTATGTATTCCGCTTTACCGATGTGATGCTTATGCGTGCCGAAGCGCTGATAGAACTTGGCCGCCTCGAAGAAGCAAGGACCATTATCAATGATATCCGCCAGCGTGCCGCCAACTCTGTCGACAAGCACATAGCCTATGCGAAAGACTTCTGTGAAATAGCACAGTACCCCGCATCTTATTTTACAGATAAGGCAAAGGCTCGCCAATGCCTGCGTTGGGAGCGCCGCCTCGAAGTGGCTATGGAAAGCAGCCGTTATTTCGACTTGCGTCGCTGGGGTATCGCATCCGAGGTGCTCAATGCATATTTCGAGAAAGAACAGAATGCAAGCTACGAAGGCGTGCGCTACGGTCAATACTACAAAGACGCCCATTACACAGCCGGTAAAAACGAATTCTATCCGATTCCTTACAATCAGATGTACTATGTGCCCGGCCTGTATGTTCAGAACAAAGGCTATAACTAATCAAGAGAATCTACGATGAAAACAATATATCAATTAGTATTACTTATCGCGGTTGCTTTAGGCATGGTATCGTGCCAGGACAAGAGCTATGATATCGCAGCACCTGTGATTGCCCCCTTGGAGGCATCATCAATCAACGGCAGCCTCGACGGCGACGATTATGTGTGGACATGGACCGGTGCTTCCGACCTGAAAATGCTCGTGAGTGTTTACCTTGGAAATACTTTGTCAATGGCCGAGACGGTAGAGGGCAACAGCTTTACACACCGCAATATCGACACAAACATCGACTATACATATGTGTTTAAATTGACCGACGGTGCCAATATGTCGACCGGTGTTGTGAAGCACTATCTTCGCCCCGGTGCTTCGAAAATGAGCAAGTTGGCTTTGGCTCAGGTCGACAAAGTCGGCGGTTATGATGTGGCTGTGACATGGGAGGCCAATTCGAGTGCTACCGAAGTAGAGTTCATCGCAACAAACGGCAGCCGTAAGATTGAAGAAACCCTATCTGCGACAACCACCGAATATACTATCGAAAATGTAGTATACGGTGAGGAATGGAACGTAACACTCGTTGCTGTAAATCAGGACGGAAAATCACTGCCAGTTAGCTCGACTCTGAAAATAGGTAAAACCGCAATCGGTTTCCTGAGCGTATACGCTACACCTGAAGAATTGATTGCCAATGGTGATGACGACGAGGCCTCGGCATGGCTCTGGCTGCACGAGGAATATCCGACTGCACAGTTTGTTCCCTTTGCTAATATTGCCTCGGATGCCGACTTGGCTGCATACAGGGTTCTGTTCTGGATGCGCGACCTCGAAAATGTGTCGGAAGATGTTGTATTCACTATGCCGGCCGTAGTAGAGAGTGCTACACCGCATATCAAAAAATGGTATGCCGAGGGTGGTTCGCTGCTCCTTTGGAGTCATGCCACAGTATATGTTGGAGCATTAGGCCGACTCGATATGGATATGCTCAAAAACAACGACCATACTATCGGAACAGGTGCCGGTGGTTTTAATGGAGACGTTTGGAGCATGGCTGTGTCGCTCAATCCGGCAGGAAAATTTACCAAGGATCATTCAAGCCACCCCATTTATCGCGGTCTCACAGTAACAGCTAACGACAGATGCAAACTTATCGCATTTAAGGGTGCCGGTTGGACCGAAGATCACAACTGCCTCTTCTTTGGAATCCCCACGGCTCTTACAGGTCTTGATCCACAGGACGAAGAATGCTACAATGTTCTGACCAACGAGTACGGTATCTACCCCTTGGGTACATGGGACTCTCAAATCGACTGGGTATCGCAGCTCAATGTGTGGGAAGCTCAGCAAGGCAATACCGACTTTAAGGGTACTATACTCTGCATCGGTAACGGCGGTTGCGAGTTCTCAATGAAGAATGCCGACGGCACACCTGATGTAAGCGCTCATCCGTCAAACAATCCCAATCAGGACAATGTGTTGACTCTGGCTAAGAACTCGCTTGAGTATTTGAAGACAAGATAATAATAGTCTATAGATAAGATATTGGCAAGGACAGTCGCCACGACCTCAGTCCTTGCCAATTTTTTTGCACAGATATACCATGTCTTTGAGCATTATGCCGTCTTCGATAATCGGGTGGTCGTAGTTGGCGGTAAAAAAGTTTGGTATACGGTGCGAGTATGTGTAACCGCAGGCTTGATAAAATGATAGTGTTGACGGTGTTTCGCCAGTGCCTAAAATGATAGTTTTACCGGAATTCAAGTGCTCGATATATTCGAGCATCGCTCTGCCGATTCCTTTGCGTTGATATTGCGGAAGTACGGCCAGGTTTTTGACCTCGACTACATTATCTCCTTCGTCGGTTGTGAGGCATACAGCTACATGTTCAGAACCGATATTGGCGGCATATAAACTGCCACGGTCGAGGTATCGTGCGATCATGGACTCGGATTCGTCGCCAATCAGCAGTAGAGGCAAGAGGAATTGCTTGTCGGTTTCGACGATGCCAAAATCGAGCAAATCAGCAATCTTTTGCATAGTATAATTCCCGATGAGATTCGCAGTCGAGAGTGCGCCGGTATACGAAACCACACTTCTCGGCCACGCGCATTGATTTATGATTATCGTCGTTGAATGCTATCCACAGTCTTTTGACTCCCAAGTGTTTTTGGGCATAATCGCAAAGGGCTTGTACAGCCTCGGGCATGATGCCCCTTCCCCAGAAAGGTTTGCCTAACCAGTAGCCAATTTCCGGCTCGTATTTGCCGATGAAGTCGGTAGGCCTTGCTTCTTCGGGCACAATACCACAGCATCCGATTACTTCGTTGGTTTCTTTCAAAACTACGGCGAAGGTGTTGGGTGCAGAGAAAACTTCGCGGATTACAAACAGACTCATTTCTACGGAAGTGTGTGGTGGCCAGCCCGCCGGTGTACCGACATCGGGGTCGCTCGCATATTTATATAAGTCGTCGGCATCGCTTTCGAGCCATTCGCGCAGTATGAGTCGTGGGGTTTCTATCATAGATTCTTGAGGTGTGATTTAGATTCTCCTTGATTACATTATCCGGCCGTTGCCGTTCGCTTTTTAATGCCGCGAAAGAGTTAGGATATTTATAGCTTCTCGTCGAGGCGGAAGACGATTCGTTGTACGCCGTCCTGGTATCTTGTGCTTGATATGCGGAAGCGGCCAATGTCGGAAGTGCGTTTTACATGTGTTCCGGCGCATAGACATTGGTCGAAATCGCCAATGTGGACAACTCTTACCGTTTCTGAAGCGTTGTCGGGCAGACGACTAAGGTCGAAACGTGCCATTGCCTGTGCCTGGGTGATAAACTCTTCTGTTACTTCGACATCGGCATCAATGGCATTGTTGACATAGTTTTCGAGCGACGCGATTTCGTCGTCGGTAAGAGGCCGGGGCAAGTGGTAGTCGAGTTTCGACTTTTTGCGTTCGATATGCGCACTAAATGCACGCCCGCAAGCAAATCGGCGAGCCATTTCGCCATTGAGTAAGTGCTCGGCAGTGTGCATGGGGGGAAATTCCTGTTTGTTGTGTTCGTTGAGAGTCGGAGTTTCCATAGTTGTCAGGAATAAATTGTTAGAACTAATTTACGCGGGCCGCCATAGTCGCGAAATTCGCATAGGTATATTCCTTGCCATGTGCCGAGATTCAGGCGGTTGTTGCTAATGGGGATAGTGATAGAAACGCCTAAGATTGAAGATTTTGCATGAGCCGGCATATCGTCGCTACCTTCCATGGTGTGTTCGTAAAAAGGCTGATTTTCAGGAACAAGCTTATCAAGAATCTTGGCCATATCGGTTCGCACATCGGGGTCGGCGTTTTCGTTGATGCTCAATGCGCAAGAAGTGTGCTTGACAAAAACATTCAGCAGGCCTGTGTCAGGTAGTATTTTGCCGATTTGGTTTAATATATGTCCGGTTATGAGGTGGCATCCACGTCGCATCGCCGGTAATTGTATTTCGATCTGTTTAACCATTATTATCGTAGTTTATAGAGCTTGAACAAAGCTGATAGATTAGTGCAAATTTAAGAAATATTATTCAAGAATTTGCTACATTGATAATGGATAGCGTGTAACTTTTGATTATCTTTGCCATCTATATAATAAACCAAGCAAAGTTGCTATCATCAGAAACCAATCATTTTGTGCAAATGAAATATTTTTCCTCATTATTGCTTTTTATTGCAGTATTTTTGTTGGCGTCGTGCAATA
This sequence comes from Bacteroidales bacterium M2, assembly GCA_001689415.1. Classification (GTDB taxonomy): domain Bacteria; phylum Bacteroidota; class Bacteroidia; order Bacteroidales; family Muribaculaceae; genus CAG-873. Next base: position 15,042 of record LUJM01000041.1, on the reverse strand, counting down.
ACGACATCTTTCTTGACGGCGGCGATATTGCAGAAAATATGCATGTTGATATCAGTGGAGAGGGTAGTGAAGAAGTGATTGGTATCGTTACGCACGAACTCGAACGTATCAGCCTTGAAGCGACAGAGTTCCTGAACGGCAGTTGTGTGTACTATGATACCGAAGGAAAAGAGTGCGACAGCTATGTGCCCGCTTCAAGGCTTGGAAGGATAGTGTGCGATTCGTCGAATATGTATTTTGAACTTGTAAAAAACGGCAACACTATCGTTCTTAGGAGCCATAATAATAATCTAACACCCCGGCATTGGACTGTGCGGCTTTATTATTCCTATGGTATCAGGGTAATAGATATCGAGGTGAGCCCCGGGCAAGCCTTGGAACTGATAAGGATAGAGTATGATGATATTTTGGCAATCAACGAAAATGCAGGTACGAAATCAGAGTCAGTAGTTGTCAATAATAACAGTCCTGTTGCTCAGTTTTTGAGGGTTACACCATATTTGAACCAGGCTGCGATAGATGTGTCGCTGCCCGGTGGGGAATCTTGGGTCGGAGATCGTACGTTTACGATGCCATTGCCTGTATATACTCCCGCAGGGTGGAATATCGCTCAAGTAGACGGTATAAGACCGGGTTTTCCGATGAATGATACTCGTACTGAATACATTTCAGAATTTGTCAACGTCGATATCCCTGCTTACTCAAAAGTGAGGGTGGTGTGTAAAGTGTCGTTCAGTAGGGCTCTCAGCCAAGGAACGATGATATTTAAGAATGTAGTAACGAATAGAGAAGTTGCAGTGCAGTATCGCTGCATTTCGCGTTATCCGGTAAGCTATAAAATAGAAGTAGAACATGAAGAATAGGATAATCATATTATTAGCGCTCCTGGCGGTGTGTATTTCGCTGTATGCCGATTCTATACCGTCGTCCTTTTCCCGTCCGCTATTATGGCGTGTCGGGGTGGGGGTAAATCCGGCATATGTGCCTGCTACAAATTCGTTTTTAGAGGGTTATAATCTGCAGGACCGAAAGATACGCTCTTCTATTTCTACATCCTTGCAGGCAGATTTTAGTTTTGATGCCAATACCAGAGAGGGTCTGCTTTATCGAGACCTGTATCAGGGTGTTGCAGTCGGGGTAAATTCCTTTTATTCCGGTAGTTTGATTGGTACGCCGGTGTCGGTATATGTATATCAGGGCGCACCGATTGTCAGGTTTAGTGATAGGTTGTGGTTCGGTTACGAATGGCAGTTTGGCGCGGCTTTCGGCTGGCGACACTATGACAGGGATAAGGATGATACGAATGTGGCCTTGGGCTCGTCGACAAGCGCTCATATGGGCCTTGCGTTTAAGCTCAATTACCGTATCGCTTCGCGCTGGCATCTTGCTTTCGGAATTACCGGCAATCATTTTTCTAACGGCAATTCTTCGTGGCCCAACGCCGGTGTCAATTCGATTGGGGCATCGATAGGCATGTCGTATGTTTTGGGTGAACAAAGTACTGCAAAGGAAACACCACAATGGCTTGCCGCAGAGGCCGACAGAGGGCGCTGGTTCTATGATATCACAGCATTTGGGTCTTGGCGTAAGCGCATAGTCACAGTCGGCGTAGGCCAAGATCCACAACTAAGTCCGGGAAGTTTCGGAGTGTTGGGCCTCCAGTTTTCGCCCATGCGCCAACTTAATCGTTGGGTTGCAGCCGGTGTATCTCTTGATTTCCAGTGGGATGAAAGCAGTGGTATTGAGCCGTATTGGGTCGAAGGTACAAGCGGAGATGATTTACGCTTCTATAGGCCTCCGTTTGGCAAACAAATAAGTCTCGGCCTTTCGGCACATGCAGAGCTGACCATGCCGATTTTTTCGGTAAATGTAGGAATAGGGTACGATTTATTATCCCCTCTTGGCAATGAGCGCTTTTATCAGTCTTTGACACTCAAGACATTTGTAAGCAAGCATATTTATCTCAATACCGGCTATCGGCTCGGCTGTTTCAGGCAACCGCAGAATCTGATGCTCGGGGTTGGCGTAAGATTATAAGCATACAACAAACGGACTGCAGATTTCGCTTCTGCAGTCCGTTTTCGAACTAACCTTAAAAATAAGCTAAAACAATATCTGATTTATGAACTATGAGAATCCTATTTGATAGAAGCCCAGTCAGCGGCCGGAAGGCCGGACTTCACACGGCGAAGGCGCAATAGGGCCTCGAGATAGTAGTAATCGGCGTAGCTGAGGGGAGTGTCGATTTCAGAACCGTGGGGGAGTGAACCGGTAGAGTGCATGAGAACGAAACCACCGTTTTCGCCTTTTGGGGCTGTATAAGCAGGTGTTGCGAGGGTTTTGAGAATGCGCTCGGCATATTTGAGGTAGCGTTTACCTTCTTTTTCAGGCACAAGAGTGCTGAGTTCGATCAGAGCGGCAGCATACAATGCACCGGCCGAAGCATCGCGGGGAGAATCAGCAGCCTCTCGGGCGTCGAAATCCCAATAAGGAACGAGGTCGGGAGCTGTGTTACGCTTCATAATCATTGCGGCAATATTGCGAGCCTGCTCGAGATATTCATTTTTTTTGCTTTCGCGATAGCATTCGGTATAACCGTAGAGAGCCCAAGCCTGTCCGCGAGCCCATGCAGATTCGTCGGCTTTGCCTTGGAATGTGCCACGACTTTCGATTTCGCCGCCGGGGGTGTAGCTAACTACGTGATAGCAAGTGTAGTCGGGGCGGAAATGGCATTTGATAGTCTTGTCGGCATGAGTTAGAGCTATGTCGCGGTATTTGTTGTCGCCGGTGAGGCGCGATGCGTTGAACAGCAACTGCAGATTCATCATGTTGTCGATGATTACAGGGTAGTTCCACGGGCCGAAATCCCAAGAACGGATGCAACCTACTTTTGGGTCGAAGCGCGAGATGAGGTTGTCGGCAGTACGTACAATTACCTCGCGAATCGAGTCGTTAGGAGCCAGGCGTAGGGCGTTGCCATACGAGCAATTGACCATAAAACCGAGGTCGTGAGTGGTTGTCATGTACGATACCGGCAGTAGCTGGTTTGTGAACTTTTCGGCACGGCGTCGAATATCTTCACGACCGGTGAGTTCGTAGGCGAGCCAAAGCGAACCGGGGAAAAATCCCGAAGTCCAATCGGAGTAATCGCCATAACGTACGGTCATAAAGTTAGAAAGATCGGGATGTTTGCGAAGTTCGATCTGAGGATAAAAATCCTTGGGTTCACGTTCGAGGTGGTATGCAACCAATGGGATAGAGTAGTCGGTATAGAGCGCACGCGGGAATTTACCGGGCTCTTTGATAGCGTCGGCTTGGTAAGCGAGCTGGTCGGCCGCTGCCGCTGCAGGAGCAGAAGTCCAGTCGGCTGCATATGCGGGCATGGAAACAGCCAGAAATCCGAGGGCTAAAGTAATTAGATTTTTCATGCTATTAAGTGCTTGCAAATTCGTATAAGGGTTCGGTGCAAAGTTAGTACCAATAAGTGGTAAACTCTTTCGGAAATGTGTTGTAAGGTCGTAATTTAGGAATACGAGCTTCTAATTTTGTCCAAAAAGACTACAAAAATGTTGAAAGCCGTATTTTAGTTACTCATTTTTAAGGAATGCCGAGGGAAGTTCGCCGAAGAATTTCTTGAACGAAGTAGCGAAATACGAGGGTGTTCCATAGCCAACCATCGCACTCACTTGAGAGATGTTATAGCGTCCGGTCTTGAGCAGTTCCATGGCACGGCGCAGGCGGAAACGACGTATAAATTCGTTTGTCGACTCGCCGGTAAGGGCTTTCATCTTAAGGTGGAGATTCGAACGGCTCATGCACATTTCCCCGGCAAAGGCATCGGTCGAGAACTCGGAATCGTCGAGATGTTTCTCCATGGTTTCCATGGCCTTTTTGAGGAATTCCTCGTCGAGGGGATTGAGAGCTACGCTTTCGGGTTTGATTTCAGACGAGTCAGTAAAATGTCGTATTGCCTGTCGGCGTGTACGGAGCTGGTTGCGAATCTTCGATGCAAGTACTTCCATTGAGAAAGGTTTCGCGATATAGTCGTCTGCGCCGACTTTGAATCCGCCGAGCTGGTCGGAAACGTCGCTTTTGGCAGAAAGCATGATGACCGGGATGTGAGATGTGCGCAGATTTCGTTTTACCGTTCTACACAGCTGTACGCCGTCGATATCGGGCATCATGATGTCGGTTATAATCAAATCGACATTTTGACCTGATAGAATCTGTATAGCCTTTGCACCGTCGGCTGCCGGTACTACATTATAGTGCTCTGACAAGCTCTCGCAAAGGTATTTGAGAATGTCGGGGTTGTCGTCAACGACCAGGAGTGTCTCGCGGTCACTGTCGGCGGGTAGGTCTTCGTTTGCAGTATCAACTTCGACACCTTCGTCTGGGATGTCGGGTAGATTGAGTGGTGCTTCCAAGGCATCTGACTGAGGCTTAGTGCCTTGAGGTGCGCGTTCTTCTGCGCTGTATTCGTTGTCGCCAATAGGAAGTTCGACTGTAAATATTGTGCCTGAGCCAAGTTCGCTGTCAACGGATATGGTGCCGTGATGTAACTCGACAAGGCGTTTTACGAGCGACAAACCAATGCCGCTGCCGCCCTTGCGGTCGTGAACCTGATAGAATCGGGTGAAAATTTCTGGCAGCTTTTCGGGCGGAATTCCGCAACCGGTGTCGGCAAAAGTGATTTTTAGAGTAGGGTTTGTCTCCGATCCGCCCTGTGTGAGTGAAATATGGATGGATTGACCTTTTGGTGTATATTTAAATGAATTGGAAATCAGATTATTGCAAATCAATTCTATATACTGCGGGTCGCACATAACCGGTGTCTCGGGTAGTGTGGAATCGAGTTTGTAGTCGATATTGCGGCGTGCTGCCTGGTATTCGTAATTAGTAAATATTTTATGTAACAAGTCATTGACTACTACCGGTTCGGCTTTCAATTTGAACATGCCCATTTCTGCGCGGCGATAGTCAAGCAGTTGATTTACAATGCGAAGTATTCTCTCGGCATTGTTTTTGACAATGGTGAGTTTCTGAATGGTTTTTCGGTCAGAGGCTCGTTGCAAAAGTTCTTGAATAGGTAGCAATATCAACGTGAGAGGTGTACGCAGTTCGTGCGACATGTTGATGAAAAAGCGTACTTTCATCTCATTGAGTTCGTGCTGACGTTCGAGATCGATTTTTGCAAGACGTTCTTGCTGACGGCGTGCTTTGCGTCGCCAGATATATGCCATTACCAAGGCTACGGCACCTATAACCAGCAGGGTGAAAAGTGTGCGAGCCCACCAGCGGTTGTACCATTTAGGCATAATAACGATGTCGAGGTCGGTTTCTTCGGTACTCCATACACCGTCGTTATTTGCGGCACGGAGCAGGAATCTGTAAGTGCCTGAAGGAAGGTTGGAGTAAGTTACCGAGCCGGGGCCGTCGATTGTAGTCCATTGTTTGTCAAGACCTTCGAGCTTGTAGGAGAAGGTGTTGTGGTCTCCGGCAACAAAGTTGCATACTGTAAAGTCGAGGGTGAAAACAGTCTGGTTTGAGGCAAGTGTGATTTTTTTGGTCTCTGCAATCGATTTTTCGAGCAAGCCGCTATCGTCGCCCGGTGTCACATCTTTGTTGAAAAGCCTTAGGCCTGATATTATAGGAGCGGGCGCATAAGGATTTGATTCGAGCACCGAAGGGTTGAAATATGTGAGGCCGTTGATACCGCCGAAATATAGGTAACCAGACGAGCTGCGAAGGAAACTCTTGAGATTGAACTGGTTGCTTTGTAGTCCGTCGCGGTCAAAATAGGAGCGGATAGTGCCATTGGTCAGATTAAGAAACGCGAGTCCACAGTTGGTACTACACCACAGATTACCATTCGAATCTTCTAATACGCCGTATACAAGGTTGTTAGGTAGCCCGTGTGCGGTAGTGTAACGCTGAATTGAATCAATAACAGAATTATAGCGTATAAGGCCGTCGTTGGTCGAGAAGTAATAATTTTCGCCGTCTCGGCTAAGGTATACATTATTAATACCGCTGCGGTATTCGTTGATTACCTGCGGAATACTGTTGATGCGCGTTAGGTTGCAGTCCTTATCTTCCTTAAATGCTGCAACACCGTCTTCGCCCGATACCCACAGCAAACCTTTACTATCGTGGTAAAGATTGGTTATGCGTTGCAAACCGTTTGTCGGTACGATTGTGGATTTTTCATTTGCAATATCGTAAAGTACGAGTTTTTCGATAGTTGCCAGCCACAGGAAACCGCTTTTCTTTGCCGGTAAAATAGCATATATATTGGATGGGGCGTTTGATGGCCGAGTCAATTTGCCGGTCTTTTTATCTATGATATTCAGGCCGCCCAGGTGTGCGCCTACATAAACCTTATCGTTGTTTTTGTCGATAAATATAGCTTTAACATCGTTAGAGCCAAGGCCGTCGGCAGTAGTGTAGTAGCGATAACTATCTTTTGCGGGATTATAAAGGTTGATACCACCGCTGTTAGTCGCTATCCATATCGAATGGTCGGAATCTTCGGTCATTGTGCCTATCACATTGTCGTTTAGCGACGGGCGCACCGGTGAATGTCGTAGTATCTGGAACTGGTTTTTTAGCGGATGATAATAGTTGAGTCCGCCGAAATAAGTTCCGAGCCACATGCCGCCCTGGTGGTCTGCATATATCCTTCTTACTGAGGCGTGAGACAGCTGATCGGGGTTTTGAGAAGTGGCGCCGAAGTGAGTGAAATGCTTACGTTCTACATCAAGGATGTCGAGCCCGTTGAAAGTTCCCACCCATACTCTGCCTTGGTTGTCGTGAGCCATAGAGCGCACATAATCAGAGCCAAGACCTTCCGGGCCTCCTTTTCTGTATCGAGCAATAATACGTCCGGTTTTGGCATCGATACGGAATAGACCGTGTCCCTCGGTTGCTACCAAGAGAGAATTACCATCGGGTAGAGTGTGAGCAACATAGGGGTTGCCGTCGAGATGCAGCTCCGTTAATGTGCCGTCGCGGAGGTCGAGGCTGATCAATCCGTCTTTTGCTGCGGATATGAATACTTTGTCGGCTTGTCGGCTGAGCGATGCCACCTGCTTGTTAAATTCTTTGCCCGCAAAGCCTCTGTGGTACTCTCCTGTAGAAGGAGTAAAAGTTTGTAACCCCGTTTTTGTGCCAACTAAGATGCGGTCTGCGTCGATAGGCAGAATCGAGGTAATTACATAGTTGCTATCAATAGGGTAGTTTTGGAAAATTTCGGCAGATTTATCGTATCTCGACAGATAGTCGGAGCCACTCACCCACATTATGCCGTCGACATCAAAGGCAATGTTTTTGATTGCGTTGTCGCGCAGAGTGTTAGGATTCTCACTGTCGTGTCGGAACACTCCGAAAGAATAACCGTCGTAGCGGTTGAGTCCATCAGGTGTCGCAATCCATATATATCCGTCGGAACTCTGTCCGATAGCAGAAACTGTAGCATGAGATAAGCCTTTGGAGATACCGATTTGCATAAATTTGAGTTCGGTATGTACGGCTGCCGATGCTACAAAACTAATCAGAACAAGCGCTATGATTACTAATTTTTTCATGGTGTGGCAATCGATAGATTCGATTGCGAAATTACAGATTTTTTTCAAAAAATAAAATTGGGTAAGATGAAAAAATCCTCTGCCGGAGCTTGTGTTTTTTCAAATACTATGCGAAGTTAAAGCTTATTTTGCTTATGGCAAAATAAGTCGGTGCAAGTTTCAACAAACGTACTACGTATTTCAACAGTCGTACTATAAATCAACTACTTGTCTGTGTGATTCAACAAAATTGATATAAAATTAGACACAAACGATATCGCGGTTTTTATTATTCTACAAGGCAAAAAGCGAGTCAAGATATATTATAGTAATTTTGCGATAGAGAAAAATAAAAACCTTGTTGCCATGAAGAAATCTACAGTCACCGTGAGCCTGCTGTTGGCAAGTGCGTACGCAATGGTGGCCAAGCAGCCGAATATCATTTATATCATGACCGACCAACAAAGTGCAAACGCCATGAGTTGTGCCGGCAATAGCTACCTTAAGACACCGGCAATGGACCGCCTTGCCTCGAAGGGTGTGCGTTTTACCAATGCATATTGCGCCATGCCCCTGAGCGGGCCGTCGCGTGCGGCGATGTTTACCGGCATTATGCCTTCGCAGTGCGGTATGCTCGAAAACGAAACCCCACTGCCGGATTCGCTGAAAAACCGTACGCTCGGCAATATAATGGAAAATGCGGGTTACAGGGGTGTATATGCCGGTAAATGGCATGTCAATACAAATGCACTCCCTGCCGAAAAAGCTTTTGGTTTCGAGCGCTTGCACGGACATGATGACAACGGACTATCGGAATCGGTTGTAGATTTCCTTAAATCAGATAGGGGCGACAAGCCGTTTTTCCTTGTGGCCTCGTTTGACAATCCTCACAATATCTGCCAATATGCCCGCGGGCAACGCCTGCCGGAGGCTGAGATTGAAGAGCCATTATCGATAGCTGATTGCCCCAACTTGCCGTCGAACCACCTTGTGCAACCTTACGATCCAGATATTCTAACTTGGGAACGCGAGCAAAGTTATCGCCTGTATCCATCGAAAGGCTATACTGCCGATGATTGGCGTCGTTACCGCAACAATTACTTCCGACTTGTAGAGCATGTCGATAGTGAAATTGCAAAGATTGTAGATGAAATAGACCGCCAAAATTTGTGGGAAAACACAGTTGTGATCTTTACATCGGATCATGGCGATGGTCAGGGTGCTCACGAGTGGAACCAAAAGACCGCGCTATGGGAAGAAACCGCAAATATACCATTGATAGTATGTGTGCCCGGAAATAAGAAAAATGCCGGTAAGGTGACAGAAGCACTGGTCAACAATGGTATTGACCTTATGCCCGCCGTCCTTGACTGGGCAGGGGTAGAAAAGCCGCGCTGGTGCAAGGGCGAGAGTTTCAGACGTGCGGCTGAGAATCCTGAAAAAACACCTACACAGGATTTCGTGGTGACTGAGACAGATTTTGCTCAGACCGGTGGCACCAAAGGTTGGATGCTGCGCACGCCTAAATATAAATATGTACTTTACGAAGCCGGTAAAAATCGCGAGGCTCTATATGATATGGAATGTGACCGACTTGAGATGCGCAATCTCGCAATAGAATCGGATTATAAGGAAATTGTAGAGGAGCATCGTCGTTTGTTGGGCCGTTGGTTCGATGAAAATCCGGGCGGCCTTAGATATTCGCGCCGTCGATTTATTCCGGTAAATTGAAATTAGATAATCTCAAACTATTAATATCGATGAAATATATATCATTACTGCTGTTGCCGATAGCCCTCGTGTCGTGTGATTCGCGTCATGTTATAGAGGTGGCTAATCAATCGGATATATCCCGCGAAAATGAACTTGCCCAGGTTTCGCTGTCCGAAGTACGGAAAGTTATGGGGCAGGGTAGTTTTGTTATCACAGATGCGTCAGAAATAGAAGTGCCTTACCAGATAACCCACGATTCGCTCGTTATTTTTCCGGCTACTGTTGCAGCAAATTCTACCGTTGTATATACTTTGAGTGCCGGAACGCCTGCTGCAGTCGATACCATTGCATGCGGGGCTTTCTATCCTCGACGCAAGGACGACCTGACATGGGAGAACGATAAGGCGGCATACCGAGCCTACGGCCCGGCGCTGCAAGCTACCGGCGAACGTGCTTTTGGCTACGATGTGTGGACAAAATCCGTATCGCATCCTGTTGTGGCCAAGCGATATCGCGATGCGTTTGCCAAAGTGGCAAGTTTCCACGAAGACCATGGCGAAGGTATGGATGTATATACAGTAGGCCCCACCCTCGGAGCTGGCACGGCGGCACTGATCGATTCTGTAGGGGTGATAACCTATCCCTGGTGCTTCGAAGATTTCGAAATTCTTGACAACGGCCCACTGCGTTTCTGTGTGAGCCTGAGATATCCGGCAGGTGCGTTCGGTAATGATTCTACAGTTCGCGAAACCAGAATTATTACACTCGACAGCGGCGAATTCCTCAACCGTACCGAGGTTAGCTACGAAGGCTTGTCGGAATCAGCAACCCTTGCGCCCGGTATTGTGCTTCACAAACATAACCCCGACGGCTATATCCTTGACAATGAAAACTCGTTTATGGCATGTGCTGACCTAACCGACAATCCCGACGGACAGAACGGCGTGATATATGTAGGTGTTGTAGCACCGCAGGCCGACACAATCGTACTCAGTCCGATGCCACAGGCCGAGGGCGATGCGGTAGCACACCTGCTTGCCAAAGGTGACTATACTCCGGGTAGTTCGTATGTATATTACTGGGGTTCGGGATGGTCGAAAGGCTTCATGCCCGACTGGGATACGTGGACCGACTACCTCTCCGATTTCCGCCGTCGCCTTGAACAGCCGCTTAAAACAGAAGTTAAATGAGTAAATTGCTATACCACTGCAGTTAAACACATTTAAAAAATGTGATTTTTCAACAAATGCGACATTTATTAAGTCAGAAATAACATATTTCGATACAGCGTTAACATGCCAAATATTATTTTCTGCCTAATTTTGCGATGTGAAAAATACACGGATTCAAGCCACAAAACCAAGTCGATAATAACCAATCGCAACTGTTGCGATAAATCAATATCATGATGAAAAAAATACTGTTGAGCCTTGGCCTCCTGTTAGCCGCCGCGACCCCAGTGTATGCCGCGCCTGATGCCAATATCCGACTAACTGACATCAGTCTGATGCATGAAAGCCGCGCTACACCCAATCCCTCCGACGGCTGGGTGGAAAGCGAACGTGCTATATCATTTCAATGGCCTATGCCTGCATGGGCACGTGGCAAGGGTGCGCCCCTTGACGGCATGGAACATACGGTTAAGAAAGTGGATAAATCGAAGCTGAAATATCGCCTTCGTTATTCTACCGACAAGAGCTTCCCGGCCGGAAAGACTGTTACTGTTGACCGTATCTGGCCCTTCTATAATCCCGAAAAACCTCTCGCAGCCGGACAGTGGTTCTGGCAGCATGCCCTGGTAAACGAGGGTGGTACAGAGGAATGGAGCCCTGTATACTCGTTTACGGTAGTTGATAATCCTAAAATGTTTGCTCCCCCGAGCTATAAAGAGTTTATCAACAAACTGCCCAAGAGCCATCCGCGTATTCTCATCGATGCAGCAAATTGGGACGAATTCAGAGCCGAAGCCAAAGAAAAGCCTGAATATAAATGGTATCTCGAGGTAGCCGACAAAGCCCTCGTAGAGCCTATGAAACGAGTAGAGGATATCCGCACCGACAAGGTAAAGAATCTGAAAAACGAAATGCAGGTTCGTGCATATCTTACTCGTGAATCACGCCGTATCATCGATGCAGAAGAGAGCACTTGCGAGGCGTTGATTCGCACTTATGTATTGACCAAAGACCGCAAATATGCCGACGAAGCTATCAAGCGTATCACTACCATGTTTAAATGGAGCGATAACCCCAATGTAAAGGGCGACTTCAACGACGGTGCTATAGTTTCGCTTGCATCCATGGCCTACGACTCGTTCTTCAACATTATGACTGATGCGCAGAAGAAAGAGTTCCTCGAACAGCTCCGTCCGCGTATCGCCAAGATGTATGGTCATTATACCAACTATCTTGAAAACCATATTGCCGAGAACCATTTGTGGCAGATGAATTTCCGTATCACTTCAATGGCAGTCTATGCTACCTACGGCGATTTCCCTGAAAGCGACCTTTGGGCCGATTACTGCTACAATGTATGGCTTTGCCGCTTCCCCGGTCTAAACCGCGACGGCGCATGGCACAATGGCGACAGCTATTTCACCGTTAATACCCGCACACTCGTAGAGATGCCTTGGTTCTATTCGCGTGTAACCGGCTACGATTTCTTCTCAGATCCCTGGTACGACAACAATACACTCTATACGATGTATCACTGTCCTCCCTTCCAGAAATCGGCAGGTAACGGCAGCTCTCACCAGAATGTGGCACGTCCGAACGCTATCCGCATTGGTTATCTCGATGCTATGGCCCGTGTGCGCAACAACAGCATAGCCGCCGACTTCGTTCGCCGTACGCTCGAAAAAGAACCCGAATACCTCAAGAAGGCACACCTTGCCAAACCCGGCGACCTTGCATGGTTCCGTCTTCAGTGCGACAAACCCCTGCCTACCGGCCCCGGACTTACAGCCCTGATGAATGGTTACACCTTCCCCGAGAGCGGACTTGCCTCGGCTTGCAACAACTGGGACCGCAATCAGGCCAACTCGATGTGGAGTTTCCGCTCGTCGCCTTATGGCTCGACATCGCATGCAATCTCCAATCAGAATGCATTCAACACATTCTATGGTGGTCGTCCTCTTTTCTATAGCTCCGGTCACCACACATCGTTTACCGATCTGCACTCAATCCTCTGCCACCGTGCATCGCGTGCACACAATACTATCCTTCCCGACGGCAACAACCAGCAGATTGGTGTAGAAGGCTACGGTTGGATTCCCCGATTCTATAACAGTGATAAAATCAACTATGTACTCGGCGATGCATCAAATGCTTATGGCAATGTGATTTCGCCCCTGTGGCTCGAGCGTGGCAAACAGAGCGATGTGGAATTCAGCAAAGAAAACGGTTGGGATGAAAACCATGTGAAGACCTTCCGCCGCCACCTTATAGACCTCGGAGGCTCTGGCTGGATACTCGTTTACGACGAACTCGAAGCCGATCAGCCGGTATCGTGGCACTATCTGCTCCACGCGGTATACGGCCCGATTGAATTTAATAAGGATAATGCCAACTATGTGCATATCAATACAATCAACCGTGGCGCACAGGCCGACGCATTCCTCTTCTCGTCGGGTGCTCTCGAATGTGATACCACAGATCAGTTCTTTGTTCCCGCAGCCAACTGGCTCAAAGGTGATGCAAAAGGTAACTTCAAGAAATATCCCAACCATCACCACTTTACAGCAAAATCAGAGAAAGCGCCGGTTTATCGTTTCGCAGCCCTCGTAAATTCGCATGCTGTCAAGCATCCGTCGGTTAAACCGAGCGTGCGCAAGGACGGAACAATCCGCGTACCGGGCTGGCTGATCAACGTGAACCTTACAAAAGAAGGAAAACCGTCGTTCCTCGTACAGAAAGAAGGTGAAGAATCGATAACTATAAGCTACGAAGGCGAGGAAACTGTGATTAACGAAAACGGCTATATCACGACTCTTACCGACGTTGTTCCCAATCTCGAAATCTAATAATAATCCCCGACTGTTGTTGGCCCGCCAAGCCAACAACAGCGGGCGGATTTGAGACTTAGAAAGTAAGAATGAATTAAAATAAACCTAAATATATCCAATGAAAAAACTCAGCACAATTCTCTTGGCCGTAATCCTCGCGGGTCTGACAGCAGTCAACGCCCAGGTACCGAGGGTGCGCAGCTCGGCCCCGGTCGAGAAGACGGCTCAAAAAGGCGCTCCTGCACCCAAAGTGAAATCTGCGGGCAAATCAGGGGCAAAAGGAACCGGCGTAGCCTCGTCGGCAGGTGCTCAAAAAGGCACTAAAAAAGGCGCAAAGAAAGTTAATCAAAAAGCCGTAGAAAGCCTGAATCAAGAAAGCGGTCTTTATATGGCCGTTAAGACCAATATAGCATACGATGCTTTTGCAGTGCTCAACTTGGCATATGAATGTCAGTTTGCAAAGCATTGGACTGCCGAGCTCCCCGTAATGTGGAGCCTTTGGGATTGGAAAGAAAGCCGCGGCGTACGCACAGTCGCTATCCAGCCCGGTGTTAAATACTGGTTCTCAAAGCCCGGACGAGGCAATGCCGTAGGCGTTGATTTCGACCTTGCATGGTTCAACGCGCGTTGGGACGACTCTCGCTATCAGACAGCATGCCGCCCGGCTATGGGTGCAAGCTTGCTATATGCCTACACCCTCAACATGGGTCGTGGTTGGAAAGCAGAGTTCTCTCTCGGTGTCGGCTATATCAACACCCGCTACAACACATATTTCAATATTACCGACGGTGCGCTCATCGATACTCGCACAAAGAATTATTTCGGTCCTACCCGAATCGGAATAAGTCTGGTTTATTCCCTTTAACCCCCAATCATTTACTAAAAAGCAATGAAAAAGTTTCTTTTAATGACAGCAATAGCCGCTTCTTCGATTCTGTGGAACGGTTGTGTGCTGACTCAGGAACCCGAGGGCACGGGGGTAGACCCCACTCAGGTTAATGTTGAGGTAGCGGTAGATCTGAGCCTCAAACTTCCCGACAGCGAGGGTGCAAATCAAGACCTGCTGCCGGAAGCCAACGAAGAATATGTTCGTCGATTTGTTGTAGACGCAGTTCTCGCCGACGGTACTGTAGCGCAGCGCCAGGTGGCATATGAAAAGAATGTAGCCGGTAAAACCGACTATTCTTTCCAGACAAAATTCCGCCTCAATGCACGCCGGTATTCACTGCTTGTGTGGAGCGACTATGTGAAAGCCGATGAACAGGAAACTGGCCTTTACTATGATGCAACATCGCTTACCCCTGTTATGCCCCAGGGCAACTATGTAGGCAACAACGAGCGCAAAGACTGCTTCCGTGGCTGTGCCGACCTCGACCTTCGTAACTATCGCGACGAGTGGGCTGCCAATACAAATATTGATATAGAGCTCCAGCGTCCTGTTGGCCGCTACGAGATTGTGACTACCGACCTTGGCGCATTCCGTCAGCGTATTGCCGACGGTCTGATATCAGGCTCGGAATTCTCGGTGCGCGTGCGATATGCCGACTATAGGGCGACTGCATATAATGTGCTACAGAACGTTCCCAAGAATTTCTTATCATACTTATTCTACAATACTTCGGTTATTTTTTGAGAGTTTGTTAACGGCTCCGAGGAGCCAGGTGTTTAATCCATTAAAAATCTGATGTTTAGCATAAAATTGAACACTAAAATTTGGTCAAGTCGCTGAATTTCAGTAACTTTAAGGTTATTCCAAGACACTTA
>LUJM01000040.1 GCA_001689415.1 Bacteroidales bacterium M2 | reverse complement strand
TGGATTGGTTCGCCCGTGTGCGGATGATAGCGTGTTCCCGTCCTGACCTCAAACAAGCCCATTTCAAGGGCGCGTTGGGTCGGGTCGTTATATTCCGACCCGCATTTATGCAAGAATCCATTGTCACGCATCCACTGATAAAGCCGGATTTCCCCGGTGTTAACACCGTTTTGGCATATCAGCTTTGCAAGTTGTCCGATAAGGATTGATTCACCCGCGATTTCAAGGGCTTTTGCGAAATTCACTTTCGGGGCTTGTTCGGCAAGCTGCTTTTGTTGGGCTTCGATGGTTTCGGCTTGTTCGGCGGCAAGGCGCAATGCTTGGGCGAATGTTTGAGGAATCGCCGGGGCAATTTCTTTCAAGGCTTGTTCCATCATGTCGAATTGCTGAATGAAGCCGACTTTGAATTGCAAGGCGCGTTCCCCGGTCAGGCTCATAGCAAGCAAGGAAAACCCGTCGCGGTTCATAAGAAACATGGGTTGTGTCTTGCCTTGTGCGTCAATGTAGGTGACTTGATGAAACCATGTCTTGTGTGCTAAATTTTGAGCCGACCCCAAGATGTTGCGAATTGACTTCAAGACGTTCTTGTGCATCTTGCCGAACACTTCGGCAACCTTGACGGAATCGGTCACGGGCGTTCCTTTTTCGGTCTTATAGACCACTTGTTGAAGTGCCGTCGTTGTTGTTAGTTCTTTTTCCATTGTTAGGTAAATTTGATTGTTAGAGTTTTCGGCGGTCTTTGCCCTTAATGACAAGGTTGTTGCACATTTGACGCAAGCGGGATGCCACACGGTCGCCGTAACGGGTCACAAGACGGTCGCTTGCCATCGGCAAATTCGACGTTATCAAGGTTAATTCGTTGGTCAGGTCGCCCCGATACTCGATAAGCTGCCGGACGGCATCAACGCGGTTGCCCATGTAAAGGGATTCTTCTTGCTCTTGCCCGATGTCCTGAATAGCGATAATCGGCAATTTTTTCAGTTCCGAAATATTGCCATCTTCGGCAAACTTCTCACACACTTCATCGGCGCGGACAATCCGCCACCACAACGTTCGGGAATCCTCTTTGTCATAGTTGACCGGGATTGTGATTTTGAAGCCAAGTGCCGACACATAAGCCCGCATGATTTCAAGACACCACGATTTGCCCGACCCCGTTGTGCCGCCGATGTAGATTCCGGCGTATAAGTCGCCCGGCACGATTTCCCCGGTGTCGGGGTGAATCTGCTTCATGGTCGCGTCGCAATGACACCACTTGATGAAGTTTTCGTAAGTGAAGCGGTTTTCGGCATCAATCACGAATTTGCGGTCACGGCTCTTGCCGATTGCCTCAACAATCTTCAAGGCGTTTTCGATGTCGTAGTTTTCCCCGGTGTATTTATAACGGGTCATTCGGGCGAAAGTGCCGCGTTCTTCGATTGCCCGTAAGATTTTATCAAGACAGGGGATGTCGTTTTTGTTGTTCATTTCCATTCATCATTTACGTTTCGTGATTCACTCGTTTTCGCTTTCCGGGATGCCGGGCGGCGCGGATTCTCTCTTTCGCGCTTTTCCCATGTGACAAGGGCGGCTTTCCAATCTTTCATCTTGTTTTTGCCGACATACCAATTTTTTGACTGATAAAAGGCAATGAAACTTTCGGCATCGACTGAATAACCCTTTTCAAGAATATGCGCTTGCACTTCTTCAAGTGTCGGTGGAATAAACCGCTTTTGCGGTTTTTCCCTATCTTCTTCGATAGAAGAAGTATTATTATTTTCTTTTCTTTTCTTTTCTTTTGCATCAATTTGCATTGCATTTGCATCGGTGGTGCATTGCGTTTGCTGATTGGTGCTTGATTGCCAGCGGGTTAAGGCTGCGTGTTTACGTCTTTCGCTGATTTGCTGACGCTTGCCAAGACGCTTGTTGACAGAATTTGACCAAAAGGTTTCGCCGTTGTTTTCAAACAACCCGAAGTCTTGCACAACACTTTCAACCATTTTGCATTCCTGATGCAATGCAAATGCAATGCTTTTGCACGACTTCAAGGGCAATTCCCCGCCTTGTTCATAAAGTTGCTCGACAATACACCAAAACACGCCAAGACCCGCCGCGCCGTGTTCAATAAGGACATCTTGCAATTTGGGGTCATTCCGTGCGTTGTAGTCGTGCGGGAAATAATATGTTTTATCTTTCATTGCTTTGTCGTTTACCGCCGGGGCGGATTCCCCGGCGGGTTGGTTGATTGATGTTATTCGTTGTTTTCGGGCTTGTCGTGCTTGAAGTATTCACGGGAAAAGTCCGGCGGAATCACGCAATAACAATTCACGACGGTTGCCGTGTTGATTGTTGTGTTGAACGACAAGAAGCGTTCAGGGTTTTTCACACCTTTTGCAACGGCTTCATCGTAGTTGTCGCGGGCGCGTTTCGCAAGCCAATTATTCGCAAGTTCTTTCGCTTTTTCGGCATCATCCGTGAACACAAGGAATGTTTGGTTGTGTTCAATCCCATCTTGCGGGGCAATGTGCAATTCAAGCAAATAGAATTTGCCGTTGACGTTTTCTTCTTCTTCAAGCACCCCGCCATCGTCTTCCGGCATTTCGCGGTCAGCTTCAAAGCCGGAACGGTTGAAATTGTCAGTGATGGCGATGCAATCGTTGTACCCCTTGACACTGACAAACTGAAAGTGTCCGGGCATCTTTTGTTCGATGAAGTCGGTTGCAATTTCGATTGCTTCTTCAAGCCCACGGGCATACAAGATGAACTTGCGGTTCTTGCTCTTGACATACGCGGTCACAATCCACGGGGCGGGATAATCGCCTTTGTCGTAGAATCCGACGCGGCATTGGTCAGTCACTTCAAATTCGGTAATGTCGCCCGTCTGCAAGTGAAAATTGATTGACATTGCCACTTCCGGGGTGATTTCCGTTCCGCGTTCCATCAGGACATCACACCGCTTGATTTGAATAATCTCCCCGGTGTCTTGGTCGGCGACATCTTCCGTCCATTCTTTCAAAAGGCGGTCGGCAAGGAACATTCCCATTGCTTGCGCCGTGTCGGATGTCGTGAAGCGGGTTTCGTTGAACTTTGTTTGTATCATAGTGCGACACGTCGATGGTTAGAACAAAAGAACTTTGTTCCAAAGGTCGATGAACTGATTTCCGAATTGACGGGCGCGATTTGCGGTTTTGAAGCAAAGCCGAGAACCGAAAGACGCATACGCAGCCGACGGCGCATCATTCGTATTCGCATACACGAAGCCCGCACGGTCTTTGTCATAGACAAACCACGGAAACCACTTGTCTTGACGGCTGTTTGAGAAGTCCGGCACGAAATCATCCGCCTTGTTCCATGCTTCCGCGATGGTGAACAATTCGTTCAGGGCGATAAGTGCCTTGACGTGCGACGGGTTCAGGGCATCGACAAGACGGGTGACATCTTTAAGCCCCGGCACGGTGTTGACGGCGACAACTTTTTTGCTGACCGTGAATTGCTTGTTCGCCTTGCCGCCAAGATATTCACGGGCGGTGATGTAGTCGGTGATGGTTTCGTTGGGTTCTTCCTTGACTTCGACTTCTTCAAGGTCGAAATCAAAGGGGGTTAACCATTCTTCATCGGTCGGGTCAAGACCATTGTTTGCGTCGCTGATGTAGTTGTCTATTGCGTCGGCGGCATCCTGACGGGTCGCGAAGCAACCCACGGTTTCGCCGTTTTCGGTGTTTGAAAGTTTATACTTTATCATTGTTGAAGTGATTAAAAGGGTGTTTTACTGAAATTTTTAATTATTAGTCCGGGCGTGGCAACCGTGATTGTCTTGCCCGTCGCGGCTTCAATGTCGGCTTGAAATTCGGCGGCATTTGCGTTGGAATCCGAAAGGTGAATCAACACAATGTTGTTAACCCCGGAAAGGTCTTGCGCATGGATTGTCGCCCGGCATTCGGCAAAGCTGCAATGGCTTTTCTTGGTTCGGTTCGCAAGGGCTTTCGGCAAGCGTCCGGCGGCAAGGTTGCGTTCCAAGATGTCGTGCCGATAATTGCATTCAATCAAGATGTTATTCACGCCGGGAAACCTGATGATGTTGTCGTTGCCGAAAGGGGCATAACGCAAATAACGGGTGTCGGTGGCAAACAACGTCGTTCCCATTGCCGGGTGATGAATCAGGAATCCGAAAGGTTCGGCGGCATCATGCTCGACCC
The DNA here is from genome assembly GCA_001689415.1 of Bacteroidales bacterium M2. Taxonomy (GTDB): domain Bacteria; phylum Bacteroidota; class Bacteroidia; order Bacteroidales; family Muribaculaceae; genus CAG-873. Next base: position 5,760 of record LUJM01000040.1, on the reverse strand, counting down.
TGAAAGGCATTACACGGAATTTGCCGATTGAAACCATTTCGTGGTCGGCGACCTGATGCACAAGATTGTGTTGGTCGATGCCCAAAGCCTTTGCCGTTCCCCGCGACGTGTAAACGGGAATGAAATATTCAAGGAACTTGCCGACGGCGGCGGAATGGTCGCCGTGTTCGTGCGATATGACCGCCCCGACAATGTGCCGGGTCTTGAAGTCCATTGCCCGGCGCAAGCGGCTGAAAGGGATGCCACATTCAACGGCAAGGGCTTCATCGCCATTGTCAAAAATGTAGCAATTACCCTTTGAGCTGCTGCCGATAATCTTCAAGTCCATCAGAATCCGGGCATTTCGGTTGTTGATTCAGGCGCGGCGGGCGCGGGTTCTGCCTTTGCTTCCGGGGCGGCGGCTTCCTGATTGGCGGGTTCAGGGGATGCCGGGGCTGGTGCGGGCTTTGCATCATCCATGCTGATTGTCGATGCGGTGTTGTTCGCGGTTGCGGCGGGGGCATTCGGGATTTCCTCAAACTCGACATCCACGATGTCTTGTTGTTCCTCGATTGTGCGCATGCCCATCGAAAGTTCGGGGGCATAAGCATTTGTCCACATCGACGCGGCGCGATACATTAGCATTTGACGGGGCATTGTGCGCCATTTCGACCCGTCCTTTGTGAACCATCGTTCTTCGATGGCAAGATGAATCGACACCGGGGCGGATTCAAGAACATCTTTCGACCCTTTCTTGGTGGTGTAAGCCACACATTCAAGGTTGCGAATGTTCGTGCCGTCAAGGGTCTTTGTGACCGCTTCTTTGCGGCGTGTGTGGTCGTTCCACACATAATCGGTGTATTCGACTTTGCCGATATTCCCTTTGTCGGTGAAGCGGAATTGCAGGGGTTCAAAACGACCGCACGAATTGACCGTTGCAATCAGGAATTTTGATGACCACGACGGGCGACCGTAGATAACCGCCATATTCTGCATGACCATCAAGGGCGACGCGCCGATGCGCATTGACACTTCAACGGCAATCATGCAATTTGCAACCGCCTTGTCCATTGCCGCCTTGTTTTCCGACTGAATAGCGGCGACCATTTCAGGATTCGCGCCGTTGGGTATCTGCTTCACTTTCGGCTTGTAGGTGTCCGGCACAAGGTCGGATGATGCGAACATCTTGCACACACGTTGCATGGTTTCAAACTGCACCGGGTCGAAGAAGTTAAACCCGACCATCGCGGGGGCGGTGGTTGTCACCACCCCGACGGGATTTGTTTTTTGAATTTCGTTGCTCATTCGATTGTTAATTTATTGTCGGTTGTCACGACAAGGTTAATGATTTGGCTTTCGGTATGAATCAGGTTGTTCACCGATTCGCGGTTGTCAATGAATATCGGGGCGCAAATGCCGTAGAATCGACAAAGCGTGTTGATGATGTCAAGACCCGCGTTGACTTGTCCGGCGGTGTTTGCCGCGCCGAATGGCACACCATCGACAAGGGGGATGCACGTTTCATAAGTGTTGCCCTCATAGGTCTTATCAAATAGACGGAATGTGACGTTGTGGAATAGACCGTTGATGCGGCCTTCGCATTCACGAATCTTGGTGCGTGTAAACTCCTGAATCGTGTATTCCTCTTTTTCAAGGTCGGCGATTTGTTGGGCAAGGCGTTTGCCCTTTTCGGTCAATTCTTCAATCTCCTTTTCGGCACGGGCGATTTCATCACGGGCGAAAAGACGCTTTTTCAGGGCATCGCGGCGGTCGGTCAATTCCTTTTTCTTTGCCTGATGTTCGGAATCATCCGGGGCGGCGGTCGTAGTCGCAACGGCGGCTTGTGCTTCCTCGATTTGCTTTGTCAATTCGGCATATCCGGCGACTTCTTCCGGCACGACGGTTGCGGCGGTGCTTTCGGGCATAGCTGCAAGGGCGGCTTCCTTGTCCTTGATTTCACTTTCGGCGGCGGCGATTGCGGCGTTTTGGTCGGCAATCTCCTTTTCGGTGTCCTGATGTGACTTTTTCAGGTCTGCAAGCCGGGCGGCAAGGCGTTTGCCCTCTGCCTGAATTGCATCCTTTTTCGCCTTTTGGGTCGCCAAGAAGTCCGCCAAGTTCTTGTCGCGCATTTCCTTTGGCAAGACTTGTCCGCAATGGTGGCAAATATCATCGCCGGAATATGCCTTTGCGTTCTCTTTATACCATTCATTGCGCTTGTCGTTGATGGTCGTTTCAAGGCTTGCAATGTCGGCGGCGTAACGGTCGCGGGTGTCGGTCAGGGTGCGCAATGTGCGCTTCATCGCTGACAATTCACGCTTCTTTGATTCGATGGTCGATGTCAGTTCACGACGGGTCGCATTGGCTTCAAATGCGGCGTTTTTGGCTTCTTGTTCGGCATCCCTGACAAGATTGTTGCGCTTGGTGATAAGGTCATTCACCTTGCGTTGCTTCTCTTGTTCCGCCTTATATTCGGCACGGATGAGGGCGGCATTGTCCGACAAGATTTTGTCAATGTCGGCAATCTCCTTGTCCACTTGCGCGATTTCGGTTTCAAGGGCGGCAAAATCCTCGCTTTCCGGCTTCATCTTGTGGGTTTGGTCGATGCGGGGTTTAATGTTATCCAATTCCCCTTGCAAGCGGGTTTTCTTTGCCGCTAATTCCTTTTTGAAGTCTGCAAGTGATTTCCCGGTCAACTTGTCAAGAAGAAGTTGAAATTCGGGATTATTGGCGGCAATTTCGGCATCCGTGATTGTTCCGGCGAGTTGGAAAAGTTGTGTGCGCTGCAACTTCCAATCCATGCTCGCAAAGAACATCGGGCTCGTTATCATCTTGAACAACGATGCTTCAAGGATGGCGGCGACACGGGAATCAAACTCTTTCACCTTGACCGGGGTTTCGTTCCACCAGCATTCGTTGTGTGTGCCTTTCAACACGCGGTCAACCTGACCACGGGGTTTCACCCATTCTTCGACCGATTCACGCTTCAATGTGATTTCCTGACCGTCGATGTCAAGAACACCCGTCACACTGCATTCAACTTCGTGGAGCAACGACCCGTCGGCGTTGTGTGTCCGCACTTCGTAGTCTTTTCGGTCTTGAACGTCCTTGCCGAAAAGAAGCCACATGAAGGCATCGAAGTGTCTTGATTTGCCAAGACCATTGCCGCCGGATATGCGGGTAACATCGGCGTTGAATTGCGTTGTTCTTGCTTGTTCACCCTTGAAGTTGCAAAGGGTAAGCGATTTCAAGATAACTTTCTTCATTGTTAGTTATATTTACTTGTTAAATAATTCAATAGCTCTGTCCGCGTCAATGACTATCAACCGACCACGTTGTGAAATTGCCTTGTCTATCTTTCCGCTTGCCTTGATGCGGTTGGCGGTGCTGATACTGCAATTAAAGATGCGGGCAATTCCGGCGATGCCATATTCAAGGCGGCGTTCTTTCGGTGCGTCTTGCGTCGGTTTTCCTGATGCCGATTCTATCAGTTCAAGAAGTTGCCCAACCGTCAAGTCAATCAACCTTGTGTTCGGGTCAATATCAATCATAATTCGGCGGAATCATCTTCGGGAATCGGAACTTCTTTGATGTAGTGTGAAGCCAATGCGAATGAAGCGACCATCAGGGCGCAAAGCCAAAGGCATTCGGCGAATATCACGGCAAAAGTCAGGGATAAGCCCCACCACATGAAAATCGCACGTTGGCGCGGGGTCAGGTCTTGACCGCCCGCAATCTCTTTGAGGATATATTTTATCTTTCTCATTGTTGCGAAATTTTTTAGATGTTTAGATAATCAATTTCGGTTTCATTACGCGACCGACGGGCGCGGATGGTTCTTGTCGTGCGGGTGCTTGTGCGCATTGTCCGGCAATAATCGTGATGGTCGATTGCGAACACTTGCGGGGCAAGAAGCATCAGGAACATTCCGGCGATTATCTTGCGTTTAAGCGGCGACAAGTCAAAGGAAATGTGAAAGGTTGTGCAAAACCACCACGCGCACAATTCATTGATTTTTTGACACCCGATTTTTGCATATATGTTCCGGGCGTGATTTTCAACGGTACGTTCCGAAATGAAAAGGCGGTTGGCAACATCTTTCTTGCTTGCGCCCCATGCGAACAATTCCGCAATTTCGGATTCGCGTTTGGTCAATTCTGCAACTTTCATCATTCCGCCCCCCACACTTCCTTGATTCCGTATTCGGCGAAAACACTTTCAACGGCACGGGCTTCGGAAATCTTCGGTTCGACTTCTCCTTTCAGGCGTTTGCCCCAAGCGGCGCGGGTGGTGATGTTAAGTGCCGCCATCAGCTTGTCGCGGCATTCGGCAAGGTCGCCATTCTTGACTTGCGACCATCCTTTCAGGAATGAAAAGTTTTCTTTGCTCATATTTGGGTGATTAAGCGGGGCGGCATTCACCGCCCCGGCGGTTATTACATACATTTGGGAAATTCCGATGATTTCAGGCGATGCCCCGCGAGAATCAAAAGGGCAACTTCCATGCTGAACGACCGGGCGACTTCACACGGGCATCCGTGGTCGGCGGTCGGCGACCATACCGTGAAGCATACCCCCGACCCGTCGGCATAAAACTCGATTGACCGACCTTTGCCGTTGTCAAGTGCGGCGATGGTGTCAAGTACCCGCACACGGGTGCTTTGGGTTAAACCATCAATTTTTTCTTTAATATCTGCATTCATCGTTGCGAAATTTTTGGTGTCGTTTTGAAATTTTGCGGCTTCGGTTGCGGCGGTTTCGCTAAAATGACTTAAATTTGCTATTTGTAAGCGTTCATTTTCGCTTTAACTTTGCAATGTGTTCCGTTCACGCTTGCAAAGATACACAATATTTGGTGTTCGTCAATAGAAAACACCCAATATTTTGCAAGGCGATGATGTTAAAAATTGTTACATAATTAAAAATGAATGATTTAGACATAAAAGATTTGCGCACAAAATTGGGTCTTACTCAAAAGCAATTCGCCGAAATGGTCGGCGTTTCGGTGAATACCATCCAAAATTGGGAATCGGGCGGCACAATTCCAAAGTCAAAACACCCAATATTGCGGTCGCTATTAACCAAACCCCATGTTGTATTCGGCGGTCAGCACGTTCAAAACGGCGATGCAATCAACGGCGACAAGATTGTTCAGGAAGTCGCCGACGTGAAAGAATCCGTTGATGAAGTTGTCCAAGAAGAAGTCAACATCAAAAAGGTTGTCGCGTGTGAAGCTGACCGCCTTTTGTCGCTCCTTGAAGCAAAGCAAAGGTCGCTTGATACGCTTATCGAGCAACAAGCCCGATTCCTGACTATTATTGAAAACCTATCAAAACCCAAAATATGATTCAAGTTAATATCGCAGACCCGGCATTAAAGATTCAAGCCTTGCCGGAATCAATATTCGATAAGGTTGAAGCAATCGACCTGAAAAGGGCATTGCACCCCGATGTTGCCCCCGTTGTTGATTTGACCCTTGAAGAATATTCGGCTATAAGTGCCGACATGATGACAATGACCATAGGAATTGCCGTGTCTGATTTTTATGGCGTTCCGGCTTATTACTCCGTGATGCCCGAACAAATCTTTGATGCCCTTGAATTGGCATCCCTCAAAGGTGAAGAAACAGTCATGGTCAGCAAGGCACAATTCGACAAGATGATTGCCGATTATAAAATCAAGATGTCATGCAAGGGTTAAGGCTCTTTATTTTCGTGTGTGGGCTTCTTTCCCTTGTCGGATGCACAAACGGTCATCCCGGTAAACAAAACACACCACAAGCCAC
>LUJM01000039.1 GCA_001689415.1 Bacteroidales bacterium M2 | reverse complement strand
TAATTTTAGTTTAAATGAAAGAGCCGTGTATTGCGGGCTGGTGGAGAGCATGTAGCCGTGTCCCGAGCGGTTGATGAGGTTGTTGCCAAGGTCGCCGAGTTTTTTACGCAGGCGCGAGATATTGGTGTCGACAATTCGCTCGTTGGCCCCGGCGGCGGTATCGGGCCATACTTTGTGGTGCAACTCTATGCGCGATACGTAGGTGTCGACATTCTTGATCAGCAGATGAAGAATTGCGTACTCCGTGCGTGTGAGAGCAAGTGGTGCGCCGTCGATTTTTACAGTCTGCGAAGTCGGGTCGAGGGTGAGGTTGAGGAATGATAGCTGGGTGGCCTTGCGGGTATTGCGGCTGTGGCGGCGCAGTACCGATTTTACCCTGGCAAGCAACTCCCTGAGCGAGAATGGTTTGACGATGTAGTCGTCGGCTCCTGCATCGAGGGCGTCGATTACCATGCGCTCGCTTTTGATAGGTGAATATAGTATAATCGCAATATGCTCTGTTGCGGGGTCGTCTTTGAAGTCGTAGATTAGGTCCATGCCGCTGTAAGGCTGATTCATGGCATCGACAATCACAAGGCTTGTGGAGTCCTGGGCCGTGCGGTCTACGCTTTCGGCGTTGTCTACGACATCTACGCTGTATCCCACGCTGCGCAGATTGACCTGCAGCAACGAGGTGATGTTGCTGTCGTCGTCAACCAAAAGAATATGCCCCAGCGAAGGTGATAAATTCATAATAGCGATAATTTTTAGAGCGCAAATTAACAAAATGTGGTGCAAATTTCCAACTCAGTAACAAGATTGTATTAGCTTTGTTTTGAAAAATTATTAACACTATTTGCGGATAATAATTCAGATAATAAATATTAATCTTGTGTGAATCAAAAAATAAGTTCTATTTGCGAAACTAAATTTTATAAGGACGGATGTCGAAAAGGTATGTCAATACCGTTCGCCGAAAATGGCTGTTCCTACGCGGACGAGGTTTGCGCCGGCGGCAATTGCGAGGGGGTAGTCGTGGCTCATGCCCATCGACAGGATGTCGAATCCGGTGAGGTCGGGGGCGGCGGCAAGTATGTCGGTGCGCAGTCGGGCGAGGGCTTCGAAGTCGGCACGTACGCGCGATTCGTCGTCGGTATTGCTTGCCATACCCATGATGCCGCAGATGTGGGTGGCCTTGAGGTCGCGATAGCCGCCTCGGGCGAAAAATTCGAGCAGCTCATCGGGTAGGAAGCCGAATTTCGTTTCCTCTTGTGCCACATGTGCCTGAACGAGTACGCGCGACACTATGCCTGCACGTTCGGATTCGGCGTCGACGAGCCGTAGGAGTCGTTCGCTGTCGATGCTTTCAATGAGGCTGACACACTTGGCGCCTACCAGGGCGCGTACTTTGTTGGTCTGCAGGTGTCCGATAAAATGCCAGCGAATGTCGGCCGGCAGGCGCTTTGCCTTGTCGAGAAGTTCCTGTACGCGGCTTTCGCCGAAAGCTCGTTGGCCTGCGGAGTATGCCTCGGCCACAGCCTCGGCGGGGTGAAATTTTGAAACCGCCACAAGATCGACACCTTCAGGGAGTGTCGACCGTATGGCGGCAAGTGATTGTGATATCGTTGTCATCAGATGGTGACTTTCATCTTGTAAACGTCCATGTAGGGGGTCTCGGTCATCTGCACGATTTCGAAATCGGCCAAGGTGTCTTTCATGCCTTCCATGAAAGTGTCGTATGCGTTTTTGAAATCGGAAGCTTGAACGAGGATAAGTGAGTTCGATCGTTTTTCGGCTGCGGTTTTTTCATCGATAGTGATGAAAGCGCATTTTACCAGGTAGTATTTGTCGCCGGCTTCATTCCAGAAGATTTCGGCTATTTTGGTGCGCTTAACAGCCGATACCGAGAATTCACCGGAGATAAACGGGGTTTCTTCTTCGATGATTCGGGCTTCGGCTTCGGTAAACGACAGGGCGTCGACAAGATATGCTTCCGTTACTTTTTTTGCAGCTCCGTTTTCCTGGAGTTTGTCGTAGCGGACTCTACATTCAAACCAGTTTGCCATTTTTTAAATTAAATAATTAAAGATTAGCGGTTTATTTATCTGCAACATGCACATGTCAATTCGACTCTTTGCTAAAGTCGTACCGTAGATGCGATGTCGCTAATAAAAAATTATTCTCTCAATTTTTTCAGATATTCGGCAGCCCGCAAGCTCAGTGCGTTCTTGAGGTCGGAATATCGGTTGTATACCGTCGAGGGGTTGATACCAAGCTGTTGGCTCAATGCCTCGCGTATTTTCAGCGGCTTAGCGCCGCCTCCGCGGTATCGTTCGCCAAGCAGGAAGGTGACAAGGATATATCGCTCGCGAGGGTTCAGGTCGCCAAGGCTCTCGAGGGCTTCGAATATTGCCTCGATCTGCAGCTCCTTCTGGGTCATGGGGTGCAGGTCGTCGTAATCGTCGTCGATTGGCTCGGGGGCGTGGCCGAGGTAGCGGTTCCCGTCTTCGTCGCCGGTGCGGTTTTCGTCGGGCGAGGTCTCTACAATATCGATTTTTTCCTTGCGGAATTCGTCGCGGAGATAGTTTTTGAAGCTCCTGATTACATATCCCAGCGGGTTGTGGTCGGCCGACAGTCCTCGCAGCCTCCAATTGCCGTTGCTGTCGGGCTTGAGGTTGCGCTCGGAGAAATTCTGGAGCGCGTCCTCGATGTCGTCGTTGCTCAGGCGGGCATTGACGCTCCTTGCCGACGATACCAGCTGCTCGCGGTAGCGCACCATAAGGAGCTCGGCTACGGCGTCTTTATCGCCATTGGCAGCGAGCGGCACGAGTTGGGTTTCCTTATAATATCTGTAGTTCATTGTAGTAGCCGGGATATATGAAGCTTGAGGGTTAGTCCTTGTTTGCCTGATTGCCGTATTTCTCGATGAGAATCCTCTCGAGCTCTGCCATGCCTTCGGTGGCAGGCTTGCGGATTACGGTAACGCCTGCAGGTACTTGCGACGGCCTGGGGTCGATGTAGTAGACCGGAATGCCGCGACGAACGTAGTGGAGCAAGCCTGCGGCGGGGTATACAACCAGCGATGTGCCGATGATGACAAAGATGTCGGCCTGTGCGGCGAGCTCGGTGGCGGGCTCGAACATGGGCACGGCTTCTTGGAAGAACACTATATGCGGTCGCACTTTGTGCCCTTCAATAAGGGTGTCGGGGCTTGTGCGGTCGTTGTAGCCGATACTGAATACCTTGTCCTCGTCGTCAACGGCGCGTACCTTGGTCAGCTCGCCGTGGAGGTGTAGAATCTTGCTCGACCCGGCGCGTTCGTGGAGGTCGTCGACGTTCTGGGTAATCACATATACGTCGAAATACTCTTCAAGATCGCGCAGTATCTTGTGGGCAGCGTTAGGCTCTACGGTGGCGAGGGAGGCACGGCGGTCGTTGTAGAAGTTGTGTACCAGCGCGGGATTGCGTAGATAGCCGTCGTGGCTGGCCACTTCCATTACATCGTGGTTTTCCCACAGTCCGTCGGCATCGCGAAAGGTGCTGATGCCGCTTTCGGCACTGATGCCTGCGCCTGTAGAAACGACAAGTTTAAGTTTATTCTGTGTCATCGAGGGAGAAGGATATATTATTGTTGGCCGGTCGGCTGTTTTGAGTGTTGAGGGCCGTGTTTCCGGCGATAGTGTTCGAGGCGGGGGCGGCGCTGCGTCCTACAGCCTGGGCCGCTTTGCGCTTGTCGCGTTTGTAGGCGGGGGTGCGTTCTACCATAGCGATAGCGTCGTCGCTGTCGAGCTGGTCGGGTGTGAGGATGTAATAGCTCTGTGTCTCCTGGCTACGCAGCAGGTCCTCGACCTTTTCGTGGCCGTAGGCATCGGCGATAGCGGCGATTGTGTTCACATCGTCCACATCATCGGGGCGGTCGTTGTCCTTTCCCTCGATAATCTCGATAGTGGTACCGTCGGTATCGACAGATACATCGAAGCCCGAGGCAAGGACGGTGAATTTGATTTTGTTACCGAGGGTGTCGTCGAAGCCCCAGCCGAATTTAATGTGTACCGACTTGTTGATTTCGCGCACGAGGTTGTTGGCCTGGGCGGCCTCGGAAACCTTGAGGCGCGGTTCGAGGTCGTGGCTGTAGTAGAAAGCAAAGAGCAACTCCTTGGCCGACATGATGTTGGTGTCGCAGAGCAATGGCGAGTGCAGGGCCGACTGAATGGCCTGGCTCATACGGTTTTCGCCTTCGCCGTAGCCTACTGATATCAGCGCTGTGCGGCCGTCGCGCAGACAGGTGTCGACGTCGCGCATATCGATATTGATATTGGCGAGGGTTGTCACCATGTCCGAAATAGTGCGGGCTGCAGTGGTGAGGATGTCATCGGCCTTAGAGAAAGCCTCGTCCCATGCCATGTCGGGGTAGATGCTTGCCAGGCGGTCGTTGTTGATAATCAGCATAGCGTCGACATTCTTCTGCAGTCGGGCAGCGCCTTCGATAGCGCTTTTGATTTTGTTCATACCCTCGAAGAAGAAGGGAATGGTGACGATGCCCACAGTCAGTACGCCTCGGCTTTTTGCGACTCCGGCTACAATCGGGGCTGCACCGGTGCCTGTGCCACCACCCATGCCGGCGGTGACAAATACCATTTTGACATCGGGAGTAAGCAGCTTTTCAATTTCGGGCACGCTTTCCTCTGCCGCTGCCTGGCCAACTTCAGGCTTACCGCCGGCTCCGTAGCCGCCACAAGTCTTGGGGCCCAGTAGCACCTTTGTGGCTACGGGCATAGGCAGCAGTGCCTGCTGGTCGGTATTGAGAACAACGAAATCTACGCCCTTGACCCCCTGGGTGGTCATATAGGCAACTGCGTTACAGCCGCCACCGCCAACGCCGAGAGCGAGGATAGTGGGTGGGTTGGTCTGACCGGCAAGGTCAGCGTTTTTATAGCTTGCCAAGAGGGCGGGATCTTCTGCGTTTTCCATCTGTCTTGCTTGTGTTTTTGTCGGAATATAAGTCCGTTAATAGTCGTCTGCGTCGGCGTTTTCTTCTTCTTCTGCGTTTGCCGAAGAGAAAAGCTTGCAGAATTTGTCGCGGAGATTGTTTATGGCGTCGCCGGCACGCTCTGTGCGGTTGCGGTTGTTGTCTTCGTATTCTTCGTAAGGGTCTTCCTCCGATGCTCCGAAGGGGTCTTCGCCCTCGGGGTCGTTGTATATCGGCTCACTGTTGCGGCGCTGGTGGTGTTCGGCCCTTGGCTGCTCTTTTTTGCGACGTCCGAAAATCGAGAATGTGCGTTTGGGGCGCTCCTCTGCCCGTATTTCTTCGTCGGGGTCGTCGTCGAATATGTCGGGGTCGTTCTCGTTGACTACGCGTCGGCCTCCGGTGCCGGGTGTGTAGATTTCGGTCACGTTTTCCTGCACGTTTTCTACCCTTGCTTCGGGTTCGTCGTCGACCTGTTCGGGCTCGGCTGCGTCGGGCTTCTGTTCTTCCTCGAATACTGTAACCGGGGGAGCCGGGGGAGCGAGTGGTGTCAGACAGCTTTCTTCGATTTTACGCACACCTGCCATGAGGAGCGCGATGATGTCGATATTGTCGGGGGTATTGCGACCGGCTACGCGGAATGCTATATCGCGTGGCATCTCGGCAAAGCGGGTCGGCATCTTGCCCTGGGCGGTAAGCTGTGCGGCGAAGGCCGGTATGTGCGAACCACCGCCGGTGAGTACGATTTTATTGAGTGTCTGCGCGTTATATCCGGCAGCGTTGAGCTGTGCGAGTACGTTTGCCGCAATTTCTCCGGCGCGTGAGTTGACATATGCCGCTACGTGTTCGGCATCGTTGACCTCGGCTTTGGCGGCATAGGCAATCTTCATGGCCTCGGCTGCTTCCTCGGTGATGTTGAATCCCGAAGTGAGGTCGAAGGTAATCAGACGCGCACCCATGGGTATGGTGCATACAAAGGCGAGAGTTCCCTCTTTGTACACCGCTACTGTGGTTGTTTCGGCGCCGATATCTACGAGCGCGGTGCCGAGTTCCTTTTCGTCGGGGGTGAGTACAAGGTCGGCAACGGCGGTGGGGCGTATGATATATGTTACCTTGCCGGGGTCGATTGTATCGTATTTGATGCGGTCGAGGTTCTGGCGTGTCTCCTTGCCGCAGGTGATCATGACAAATTCGCCACGGAAACTTTCGCCGAAAGTGCCTACAGGCCTGCGTACGGCGGCATTGTTGACATAGAAAATTCGAGGCACGGTGGCTTCGATATTCTTGTCGCCCATGAAGTCGTGAGTAGCCTCAAATGCGAGGCGTTCGACCTGGCGCTCGGTAATTTCGCATTCCTTTGGAAATTTTTGTGCTGCCTGTGCCGGAGCGCCTGATAGCGAACGTCCTCCGAGCGAAACAGCGAGAGCGCGTACCTTGCGGGGCTTGATGCCGGGGGCATTTTCGAGGCGGCGTATGATTTCGTTGACCGCTGCCGATACTTCGCGGATATTCTGCACACGGCCATAGCGCACGTTGTTGAGCCCGGCGATTTCTTCGACAGCCAGGACTGTAATCCGGCCGTCGGGGCCGACGTTGCCTGCTGCGCCTTTGATTTTCGACGAGGCTATTTCGATTGCTACTATTGTCTTGGGTTCCATAGCTGTGGATGATTAATTGTTAGAGTGAGAGATGCTGTCGCCCGGTAGTGGCTCGTTGTTGTCGATATCGAGCTCGCCGGTGGTTTCCTCTACGGTGGGAATCGGTGGTGGCGTGAGGGCTTTGTTACGCCTTGTGGCCACTACTCGTCCTCGCCATTTGACGGCGATAGTGTCGTAGGCTTCCCAACCCCTTGTGGGGGAAACGTGGCGGTAGAACCGGCGTAGACGGTCGAATTTGTCTTCGACCATTGAGGTATCGCCGAAATTGATTACATGGCCGACGATTGTGGGGATGAGTATGATGTTGCCGTCGGGCTCTTGTGTAACTGTCGCTACCATTGAGCCTATGCCGGCATCGTTTGCTATCTTGTCGAGCAAGGGAAGAAGGCGTTTGGCCGGGTGAATGCTGTCGAATCTGCCTACAAGCACCGGTACGTCGATATGGTAGCGCAGTTCGGCCTTAATCCGCTTGCCGGTGGAATTGATGTAGTAAGATGCTTCCTTGGGGTCGAAAACCCTTGCTACGGGTACCATCGGCGTTACATCTACGTATATGCGGCCGTCGCTACGGAGCGTGACGTTGGCATCCTGGAGCTTGTCGCTCGACAAAAGACGGTTCTCGAGGGCGTTGAGGTCGAAAGTGCACCGGATACTGTCGGTTAGCTGCGACGGGTCGAGGCCGCACTCGGCTATGACATCGGCGGTGTTGACAAATCGCGAGTTGGGGTCGCTGAGCTTTACTGTCATTCCTGTGATATGGTCGGCATGTGCCATTCGCGCTGTCAGTGGCAGCGCAAAGCAGATATAGGCAACCATAACGATTGTCAGCACACACATTATCACAGACTTCTTGCTCATCGTCGAATTGGGCTATTATTGGGCTTTGACTTCGTTTGCCAGCTTAGCGGTGAAGAGATTGAGGTCGCCGGCACCGACGGTCAAAAGGATTTCAAAGTTACGATTTTTCATTGTATTGACAAAATCTTCTTTTGAAATCAACGATTTTTTTTCGCATTTGACTTTGTCGTATATTGTTTTGGAGCTGATGCCGGGTATGGGTTTCTCGCGAGCCGGGTATAGGTCTACAAGCATCACTTCGTCGGCTGCCGAAAGGGCCTGGGCAAATTCGTCGGCAAAGTCGCGGGTGCGGCTGTAGAGATGAGGTTGGAATGCAACAGTGAGGGTCTTGCCGGGGTACAACGCGCGTACCGAGGCGATGCTGCGGCTCAGTTCGTCGGGGTGGTGCGCGTAGTCGTCGATTATTGCCCGGCCCTCTTCCTTGAGGTGGAATTCGAATCGGCGTTCTACTCCGGGATAGCTCTTCATGGCGCTCCGGGCGAGTTCGTCGCTTAGTGTGCCGGTGAGCCATACTGCGCCGAGAGCCGATACGGCATTGTCGATATTGATGTCGACTGGCACTCCCAATTCAATATCGGTAATAACTCCTTCGGGGTGAACGAAGTCGAATATGATAGTGCCGTTGCCGGTGCGTACGTTGGCGGCATGGAAATCGCCGTCGTTGCGGCCGAAGGTATATGTTTTTACTCCTGCCGGTGTGCGTGGCTTAAGTTTGAGTCCTGTGCGCATGAGCAGGTAGCCGTCGGGGCGTATCAGTTCTGTGAAATGGGCGAAGCTCTCGAGGTATGCCTCTTCGGTGCCGTAGATGTCGAGGTGGTCGGGATCGGTGGCGTTGACGATTGCTATGTAGGGGGTGAGCTGGTGGAACGAACGGTCGTACTCGTCGGCTTCGACAACGCTGTAGGGCGAAGTGGCGCTCAGGATGAGGTTGCTGTTGTAGCCCTTGAGTATGCCGCCCAGGAAGGCGTTGCACCCTACCGGGCCGCAATGCATGATGTGCGCTGCCATCGACGAGGTTGTGGTCTTGCCATGTGTGCCTGAGAAGCAGAGGCTTTTGCTGTCGCGTGTGACGCTGCCGAGCACGCGGGCTCGTTTGTAAAGTTCGAATCCGCCCTCGCGGAAGAATGTAAGAGGCACATTCTCGGCGGGAATGGCAGGGGTGTATACCACTAAGGTATCTTGGGGGTCGCGGTACTCCTGTGGCACGGCGTCCATGCTGTCGGCATAGCTCACGGTGATGCCTTCGGCTACGAGTTCGTCGGTAAGGGCGCTTTCTGTGCGGTCGTAACCGGCCACCGGCAGCCCCTTGGATTTATAATATCGGGCAAGTGCGGCCATACCTATGCCGCCTATGCCTACAAAATATACTCTTTTCACTTTCTGAGGTTTAGCTAATGATTGGATTGCGCTGTACAGCCCCGGTAGAGAATCGGCGACCGGGGCCGGCGCTTATTGATTTTGCCTTGAGGCAACGATTTCGAAAACCTTGTCTACGATCTTGTCGTCTGCATCGGGCAAAGCCATTTTCAATATGTTTTCGCTGAGCAGACGCAGGGTCTCGGGGTTTTCGACAGTAACTGCAGCCTGCCGCCACAGGTCTTCAATGGCATCGGCATCGAGTACCATGCCTGCCGCACCGCGCAGTGCGAGGGCTTCGGCATTGTGCCTCTGGTGGTCTTCGGCAACATTGGGCGAGGGGACCAGTATCGAGGGCTTGCCAAGGAGTTCGAGCTCGCTGATAGTACCGGCTCCGGCTCGTGCTACAACAAGGTCGGCGGCGCGATAGGCCTCGGCCATGTCGCTGATAAACTCTACGCAGCGTATGTTGGACGGATTGTATTTATGGAACTGGTCGAGGCTGTCGAGATAGCCCGACTTACCCGTCTGCCACAGTACGTTAAACGGTGCTCGGGCTGCGCGACCGTCGGCCATAGCCTGTATCACGGTGCGGTTGAGGGTGCGTGCGCCGAGGCTGCCGCCTACGATAAGCACGAGAGGCTTGTCGGTGTCGAAACCGAGAGCTTTTTTAGCCTCTTGCTGCGATAGGGGGCACTCGAAAAGAGCCTTGCGAACCGGGTTGCCGGTCATCACGATTTTGTCGGCAGGGAAGAATTTTTCCATGCCCGGGTATGCCACACATATGGCTTCGGCTCCGGCTGTGAGAAGTTTGTTTGTAACTCCGGCATAAGAATTCTGCTCTTGCAGCAGGGTCGGTACGCCTGCTCGCTGGGCTGCCTTGAGGGTGGGGCCGGAGGCATACCCGCCGACACCGATTGCGATGTCGGGTTTGAACTCGCGTACTACCTTTCGGGCAAGGCGTATGCTCTTCCAAAGTCGGATAAGCACTCCAACGTTACGCCAAAGCTTTTTGCGGTCGAAACCACTCACCGGCAGGCCTACGATTTCGTAGCCCGCGGCAGGTACGCGCTCCATTTCCATACGGTCCTGTGCGCCTACAAATAATATTTCTGCATTGGGGTCGCGACGTTTGATTGCGTCGGCTATCGATAGCGCCGGAAAGATGTGGCCTCCGGTGCCACCGCCGCTTATGAGTATTCTCATTATGTGTGAGTTCTTTGTTTGTTGTTTAGAATAGCAAAATTAGTTATTTTTATAGTGCTTGGCAAATTTTACAAATGTAAATTGCTAATAAATTTTGCTATCATGAATTGTCATATATTAAACAAAATTATGCTTGAAATGTTGACGA
This sequence comes from Bacteroidales bacterium M2, assembly GCA_001689415.1. Taxonomy (GTDB): domain Bacteria; phylum Bacteroidota; class Bacteroidia; order Bacteroidales; family Muribaculaceae; genus CAG-873. Next base: position 10,251 of record LUJM01000039.1, on the reverse strand, counting down.
TAAATTGATGTAAAATATTAACATTAATTAATATATCTTTTTCAATTAGAAAATTTTTACATATTTAAATATTTTATTACTTTTGCGATGTCGTATTCTATTTCAACCCTAAAAATTAATATCAATGAAGGGATTTTTTTATAAGCTATCATTATTACTCTTAGTGGCATTTATGCCACTGACTGCAATTGCAGAGCGTCCTGAGCGTGGTTATAGGGGCTTTCTGCAATGGAGCAACAGCATCAGATCTAATGAGGGAGTAACGAATTATTACACAGGTGCTTCGACAACTCATGGATTCCAGGTCAACAATATGTTTTTTGCCGGCATTGGTGTCATGGCTGAGTATTGCTCAAAAAACGAGGGTCCGTATTCTTGGGCGGCTTTAGTGACTTCGCCATGGTTTGTAAGTGTATATGCCGATGGTCGTGCGGATTTTGCCTTTGGAAGCTTCACTCCATATGCCGACCTTAGATTAGGCTACAGTTTCGAGCCGGACAAAGGGGCATATATTGCACCTTCGGTAGGTTATCGATTTAAAGGACTGGGGTCTGTCGTGTTCAATGTTAATCTGGGCATGTCTCTGACGACATACTCCATACAAGAAATAGTTGGACCAATATATGACGGCGTACAAACTCCGACAAATTATATCAGCAAGGACAAAGTCAGAGCTTATTTTACCTTTGGCCTTGGTGTGGAATTCTGATTAAATGCACTTGAAAAGTAAGTAACTCGCAAAAAGCGCAGCAGCTATATCGAGACATAGTGAATCTTAATAAGATAAACTGATTTTTAAGAGTTACTTAGATGATATAGATTATAAAATGCCCGGCACAAACCTTGTGTGCCGGGCATTCTTATAATAATCTTTTCGTCAGTCGCGCAGCGCCGGGTTGATGCTTTGTGCGCTTTCGGGCAGTAGGTCGTGCTCGATGCGTTGTGCCTGCTTGCTGTCGGTGACGTGTACGGCGTGCCTTGCCACGCTGAGCATCACGCCAAAGGTCAGCGATGTGGCAATCACCGATATGCCACCCTTGGAAATCAGCGGCAAGGGTTGGCCGGATACCGGTATCACGCCCGACACAATTGCCATGTGGTAAAGGGCTTGGAACACAATCACAAAGGCACAGCCCATAACTAACACACCGGGCATGGTATGCTTGAACTGAAGCGTCAGTTTGGCGCTACGGCCAAGAATCCACACATATATGAGCAGTATGAACAGGCCGCCGATAAGGCCGAGCTCCTCGACGATGATTGCAAATACATAGTCGGAGTAGGCCAATGGCAGTCGGGCTGCCTCGCGCGATTTGCCGGGGCCGACGCCGAATATGTGGCCGTGGGCCTGGGCGATATAGCTCAGCTGCTCCTGCTGGTTGTCGATGCTGAATTTTTCGAGGTGTTTATTGGGCCTGTAGAAATTATCTACGCGTTTGTTCCACACCTTACCGCGGCCCGAACCGCCTACGGTGTCCATTTCGGCATGGTTGAGCTTGTTGACAAGTTCCTGACGGGCCGACAATTCGGTGTTTTCTTCGGCTGTGGTCTTATACTTGTAGCCGCACAGTCCGAGGATGCACACGATGCCGACGGCGATGCCGAATTTCTTCCAGCCCATGCCGCCGACAAACATCATTGCCATGCCTATGGCAACGGTGATAATCGTATTTGACAGACCCTGCGAGAACAGCAGCCCGGCGCACCCGAGCAAGAAGCCGAGGCATATCCACAATCCGAGCCACGACACATCGCGCTTGCCGCGTATCTGGGTTTTGGCAAGGATATAAGCCATGCCGAGGGCTACAGCCAGTTTCATAAATTCCGACGGCAGCACAGGTGTGCCCATGATTGTGATAGAGCGTACTGCGCCGTTGATGTCCTCGCCTCCGCCGCGCACTGCAACCATCATACCTACAGAGAAAATGACATACAGAGGTATGAACTTGAAAATGAAGCGGTAGTGTATATATTGCAGCGCAAGCATCACTGCCAGACCGGCAGCGATGAAGCGCCCGTGGCGGATTAGCGGGCTGAAAATATCGTCGGCTCGTATTTCCTGTACCGATGCCGAGAACAGTTCGATAAGCGCAATCATTACCAGCAGTAGGTATGTACCCCACAGGTGGTGGTCGATGCGTTTCTTGGGTTTCACTGCCGCCGCCTGTTGCTGGCGACGGTCATCGCCGACGGGGCTTTCGGGCCGGTCGGCTGATGAATCTGTTGCTCCGAGAGCTGTTTCAACGGCTTGAGAGAGGCTGTCCATAGTTAGTGGATTATTTGAGTGGAAACTATTTGTTTTCTAATGCTTGGACGGCTGCTTTGAACTGGCGGCCGCGGTCTTCGTAGCTTGAGAAGAGGTCGAAGCTGGCGCAGCAAGGCGACAGGAGCACGGTATCGCCCGCCGATGACAGTTTGTCACATTCGCTTATCGCGTCGGCAAGATTGTTGGTGTCGACTACATTGACATAGGGGCTGAAAAACTCTACGATTTTCTCGTTGTGCAGACCCATGGCTACGATAGCTTTTACCTTGCGCTGTACCAGGGGCAGAATTTCTGAATAATCGTTGCCCTTGTCCTTGCCGCCGAGAATCAGCACCGTGGGGCGTTCCATTGCTTCGAGGGCATACCAGCACGAGTTGACATTCGTGGCCTTTGAGTCGTTGATCCAGCGCACGCCATCGATGTCGGCAACGAACTCGAGGCGGTGCTCTACGCCGTTGAAATCAGCCAGGGCAGCGCGAATATCGTCTTTCTTAAGTTGCAGTACGCAAGCCGACAGGCCTGCCGCCATGGAGTTGAATACATTGTGGAGGCCGTTGAGGGCAAGGTCGGCCCGAGGCATCGTCATCGATGTGCCGGGGGTATTGAACACGAGTTCGTTCTCGGCGTCGATGTATGCGGCGGTATCTTCCTCACGGTGCTCGGCAAAGGGCAGCATATGGGCCTCGGTGGCGATATGGCGAAGCTGCTCGGTAATCACAGGGTCGTCCTGCCAGAAAATGAACACATCCTTTGCGGTCATGTTCTGAAGGATGCGGAATTTGGCATTGACGTAATTCTGCATCTTGAAGTCGTAGCGGTCGAGGTGGTCGGGGGTGATATTGAGCATCACGGCAATGTTTGCCTTGAAGTCGTACATGTTGTCGAGCTGGAAGCTGCTCAGTTCTACCACGTATACCTTATGAGGGTCGCGGGCCACCTGCCAAGCCAGGCTGTTGCCGATATTCCCGGCCAGGCTGGCGTCGATGCCGGCATGGCGAAGGATATGGTGTATGAGCATGGTGGTAGTGGTTTTGCCGTTCGAGCCGGTGATGCATACCATTTTGGCATCGGTGTACCGACCGGCAAACTCGATTTCGCTGATGATAGGAATGTGTTTGGCGAGAACTTCCTTTATTATAGGAGCCTCGAACGGAATGCCGGGGCTTTTTACTATTTCGTCGGCGCTGAGGATGCGCTCTTTAGTGTGTCCGCCTTCTTCGAACTCGATGCCTTCGGCTTCGAGCACGGCGCGGTATTTGGGCGATATTTTGCCAAAGTCGCTCAAAAAGACATCCATGCCTTTATCCTTGGCGAGAATTGCCGCGCCGGTGCCGCTTTCGCCTGCACCGAGTACTACAAGGCGTTTGCTTGTCTTTTCCATGTTAGCGTATTTTTAGAGTTACGAAAGTTATTACAGCAAGAATAATGCCTACAATCCAGAATCGGGTCACGATTTTCTGCTCGGCAATGGCTCGCAAGGGGCGTTTGATAAGCACCCTCGCCATTGGGTCGGCATCTTTTTGATAGTGGTGGTGCAGGGGGGTCATCTTGAAGATGCGTCCGCCGCCGGTGCGCTTGAAATAAGCCACCTGGAGTATTACCGACAGGTCCTCGATATAGAACAGCGCACAGAGAATAGGCAGAAGCAGCTCCTTGTGGATGAGGATTGCGAATACGCATATCACGCCGCCGAGGGTGAGGCTGCCGGTATCGCCCATGAATACTTGGGCGGGTGAGGCATTGTACCATAGGAAGCCGATGAGCGCCCCGATAAATGCGGCCATGTACACTACCAACTCCTCACTTCCCGGCACATACATTATATTAAGGTACGAGGAGTATATGATATTGCCGCCGAGGTAGGCCATAAGGAGCAGGGCTGCGCCTGCGATTGCCGATAGTCCCGCGGTCATGCCGTCGAGGCCGTCGTTGAGGTTGGCGCCGTTGCTCGTGGCTGATACAAGGAATATGGTTATGAGTACGAATACGATCCACCCTCCGGTTTCGGCATGGCGTCCCATCCAGCCGGTGAGCCAGGAGTAGTTGAAGTTGTTGTTTTTGACAAAGGGGATAGTGGTCTGGGGCGACTTGATAGTCTCCTGCTCGTAAATCACCTCTTCTACACGGTTCGTTTCCTCGCTCACGATTTCGCGGTTCTCTACAATAGTCATCGAGGGATTGAGGTACATCGTTACACCCACGATGAGTGCGATGCCTATCTGGCCTACGATTTTGTACTTTCCCTTCATGCCGTCCTTGTTGTGCTTGGTCAGCTTGAGGTAGTCGTCGAGAAATCCGATAGTGCCGAGCCACAGGGTCGTTAGAAGCATCAGTAGCATATATACGTTGGTAAGGTTGCCAACGATGAGGCAGGGCATAACAATCGAGAAAATAATGATGATACCACCCATGGTAGGGGTACCGGTCTTTGCCATTTGGCCTGCAAGGTCGAGGTCGCGTATGATTTCGCCTATCTGCATCTTTTGCAGGCGTTGTATCACAGTTCGGCCAACGAAAATAGCCAGCAGCAGCGCGAGTACGAACGCTGCTCCTGAGCGGAAGGTGATGTAGTTCATCAGCCTTACGCCGGGAAATTCAGAGTCTTGAAGGAGAGAGAATAGCGAGTAAAGCATATTCTTTTATCTGTTAGGTTGTTGCGGTTCTGTTTCAGTCTTTTGTGTTGCGCATGGCGAGGGCTTCGGCTGCTTCCTGGCGGTCGTCGAAGTGTAGCACGCGGTCGCCGATAATCTGTTCGGTTTCGTGTCCCTTGCCCGCGATGAGGATGATGTCGCCGGGGCGGGCTATCTCGGCCGCTCTGCGGATTGCTTCGCGACGATCGACCACGGTTACGGTGCGCAGGCGCTGGGCGGTGTCGAGGCCGGCGAGCATATCGTCGAGAATATCCTCGGGCACTTCGTTGCGTGGATTATCGCTGGTGAGGATAAGGGTATCCGAGCGGTCGGCGGCTGCCTGGGCCATGAGGGGACGCTTGCCTTTGTCGCGATTGCCGCCACAGCCGCAGACGGTGATAATCTCTGCGCCCTCGGGTGCAACTTCGGCAATGGTGTCGAGCACGTTGATAAGGGCGTCGGGCGTGTGGGCGTAATCGACAATGGCGGTAACGCCGTCGGTAGAGCGGAAGGGCTGGAAGCGTCCCGCAACCGGGCGAAGGCTGCTAAGCAACACGAGGGCTTCGTCGGCCGGTATGCCGAGCATGAGGCATGCGCCGTAGACTGCGGCGAGGTTTGAGGCGTTGAATCGGCCTACAAACATAGTCTCTACCTGCCGACCGTCGATTTCGAGCAACATGCCGTCGAGGCGGTCTTCTACCACCTTGACGCTGAAGTCGGCAACATCGCGGGTAGAGTACATGGCTTTGCGGGCTGCGGTATTCTGCAGCATCACGGCACCGTTGCGGTCGTCGGCATTGCTGAGGGCGAATGCCGTGGCGGGGAGGCCGTCGAAAAATGATTTCTTGGCCTTGAGGTATGCCTCGAAAGTCTTGTGGTAGTCGAGGTGGTCGCGGGTGAGGTTGGTAAAAATGCCTCCGGCAAATGTGAGTCCGGCGATGCGGTGCTGGTCGCAGGCGTGGCTGCTGACTTCCATAGCTGCGAACGTACACCCTGCATCCACCATTTGGCGCAGAAGCGAATTGAGTTGCACCGGGTCGGGCGTGGTATGCTCGGCCGGTACGCTGTCGCCGTTGATGATGTTGGCGACTGTGGATATGAGTCCGGCTTTTTGGCCACGCAACCTTGCCACTTCGTAGAGCAGCGTTGCGATAGTGGTTTTGCCGTTAGTGCCGGTTACACCTACGAGGGTGAGCTCGTCGGCAGGGTCGCCGTAAAACCTCGATGCGAGGCGGCCAAGGGCTTCGCGGGCATCGCCGACCTTGACGTAGGCCACGCTGTCGCATGTCTCTGAGGGGATTCCCTCGCATACTACCGTCGTTGCGCCGTTTTCAATGGCCTTGCTTATGAATTTGTGGCCGTCTACAGCAACGCCTCTTACGGCCACAAACATGTAGCCCGGCTTGACCTCGCGGCTGTCGGCTGTGATGCCCGAGACTTCGCGATTGGGGGCCGATTCTGTTTCAAAGTTGTCGAGTGCGTCGAGCATGACATCGAGTGTCGTGTGGCGCTTGTATGATTCGTTGATATCAGTCATGTCGGAGTGATAGGTTAATACGTGTACCCGGACCGGCCTTTGTTCCGGCTTCGGGGCTTTGGGCGTAGACATATCCAACGCCTTCGAATTTTACCGAATATCCCATGCTTTCGAGCAGTGTAAGGGCTTCGCGTATGCTCACACCCTTTACATCGGGCACTTCGCCCGCCGAGTTGCATGGTGCCGGTCGCCGTATGGCCTGGGTCTTGCCGAGCTCGAGCTCGCTGTGGAGTTTGGCGTTTCGCTTGTTGTCGAAGCTGGCGTAGACTGTAGGGCCTTTGGTGTCGGCGGTTTTGGGTGTTTCTTTAAACTCTGGGTTGTCGTTGAGCATCGACCTCGCGTACAGCTTCAGCGCCATATTCTTGAGTACTACGCCCGAGCTGACAGCCGGGCCTCGGTAAGGCAGCTTGGGGTCGTTGATTACGACTATGCATGTATATTTGGGATTGTCGTAGGGGAAGAATCCGCAGAATGTAACGCGGTAGTGTCCTTCGCGATAACCGCCTTTCCACGGCGTTTTGGGGTCGATGCTGTCGCCGTTAGCGTCGACTTTCGGGCGCTCGAGGGCTATTTTGCAAGTTCCGGTCTTGCCCGCGATTTCAACCGCTTCGTTGCGCAGAATCTTGGCTGTGCCGCCCTCGCCCCATACCACGCCTCGCATCATCTCGCGCAAGACGGCTGCATTTTGGGGCGACATCATGCGCTGGCGCACGTAGCTGACCGCGAGCATCGAGTCGCGGCCATCGGGGGTGCGCAGACCCTTGACGAGCCTTGGCCGTACGAATTCTCCGTTATTGGCAACCGCATTGTAGAATGCGCAGGTATAGAGTGGGGGAATGGCAGTTGTGTAGCCGAAAACCATGCGCGATAAGTCGATGAGCTTCGGGTCGCGAGGTACCAGGGGCGGACGTTCGCCGGCGATGCCGGTGTTGAAGGTGTCGAAGAAGCCGAGTTCGGCAAGGTCGCGGCGGAATTGTGCCGGGTCGCTGCTATAGTGGGGCATAGTCATCTTGACCATGCCGATATTCGATGAATACTCGATAAACCGGCTCACCGGCAGGCTGCCGGGCGAGTGTGTGTCGCGAATGGGGCGGTTGTTGAGAAATGCGTAGCTGTGTCCGATCGAAAAAACGTCGTTGGGGCGGGCAAATCCTTTTTCGAGGGCTACGGCCATGGTCATCACCTTCATAACCGAGCCGGGCTCGTAGGGCTGTACGCAACGGTTCAGGGCCTCGATATACCTCGGTGTCTTCGACGAGGGGTCGAGCTCGAGGTTCGAGATTGCCTTGATATCACCGGTCTTCACCTCCATGAGCATCGCGGCGCCCCACTCGGCTTGCGAGTTGTGGAGCATCGTATTTAGTTCGCTCTCAAGTATATCCTGCATGGTGATATCGATTGTGGTGTATACGTCGAAGCCTTTGACGGCGGCGGTATCCTCGATATATTTAGTTCCGCGAGTCGAAAGGCTGCGTACCTTTACACCGGCCTTGCCGTAGAGCAGCGTGTCGAGGGCAAACTCCAGTCCCGAACGGCCATGAATCTCGCTGCATTCCTTGGTCATGCCCACGCGGCCTATACTGCGGCGTGCCATTGAGCCGAAGGGGTATGAGCGCTTGAGCCGACGCTCTTTCTTGAGGCCGGTATGGCGGCTCTTGTTAAAGTCGCGGAAGAAGGGAAATGTGGTGCGTATCCGGTCGTAGACTTGCTGTGGCACGTCGCGAACCAGCACGAAATTGCGGGTGCGCTTGCCTTTGGGCTTGTCGAGCTGGGCCTTGATGCGTTTTTCCCATTTCTTGCTGCTGTGGGGCTCGAAATACTTGGCAAGGGAGTCGCAAAGTTCGGGCACGGCGTTGGTAAATTCGATGATTTTAAACGACTCCGTGCGCATGTCCATCATCACCGTGTAGTAGTAGAGGTTGGTAGCGAGGATGCTGCCGTCGGATGCTAAAATCTCGCCACGGGTGGGGTGGATAGGCTTGGCAGAAGTGAGGGTAGAGTCGCCCATGCGGTTCCAGTCTTCTGCGTGTATGACGGTGGTTTTGAATAGGTTGACGGCAATAGCAATCGCCACAGCCACACAGGCTATGAAGATTAGTGTAAAGCGCCCTACGGTGTATTGCTGTTTGGTGCCTGATTTGGGTTGAGGAGATTTTTTGGCTGGCATCTTGCTGGTTTTGTTGATGTTGTGAGTGTTATATACTGTTTTGATATCGTGGTTGGTTATCTGCGTATTACCTCGGGGTGCTTGTCGGGCACGGTGAGGCCGAGATTTAGCGAGTCTACCAGGTGCATCATAGCCATTTCGCGGGTCATGGTCATGTAGAGCGAGCGCTGGCGTTGCTTCTCGGTCTGCATTACTTCAATCTGGTTTTTAAGGCTCTCGATTGTGTTGTCGCTTGTGAGACAGTCGAATCGCATAGCAATCATAAGCACACATGCGAGCAGCACAAAGCAGGTGACGAACAAGTGCCTTCTGAAAAAATGGCTCGAAACGCCGTCGCCTTGTATCACCACGCGGATGTAGTACCAGATTTTTTCGATAGCTGTGACGAATATGTTAGACATTGATTGATTCTTTTGAGGTTAGAGCATTATAATTTTACAGCCGTTCTCAGTTTGGCGCTTCGGCTGCGGGGGTTGCGCTCGATTTCTTCGTCGGTCGGCACGACAGGCTTGCTGCTCAATGGCTTGATTGGCGAGGATGACCGTCCGAATAGGTCTTTTTCCTCGTGTCCGTCGATATTGCCGGTACGCATGAAGTTTTTGACCATACGGTCCTCGAGGCTGTGGTATGTTATTATCGCGAGCCTGCCCCCGGGCTTGAGAGCCTCTACGCTTTGGGCGAGGAAGCTTTCGAGTGCTTCCATTTCGCCGTTTACTGCGATTCTCAATGCCTGGAAAACCTGTGCGAGTTCTTTCTTTTCCTTGGCCCTGTTGATAAGGGGAGATATCACCTCGACCAACCTTCCGGTGGTGTCGATAGGGCTGCTGTTGCGGCTTTTTATGATAGCGTCGGCTATGCGTCGGGCCTGGGGCAGCTCGCCGTAAAGCTTAAAGAGCCTCGTGAGCTGGGCGGAATCGGCCTCGGCTACGATGTCGGCGGCGCTGCGCTCGGCCTTGCTGTTCATTCGCATGTCCAAAGGACCGTCGGCGCGGAATGAAAAACCACGGCCGGCATCGTCGAAATGGTGGCTCGAAACTCCGAGGTCGGCAAGTATGCCGTCTACTTTGCCGAGCACGCCGTAGTAGTCGAGGTAATTGGCCAAAAATCTGAAGTTTCCGTGTATCGGGGTAAACCTGGGGTCGGTAAACGCTCGGTTTATCGCATCGGAGTCCTGATCGAATGAGTAGAGATGCCCGTTGCTGTCGAGGCGCTCTACTATGGCACGGCTGTGGCCGCCGCCGCCGAGGGTAGCGTCAACATAAATTCCGTCGGGCCGAATTGAGAGTCCGTCGAGGCTTTCGGGCAAAAGTGCCGGTATGTGGTAAACTTCTTGATTCATAATCTATTAGAGGCCGCAGTGGCACATTCGGTGCGCCACTGCGGCTTTGAGACTTCAAAATTACAGCTTTTTTGTGATAGTTTACAAATTAAAACTCATAAAGTTATCAACAATTTTTAGTCGTTTTGGCTTGCCTTTTTGCACACGCATGTAGTCTTGTCGCCAAGAGGTTGTGCCGCTTGGGTTTTGTTGCGTGCCGACGATTGCCCGGAGTCCCTTGGTGGCTGAGGCTGGATAATGCGCCGGGCATGTCTGTTTGCAAATGTAAATTTTGTTGCTTGCTCGGATTTTTGTACTTTTGTACTCTTAAAG
>LUJM01000038.1 GCA_001689415.1 Bacteroidales bacterium M2 | reverse complement strand
ACAGCATTGTGCCGCGACCCTACGAGAGGACGGTTGGATATGATGCTGATAATAGTGCCAAGCAACCGGCATTTTGCCACTGCCTTGCGAATGGATGTGGATTGTTATAGCCTGTTCATCTCGGCTTCGGATGCCGACGAGCCTTTGTAGCGGCTCTTGCGGGGCTGGAAATTGTAGGTGATATTGAGCGAGATGCCGCGGTGGTCGTAGCTCTGGCGCTTGTCTACGTATATGCCGTAGGTGTTCATGCTCCAGTCGTTGTTGGCAGTGTTGAAAATGTCGGTTGCGGTGAGTTTTACAGCCAAGGACTTGTTGATAAACGACTTGCCTATCGATGCGTCCATGGTAAACCATGTGGTGCCGAAGCGGTTGGTGTGCATGTCGCCCTGCGAACGACCGCTGATATTTGCCGTTATCGTCCAGCCGTGGGGTAGGGCAAAGGTGTTGTCGAAATAATATGAGAAAATGGGCTTGTCGTAGCGAGTACCGGCAATGTCGAGCCACTGGCGGTATACGCCAACGGTGGCATTGGGTGTCCAGCGGCGAACAGGCTGAGACCAAACAAGATAGAGGCTCAAGGCCGACACGTCGATGTTGACAGGGTGCATGATGAGCTGCAGGTTGTCGGCAGGGTAAAGCTCTTTGACATAGGCGTATGTGTCGAGGCTGCGGGCGAAATCGGCCTGAAGTATGAAGCCCTTCCACATGCCGAAAAGCTGGATGTTGTGCATCTTTTCATCGCGAAGGCCCGGGTTGCCGCCTTCGATTTGGTGCATCCCGACATAGTTTAGCGAGCCTGTAAGCTGCGAATACGGCGGTTTTACGGTGGCCATTTTGTAGCTGAGGCTCAGTTGCGAATCATCGTTGAAGGCATATGCAAGCGAAATGTCGGGCGTGAGCAGGTGGTTGCGACGGCTAACGTCTTTGTCGCGTATACCGTTGACCTTAAAGTCATAATCGACATATTCGTATCTTGCCCCTGCCGAAAGGGAGAACTTGCCGAACATACGCGACCATGATGCAAACAAGGCGGCGGATGTCTGCCTTGCATCGGTCAGTGATGAGGGGATATATTCACTGACAGCATCGTTGAGCATGCGGTAATCGAGTGAGGTATGGGTATAACTGTCTTGCGTTCCGACGGTGAAATTTCCTTTTGCGAGAGGGAAATCCAGATATAGCTTCCCTGCCAAGAGAGTCGATGCCCTTTCATCTGTAGAGTTCACTGCCGGATTAGACGATGCGGGATAGCTTGTCGCTACGGAATTCTTCTCATTAGACCGGCGGAAATCGCCGTCGAAGTGAAGAAGATATTTCTCGGCAAAAGTATTTTCATAATAGAGAGAAGCGAGGTGGCTGTGGGCCCTGGTATGCTTGTCGATATTGCTGCTGATTGCCGGGTTGGCGTTAAGCCATTCGCTGCCGGTGTTTTTGAAGTCTCCGCGCTCGGGATTGTAGCGGTAGTATGCTCCAAACGATTGTGTGCCTTTCGAATAGTTGAATCCGGCCTTGACAGCGCCGACTGTAGTGGGGTATGAGTTGTGCTGGCTGCTGCCGACCACGGTTTCTTTGCCCTGGTATACGAGCGAGTTTGTGGTAGTGCCTTTGATGAGCGAATTGTTGTGATTTATCGTGCCGTTGGCAAAGAACTCCCAACTGCCTGACCTGTAACTCAAAGCGAGATAATCCATTACCGACCATTTGCGGCGGCGTTCAAGTATAAACTGGTCGGTAAGCGACAGCCCCTGCACGAAATTTCGGCGTGTCGTGATTTTCAGCACCGCGCCTGTGGTACTTTCGTATGCAGCTCCGGGCGCCATAAGCAGTTCAACCTTCTTGAGGTTTGATGAAAGAATCTGCTGCAACTCCATGTTGTCGCGCATCGGCCTGCCGTCGATGTAGATTTCGATATTGCTCTTTCCGATAACGCTGACGGTGTTGTCCTGCACCTTGAGCATTGGTAGCTGTGCGAGTACGTCGAGGGCATTACCGAGGTCTGCAAGATTCGACCCGGCGATTGTCGAAACCAAGGTTGTGCCGTTTAGTTTTGTCGCGGGTTGTTTTGCGGTTACTACTACCTCGTTCAGCTCGCGAGCGAGGCTGTCGGTAGTCTCGTTGTTCTGAGCCTGACCAATGCCGGCGGCGAAAGCCAAGGTCAATGAAGTGATGAATATTCTGGCATACATGTGAGTGAAATTTTTGATGCAAAATTACTCACAAATGCCGCGCCGTGCCAAAAAATTAGTCTGACATGGTGAGTCGGAACTATTTGAAATTCAGTGATGTATGCGGTGCGCTTTCGGAAAAGTCTGACCGTGGGTCAGAATACCTCCATAATGCCCGGGCAAGAGGGCGCTACCGACTCTTTCATTCGCGATTTGAGCCTTGACTTGCGCTTGTATATCACATCGACCGACTCGCCGATAAGCAGGCTTATGGTGCGAGTAGACAGCCCTGCTGAAATATAAACCAGCAGTTGGTAATCGTCGCTTTTGATGTCGGGATAAATGTCGCGGACCTTTGCGAGCAGGTTGTCGCGGCAGTCGTTTACGGCTTGCTCCATTTTGGGGAATGCGTCGGAGCGCACCGATTCTATCTCGCACTTCACCTTGTCGACGATAGCTTTGCGCTCTGCCTTGGTTCCTTGCGACTCGTAGTATGTCTGGCACAGCGAATCGATAAGGGCAAAGCGGTTTGAAAGCGACCCCTGCAGTTTTGATTCGAGTCGTGCCACGTCGCCGTGGCTCTCGTCGATTCTGCATTTGAGCCCCGAAGCCTCGGCCATAAGGGCATCGTTGCGGGCCGTCTCTATCTTTAATCGCTGCCGCATCCATACTATAGTGCCGACAGCGATGAGGAGCATGATAATGGCTGCAGATATGTAAAGATTGCGCATAGAGCGCTCCTTGTAGAGCAGAAATTCCTTTTCCTTTTGTAGGTAACGAGCTGTGGCAAGGGCATCGCTGCCGGGCGTGGAGTGTATTAAAGTTTTGAGCTGTAGGGCTTTTTGAAACTCTGTCGCTTGGTTGCGCCTGCCGTAATAGTCTATGGCGATATTTATTATGGTGTCTGTAGGTGCTGTCAGCCTGTTTTCGACCATTGCCTCGCTGTATAAAAGAGCCCAGCGGGCCACCGTGGCGGAATCCTTAAATTCCGATACGTCCATGCCGTTGAGTTTCGACAAAGCCTCGGCCGGATTGCTCGCCAAAAGTCGGCGGGCCTCGTCGAGGTCGCCGGAGCGTTGGCTTGTAAAAGCACAACCGGAAGCAATAAATACGATAATTATATACAATAAGGCCCTCATGTGATGCGGAGGTAAAAATGGTGCTATGTACTTGTCGGCAAAGGTAATGATTATTTTGCCTCGGCCGTCAAAATATGCGAAATTTTAAAAAAAATTATCACCTCGCACCCGGTGATTGCTATATATGCCGCCGCCGTATCTGATTCGTGCACAAGAATTGTGAGTTTGTGGCTTGCAGATTTATGCTTTTTCGCCAAAAATCATTAACTTTGCACATTAAATAGAAATCGATCAACATCACATCACGATGAACATATCATATAAATGGCTTAAAGATTATGTCGACTTCGACATGAGCCCCGAAGCACTGGGCGATCTGTTGACTTCGATCGGCCTTGAAACCGGAACCATAGAGCGCGTGGAGAGCATCCGCGGCGGACTTGCCGGTATAGTTGTGGGTAAGGTTCTAACATGTATCCCACACCCCGACAGCGACCATTTGCACATTACGACAGTCGACCTCGACGGCACCGGTACGCCCACTCAGATTGTTTGCGGCGCACCCAATGTCGATGCCGGACAGACCGTAGTCGTAGCTACAGTCGGAACAACACTCTATGCCCCCGACGGCAGCGAGTTTAAAATCAAGAAATCTAAAATCCGCGGCGTTGAGTCGTTCGGCATGATATGTGCTGAAGACGAAATCGGTGTTGGCAATTCGCACAACGGTATCATCGTGCTGCCTGCCGCTGCCGAGGCCATGGTTGGCCGTCCTGCCGCAGAGTATTATAATATCGAAGACGATTTCATTCTCGAAGTCGACCTCACTCCCAACCGCATCGATGCCGCCAGCCACTATGGCGTAGCCCGCGATATCGCTGCAGCTCTCACCGGCCGTGGCATTGCTGCCGTTAAGGCTAATTTACCCCTGGCAGAGGAACTCGTGCTTTCAGATGCCGAAGGTGGTGTTACTGTGAGTGTTGAAGATGCCGACGGTGTGACCCGCTACTGCGGCGTGACTATCGAGGGTGTGAAAATCGGTCCGAGTCCCGAGTGGCTTGCCGACCGCCTCAAGGTGATTGGCCTGCACCCGATCAACAATGTGGTTGATATCACCAACTATGTGCTTCATGCTATCGGTCAACCCCTCCACGCTTTCGATGCCAACCGTCTGTCCGGTAACCGCATCGTAGTTCGTCGTGCCGAGCAGGGCAGTAAGTTTACAACCCTCGACGGCGTAGAGCGCACTCTCGATGCCGCCGACCTGATGATATGCGATGCTACCGAGCCCAAGACTATGGCCGGCGTTTTCGGTGGTCTTGATGCCGGTGTGACCGATACCACTACAAGGGTATTCCTCGAGAGCGCATGTTTCAACTCTACCAGCGTGCGCCGTACAGCTCGCCGCCACGGTATATCTACCGATTCATCGTTCCGCTTCGAGCGCGGTGTCGATCCCAACGGCTGCGAATATGCCATGCGCTATGCCGCCGGTCTGATCTGCAGCCTCGCCGGTGGTAAGATCGTTGGCCCTGTTACCGATTTCTATCCCAATCCTGTCGCTCCCTACCCTGTAGAGATGCAGTATGGTGATTTCAGCCGCCTTATCGGTGCCGAATTCAGCCACGAAACTATCGATACCATACTCGATGCCCTCGAAATTGAGCATCGTTGCGACGGAGAGAATTTGCTTCTCGGTGTGCCGACATACCGCGTAGACGTGCGCCGCCCATGCGACGTAATCGAGGACTTCCTCCGTATCTACGACTACAATAAGATACCGATGGACTCGCGCCTGCACGCCACTCTGTCGTATAAAACCACTGTCGATGCAGCCGACGACTTGCGTCGTACTGTCAGCGACATGCTCAGCGGTGCAGGTTGGAGCGAGATTCTCAACAACTCGCTTACAGCCGAGGCTTATTATGCCGAACCGAGCGAGCTTGCTGTCAAGAATTGCGTACGCCTGCTCAACCCGCTCAGCAACGACCTCTGCGTGATGCGCCAGACTCTGCTTTATGGCGGTCTTGAGACTATCGCTCACAATACCAACCGTCGTAGCCCCGATGCTGCAGTATACGAGTTTGGTAATGTTTACTTCCTCGACCCGGCCAAGGCTCACACACAGGAGTCGCCTCTTGCGCCGTATACCGAAAAGAGCCGTCTCGGCCTTTGGATGGCCGGCAAGACCCGCACAGGCAACTGGCTGCGCAAGGAAGAAGAGGCTTCGTTCTACGATCTTCGTGCCGCTGTCAACGCTATACTCGTGCGCTGCGGTATTGCCGATGCTGTATATGCTGTAGAGAATTGTCCTGCCGATTCGATGTTCAGCCAGGCTCTTGCCGTGACAACAGTCAATGGCAAGCTTCTCGGCCATGTAGGTGTTGTTGCTGCCGAGCCTTTGCGTCGTACCGACTGCAAGAACAGCGTATATTATGCCGAACTCGACTGGGCCGCAATCGCCCATATCGCCGCAGGCCGCAATGCCCTCTACGCCCCTCTGCCCAAGACTCAGCCCGTAATCCGCGACCTCTCGCTGCTTATCGACAAGGCTGTGACAATGGCCGATATCGAAGCCGTGGTGCGTGCTGCCGACAAGCGTATCCTGCGCTCGGTAGAGCTATTCGATGTATACGAAGGCGACAAACTGCCTGCAGGCAAGAAATCGTATGCAATCACAATCACCCTGCAGGACGATGAAAAGACCTTGCAGGATAAGTATATCGAGCGTGTAATGGGCAAGATAATCAACGACCTTACCCACAAACTTGGCGCTGAACTACGATAAATAAATCATAATCAGATATATATAAACTAATAATACACCATACCAATGGGAAGAGCATTTGAATACCGCAAAGCACGTAAGCTCAAACGCTGGGGCAATATGTCGCGTACATTCACCCGCATAGGCAAAGAAATCACAATCGCAGCCAAAGCCGGTGGACCCGATCCCGACACAAACCCCCGTCTCCGCGCTCTTATGCAGAATGCCAAGGCTGCAAACATGCCTAAGGATACTGTAGAACGCGCTATCAAGAAAGCTACCGACAAAGACTCCGGCGATTACAAGGAAATTACTTACGAAGGATACGGCCCCTACGGTATCGCTATCTTCGTAGAAGCTGCTACCGACAACAATACCCGTACTGTTGCCAATGTTCGTTCGTACTTCAACAAACACGGCGGCAACCTTGGTACCCAGGGCTCGCTCACATTCCTTTTCGAACACAAGTGCTCTTTCAAAATCAAGCCTGTTGACGGTGTTAGTCTCGATGATCTCGAACTCGAACTCATCGACTACGGTGTAGACGAACTCGGTCACGACGAAGACGAAGAAGGCAACGAGCAGATTGTTCTCTACGGCGCTTTCGAGGAATACTCAAACATCCAGAAGCACCTCGAGGAAAACGGCTATGAAATCATCTCGTCGGAGTTCGTACGCATCCCCAACGATGTTAAGGACGTTACTCCGGAGCAGCGCGAAGGCATCAACAAGCTTCTCGAAAAGCTCGAAGACGACGAAGACGTTCAGAACGTATTCCACAACATGCGCGAGGAAGACGACGAGGAATAATCCTCTCTCTTACGCATAAAAAATATCAAGCCCTGTACCCGGTATAATGCCGGATGCAGGGCTGTGTTTTTGGCATCTGAGTTTTTGTATTCTCTCCGCCATAAAAACAATCAACACCGCCGGGGTTGCCGACGGTGTTGATTATGAGGTTTGCGATACGGCTTATTCGCCGGGGATGATAGCCTCGCTGGGGCAAACACTTGCGCAAGTGCCGCAGTCGATGCAGGTATCCGGATCGATGTGGTAGATTTCGCCTTCAGAGATAGCGCCTACGGGGCATTCGGGCAGACAGGTGCCGCATGCTACGCATTTGTCAGTAATTACGTATGCCATAATTGTTTGTTTTGGGTTGGAAAATTTCTATGTTTGTTTGTTAATGCAAAATTAGTGTTTTTTTTCGTATATCCCAATCTTTGACTAAAAAAAATAGGAAGTCTCGGATTGCTCGGATATGATAGTTTAACGATTATAAGGCGCTTTAGGTTCGTTTGCAATGCTTATCGGCTCACCATTGCGTCGGTACGGAATGACAGCTTGCGACCGGTAAATGGCGACCAGGCGCAGCTGCTGATGATGTCCTGCTCGCTGATAATGTAATCGTCGGTGGGGGTAATGATGCTTAGGTCTGCGGCTTGGCCGGGGGTAAGTGTGCCGTAATCACCGAGGCCGAAAACATCGGCAACACCCGCGCTCATCTTGGCAACTATCAGGTCTATGGGTAGATAGGTGAGCATGAGTGGTACGGCGAATTGTATCGACGGTGCGCCTGAGGCTGCCGTGAGGGCGCCGCCTTCTTTTTCGCTCAGCAGGTGGGGCGCATGGTCGGTTGCGATAGTGTCGATACGGCCATCGGCCAAGGCGGCACGCAGCTCCTCGGCATCGGCAATCGTTTTTATAGCCGGATTTATCTTGTGCAGGCCGCTGCGGTGATTCTCGTCGGCAAGCCATGGGTCGAGGTACATCGGTGTGGTCTCGGCGGTGACAAGCTTACCTGCCGTAGCGCCTCGGTCGAGGAGTTCGCGAGCCTCGGCGGCGGTACTGATATGGGCGATATGCAGGTGTGCGCCGGTGCGGTGGGCCAGTTCGACAGCTGCAGCGGCGGAGCGCAGGCATGCCTCGGCACTGCGTATGCGGTGGTGTTCGCTCACCGGCACGGCCTCGCGGCTGCCGTAGCGGTTGATTGCGGCGGCGGTGTTGGCGGCTATTATATCGTTGTCTTCGGCATGAACTACTGCCGGTAGCCCATGGTCGGCGCACCAGCGTAGTATATCTTCGAGTTCGCGTCCGGCCGGGGCAGACATTGCGCCGGTAGAGGTGCCCA
Organism: Bacteroidales bacterium M2; assembly: GCA_001689415.1. Taxonomy (GTDB): domain Bacteria; phylum Bacteroidota; class Bacteroidia; order Bacteroidales; family Muribaculaceae; genus CAG-873. The sequence goes on along the minus strand of LUJM01000038.1, from coordinate 8,593 downwards.
AAAATATCTTGATGCCAGGAGTGTCGCCGGGGCGGAGCTTGTTCAGTTCTGCCATGCAACCCGGTGTGGCTCCGAAAAAGGCGCGGTAGTGCGTCGATGCGGTTTCCTGGCCAAGTCGGTTCTTTGCCCACAATGCCTCGGCTGTCGTTGTTGCCGGTTTGGTGTTGGGCATATCGTAAACCGTAGTAATGCCGCCTGCGAGTGCGGCACGGCTTTCGCCTGCTATCGTGGCCTTGTATTCGAGTCCAGGCTCGCGGAAATGCACATGCGAGTCGATAAGTCCCGGGCAGACATATGCGCCGCAGGCATCGATGATTTCGTTGTCTGATGCAACAATGTTTTCATCAGGTTCTCCCTCGCCGGTGGCGATGATAGTGCTGCCGTCGGTCTGAATCCAGCCGTTGCGACGGCCTTTGCGGTCGAGTAGTATGGCGTTTTTTATTAGCATGGCGAAGCTTGGGTTAATTTCGCTTGTATTTTTTGAAGAAGCTGTTCCATTTGAGCCTTATGACGCCAAATACAGCCTCGCCGAAAATACCGCTGTTCATTTTGCTGGTACCGAGTACGCGGTTGACAAAGATAATAGGCACTTCCACCACTTTGAAACCGTACTTGTAGGCGGTAAATTTCATCTCAATCTGGAATGCGTAGCCCTTGAATTTAACTTTGTCGAGCTGCATTGTTTCGAGCACATTGCGGCGGTAGCATACGAATCCGGCAGTGGTGTCGTGTACCGGCATGCGTGTGATAAGTCTCACATATTTAGACGCATAGAACGACATCAGCACGCGTCCCATTGGCCAGTTGACCACATTTACGCCTGTCACATAGCGTGAGCCGATTACCACGTCGGCATTGTCGTCGATAGCAGTCTGGCGCAGGCGGACCAAATCTTGGGGATTGTGCGAGAAATCGGCATCCATTTCGCAGATAAACTCGTAATTCTTTGCAAGGCAATGCTTGAAGCCTTCGATGTATGCAGTGCCCAGACCCAATTTGCCTTTGCGCTCGATAATCTCTACGCGGCCGGGGTATTGTGCGATTTTTTCCTTAACTATCGCTGCGGTACCATCGGGCGAATTGTCGTCGATGACAAGTACGTCGAATCGGACCGGGAGAGCGAGCACGGCATCGATGATTGCCGCGGCATTCTCGCACTCGTTGTACATAGGTATTATTACGGCAGCATCGCTGCGTGGGATAGCTTCTGACATAGCGGTTGTGTTTATCCGACAAAATTAACGATTAACATTCACTATTATACTGCACGGGATGTTAAAAAATATTGATGTTTTAAGAAAAAACAGATTCTCTGCGTATATTGGTAAATCATAATTATATACTTACTGAACTATAAATGGATAAACTACAATATACACCCGATAATATAACTGTGCTGAATCCGGGCGAGATTTTCGTGTTCGGCAGCAATTTGGCCGGTCACCATGGCGGTGGCGCGGCGCATTTCGCGCATAGGCATTTCGGTGCCGTATGGGGTGTGGGCGAGGGCCTGAGAGGGCAGAGCTACGCCATTCCGACAATGTTTGCCGATGCGGCAGACATAAAGCCTTATGTCGATAAGTTCTTGGAATTTGCCGCGGCCAACAGCGATTTTACTTTCTTAGTCACACCGATAGGGTGTGGCATAGCCGGGTGGCGCCCCTCGGATATTGCGCCATTCTTTCGCAAGGCCTTGAATATGCCCAATGTGCTGCTGCCTAAGGTGTTTGTTGAGATTCTTAGCGCTGTAAATTCGCCTATGCCTACATGGGATGCGCAGTCATGCCGCAACCGCCTGGCCCACTGCTATTACGGCATGAAATTAGTTCAAAGCGAGGCATACGATTTTGCAAGGACCATACGCGAGGAAGTGTACCGCAATACGCTTGCAATTGTAGCGCGTGGACGCTATGTCGGCGGGGAACATCCCAATACCTGCCCTGTGCGCCTTCCTGATGATGCGGCTATGAGGGCTGAAACGGTATTTGTAAGCAAGCCGATTTCGGCCGAGGCTGTGCCTGCCCGCTCTATGCCTACTTGCTTCAATGTGGTAAATGAAGACTGCCTTGATGTGGCAGCCAAGCATGTGCGCGAGGGATATCTGCCTTGTGTCCATAATTTTGCCAGCCGCAGCATGCCCGGCGGCGGAGTCGTGACCGGCTCGGGAGCGCAGGAAGAGAGCATATTCCGGCGCACTAATGCGTATAAGTCGTTGTATCAGTTTATTGACAATGGTACTCTGCGTTCACTCCTTGCCCAGACACAGCAGGAGGATATAGTAGGTGCACGCCCCGAGCGCTATCCTCTCGATCGCAATTATGGCGGTGTGTATACCCCGGGTATTACGGTTTTCAGGGCAAATGAGGAGAAGGGCTTTGAGCTATTGGCCGAGCCTTTCAAGGTAGGTCTTGTGACAGTAGCGGCTATCAACCGGCCCGATATGGCCGACCGCGATCATATGACCGAGCAGTGTGTGAAAGGTACTCTCAACAAGATTCGTACCATGCTTCGCCTTGCCCTGCGGGCCGGACATGATTCGCTGGTGCTCGGTGCTTTCGGCTGTGGTGCTTTCAGAAATCCGCCGCGGCAAATGGCATCACTTTTCCGCGAAGTCTTCGACGAGCCGGAGTTTAAAAACAAATTCCGCCTTGTCAGCTTTGCAGTGCTTGACAAGGCGGGTGCGCTGTATGATGCATTCCACGGCGTTTTCGGCCGCGAATGATTATTCGTTTTTAACCCATTTGTAGAGACGGTCGGCAGGGCGGATCTTGGCGGGTACGGCGATAGAAAAACTGTCGCCTTTGACCGCGCGGTCCACACTCCGGCCGTCTACGCGTATGTCTTCTACGGTAATGATAAGTGCGCCGGTGGTGGGGCCTGTGATTACGACTTCGTCGCCTACGCACAGGTCGGCACCTTCCATTAGGAATTCGCCTACGCCGAGTTTCGAGAACCATTTGACACCTTTGGCCACGTACTGTTTGGTGCGTGTTGCCGACGAGCCGTATTTGCCCGACCATTCGCCCAATCGCTGGCCGAGATAGTAGCCGTTCCAAAAACCACGGTTGAAAATCTTGGCGAGTTCGTCGTCCCAGCGAGCCACAGCCTCTGCGCCGAAGGTGCCGTTGCAGATTGCCTCGATTGCTTCGGAGTAGCAGCGGACGGCTGTGTATACGTACTCAGGACCACGGGCGCGGCCTTCGATTTTGAGCACGCGCACACCGGCATCGACAAGACGGTCGAGGAAGTGTATGGTCTTGAGGTCTTTGGGCGACATGATGTACTGGTTTTCAACATCGAGTTTGTCGCCGGTCTCGAGGTCGGTGACCTCGTATCCCCTGCGGCATATCTGAGTGCATGCCCCACGGTTGGCGCTCGAGTTCATCTGGTGTAGGCTCAGGTAGCATTTGCCCGATACGGCCATGCACAAAGCACCGTGGCAGAACATCTCGAGGCGTACACGGTCGCCGTGCGGGCCGCGGATGTCTTCGGCTTCGATTTTGTCGTAGATAGCCTTTACCTGGTCGAGGTTCAGCTCGCGAGCGAGGACCATTACGTCGGCAATTCCGGCATAAAAGCGCACGGCCTCGATATTTGTGATGTTGCACTGTGTGGAAATGTGAACTTCCACATCGTGCCTGCGGCAGGCGTTGAATACAGCCAGGTCAGAGGCAATGATTGCAGATATGCCTGCTTTTTGGGCTGCAGCAACGATGCTGTCGAGGTATTCGAGGTCGGCGTCGTATATTACAGTGTTGACAGTGAGGTATGTTTTTACCTCGGCATCGTGGCATCGACGTACAATCTCGGCCAGGTCGTCGAGTGTGAAGTTGGCGCTCGAGCGCGACCTCATGTTGAGGCCTTCGACTCCGAAGTATACGGCATCCGCCCCGGCTTCGATAGCCGCCGCCAGCGACTCGTAGCTCCCCACCGGAGCCATTATCTCAAAATCTTTCCTTTTCAAAACTTTTGGTTTTTATGGATTCCAGTTTTTTGCAATCCGACGAATACGACAAATCATCTCCTACCGGTGGCGGGAGATGACTATATTTGATAGTGAAGTATTATTGCTGTTCGGCGGGGGTCTCTACCTCAACTGCAGTCTCTTCAACTTCAACAGCAGGAGCGGCAGCAGGAGTGTCGAACTGACCGGCGGGAGCTGCAGCGGGAGCGGGAGCAGCGGCAGGACGGGTGCGAAGTTCCGAACCGTCGTTAGCTTTGGGCATTGTGAATGCCGAAGCAATAGAGAGAACAACAAGGCATCCAACGAGGGTCCAAGTTGCTTTCTCGAGGAAGCTGTTGGTCTGGCGAACGCCCATAACAGAACCGGCGCCGCCAAACTGCGACGACAGGCCACCGCCTTTAGATTTCTGGATGAGTACAATGCCGATCAGCAGAACGGCAACGATTACGGTCAATACAATTATGACAACGTGCATAGTTATTTTAGTTTTTGTCGGCGTCGTCCGCATGATTTAACTCTGCGAAACGGCGCTGGTTTATTATCAATTTTTGCAGGAAACGCAATTGGTCTGCAAAGTAAGCACTTTTTTTTGGAAATTTCAAATTTAACCCCGATATAATTTCGTAAGCACGCTCATATCTGCCTTGTTTTATGAAAATTTTAGCCAAACTCTCACTCAACAGGCTGTCGTCGGTGTGTTCGGGGCGGGCGACAGGGGTGTTATCTTCTTCCTCGGGCTGCGCCGGTTCTTCGCTTTCGAATGTCGATGATTTTGGGTGCTGGCTGCGAATGAAAGCGTTGATTAGTGCGTCCTGCGAACCGGGGGCTCCGTCGTCCTCGCCGGGGAGTTCTTCTTGTTCCTGACGGGCAAGGAGTTCGGCGTAGTCGGGGGTGGGGTTGAATATGAGTCGTTCGAGTTGAGCCTCCTCTTCGGGGGTGCACGAGCCGTATGTGCGCAGGAATGTGTCGATTACATCAACGGTCTGTGGCGGCATCTCGTCGGCAGCCTCGGGATAGAACTTGGTCCAGGCGTCGCCGTGCTGAGCCGTAAGGAGTGTGCGGCGGTCGGCCGCGGCGAGTGCGAGGCGGTGGCGTATGTCGGCAAGTCGTTCGCTGTCGTTACTGCCGCTCCAGTGGCGCAGGAGCACCACGGCGGCAGCAGCAAAAAACGGCTGCGCCTCGGCTGCGTCGAGCAGTATCTTTGCGTCGGCATCGGAAATCTCAGCGTTGTCGGGAAGCGCCGAAATGCGCCGTATGGTATCGCTTATTGTGTTCATTACCAGTTGCCTAATGTTGCGTTAAAAATTAATTCCACGAGTTCCTTGCATATTTCCTCGCAGAGCTGGTCTTGAACATCGGTCAGCATCTCTGTAGAGGGGAAGTCGCGGTAGGCGCTAAACGTCTGGTCGATGTCTTTGCCCTCTTCTTTATTGTCGATATATTTGACCCTCACAGTGATGGTGAGTCGAGTCATCGACGCATAGGCGTTTTCAGTTACGGCCTGAGGGCTGAGTGCGTAGCCTGTGATTTCGCCTTCGAGCTGTAGATCGGATGCTCCGTCGGTGGTCTGCAGTCGGGTGTTTTTGTCGATGTAGTCGAGTAGAGTGTTTTCGAACATCGGCTGCAGCGGCGGGTAAACCAATGCGGCTCGAATGGGGAATTCCGACACATGAATGGTGTGGTATACATTGTAATCGAGAGCCGAACCGTTCATGCTGACGCTTATCTTGCACCCGAAAGGAATCAGGGCGAAGATTACAAACAGTATGGGTGCGAGGCACGCGTGGAACTTATTCAAGGCCATATTCCTTAATTTTTCTATATAAAGTACGCTCAGAAATCTGCAATTCGTCGGCAGCGGCCTTTCGGCGACCGTCGTTGCGCAGCAATGCACGGCGTATTGTTTCGCGTTCGTTGTCTTCGAGGGTTTCGGGAGTGTTGGTAACCTCGGCATAAGGCACTTCGGAGCACGGTGGTACCTTGCTGCCGGCATCGGGGCGGTGAACCACGAGCGAAGTGGGGAAGGAGTCGTCTTTTTTGTCGCGTTCAGGCTCGATGAGTGCGCCTTTGCTGATGTGTACGCCGGTGTTGTCGAGTCGGCTCTGTAGCTCGTCGATGCGGCTTTGTAGATTGAATATCATGCCGAAAAGCATCTCGCGTTCACGTTGGTACGAGTGGCTTTCCACGCCCACGGCAGGCATATACGATGTTGAAATAGAGGGCAGGTACTGCTCGAGGGTGTGCGGCGTAACTTCCTTGCCGGCCTCGAACAAAGCGAGCTGCTCGACTACGTTTTTGAGCTGGCGCACGTTGCCCGGCCAGCGGTAATGGCGCATCACATCTTCGGCCTCGGTGCTCATGGTGATAGGCGGCATGCGGTAGCGCTCGGCAAAGTCGGAGGCGAATTTTCTCGACAGCAGCCTGATGTCGACTCCGCGGTCGCGCAGGGGCGGGATGTGTATCTGTACGGTAGATAGACGGTAATAGAGGTCCTCGCGGAATTTACCTTGTGCTACGGCAGCCTGCAGGTCGACGTTTGTAGCTGCGACAATACGCACACTTGTGCGCTGCACCGTAGACGAACCAACCTTGAGGTATTCGCCGCTTTCGAGCACACGCAATAGTCGGGCCTGGGTGGTAAGAGGCAGTTCGGCTACCTCGTCGAGGAATATTGTGCCACCGTCGGCCTCCTCGAAGTATCCTTTGCGAGAGTCTACAGCGCCGGTAAAGGCACCTTTCTCATGTCCGAAAAGCTCGGAATCGATAGTTCCTTCGGGTATTGCGCCGCAGTTTACGGCAATATATTTGGCATGCTTACGTGCGCTGTAAGCATGTATGATCTGAGGGAAGAATTCTTTGCCGGCTCCGCTTTCGCCCGTTACGAGTACCGACAGGTCGATAGGCGCTACCCTAATGGCACGCTCGACGGCGGCACTTAGCGCCGGGGCGTTGCCGATTATGCCGAAGCGCTGCTTGGCCTGTAATACTTGCGGACTTGCGGGTGTGTTGTTTTTAACTTGCATAGCAAATACAAAGTTAATACTTTTTTTCGTATTAGCCCGATTCTTGGCGGGGGCGAGGGTTGATTTTACGACTCGATCTGCTGTCGCACGGATTCTTCGTGTATTGCCGACAGGATCGTGCGCATGAAATCGGCCGACATACCCATTTCGGTGGCTGCTGCGAGTCGGCGGTTCATAATCTCGTCGTGACGACCGATTTGCAGCACCGGCATGCGGTGTTCCTTTTTATAGATACCTATCTGCCTTGATACGGCCATGCGTTTGTTTAGTATTTCGAGCAGTTCGTTGTCGAGCTCGTCGATTTGCTGTCGGAGCAGGGCGAGGCTTTCGGTAGATACACACGAGTCGCGCAGCACTAATGAGTCGATAATCTCCTTGAGGGCAGCCGGGCTAACCTGCTGGTCTTTATCGCTCCAGGCGCATTCGGGGTTACAGTGGCTTTCGATAATGAGGCCGTCAAAGCCCATGTCGAGAGCCTGTTGCGACAGCGGCGCTATATACTCTCGCTTTCCGCCGATGTGGCTTGGGTCGCATATCATAGTCATCCGAGGGAATCGTCGGCGCAGTTCGATAGGGATGTGCCACTGGGGCAGGTTGCGGTATATGTGTTTGCCATAGGCTCCAAAGCCACGGTGTATCGCTCCTATGTTGTGCATCCCGGCATTGTATAGGCGCTCGATAGCCCCTATCCAAAGTTCGAGGTCGGGGCTTACCGGGTTTTTGACCAGTATTGGCACATCGCGTCCATACGCTTCGAGTGCATCGGCTATTTCCTGGATTGCAAAAGGGTTGGCCGAAGTGCGTGTGCCTATCCATAAAATATCTGTATCGGCATCGAGGGCTTCTATTACGTGCGAGCGGTTTGCGACCTCTGTAGCGGTGAGCATACCGGTCTCCTCTTTGACCCTTTTGAGCCATGGAAAGCCCTCGGCTCCAATGCCTTCGAATCCTCCGGGCTTTGTGCGCGGTTTCCAAATGCCGGCACGGAATATCTTCACCCCGGCGTCGGAGAGTTTACGGGCGGTGTCGATTACTTGCTCCTCTGTTTCGGCGCTGCACGGCCCGGCGATGATGATAGGGCGAGTGTCGGTGATACCTTCTATATATATGGGTTCAAGCTGTGTCATGGGGTAAAATTAGGGCAATTATTTTAAATAAGCAACCATATAAAACAAAAAACGCTCCTTTCAGATGAAGGAACGTATCGCGTAATAAGACAGGCTCGTTTATTTGCTGTGTTGTGCCTCGTAAAGATATACTTCGGCTCGAGCCATGCAGTAACTTGCTGATAAATACATGTGTACTGCTTTTTTCAACAATTTAGACATACCTTAAATGTTTGGTTACCTATTAAAAACGGTGCAAAGTTACAAAAAGTTTTTTAAATATGAAAAATATTATCAAAAAATGTGTGATAGTATTAGAAAATAAGCTAAAGCATAATCGTGGATAATGCCCAGATATACAGCGTGTTGGTAGGATGTGTTGTAAGCTGAATAGGCAGGGCGGTTAACTTTAGGACGAAAGAGTGTCAGCGATAGGAGCTTGGCTCTCTGAGACAAGCCACGGTTAGTATTGCTAATATTTTGAATACCAACGCCTAATC
>LUJM01000037.1 GCA_001689415.1 Bacteroidales bacterium M2 | reverse complement strand
AGAAAATAAATCATCGGTTGGCTCAGTTAGCGGCTTAGCCAAGACTGAACAACCTCAAATTTTACCGAATCATTGTTAGTTACAAAATTCTCAAAACACCGTTTTTTATAACCATTTTTTGAGCTGCAACCGTTTCTCCTTTTTTAATGGCATTTTTACATCGGCTATTTAGTTTAAATAAATAATATCAACTTAAACGCTATTTATGTGAAATTTTATATACAACATTAAAATATGTTAAATATTAAACATATCGTAACGTTATGCCTGTTAACATTGTTTGCGACCGCATTTTTATATGTTCATTTTGACAAAATGACACTCGCACAATCAATTTTGCCAATATCAATGACGAGTTTTATCGACCTTTCGGCGAAAATTCGAAAAGGATTCGAGCGATTTTTGATAATTTTCTTCATTTATCGGCCTTAAAACGTCCAGATTGATATATTTCGACCCACTGCCGCGCGTCACCGGAAACACAAGCGCCTTAAGTTCGGCGGCCTCAATGGCCATTGGCGCTCTCGCGGTGCCGTCGGCGGCCGTTGCGTCTACACACGCCGGTACTTCAGTATTGCTCACCCCGACCACATAACTACAGGGCGGATAAGCTATATTGGCCCACATCACCTGGCTATCGGCGGACTCTCCCGGCAATATACCCTCTACAACTATCGACGATGTCGACGAATAGCGCGGAACAAAATCCTGGTCCACGGCCCAACTGTCGCTACTCTCATTGAGGTCGAAGCCGGTAAGTGAATTATAGAACGAACGGCTCACACCCTCGGTCAGCGATGCCGGCGTAAGGCTACCGGTAGCAATCTGCGCCTTGAGCAGGTCTACTACATTCTGATGACGTATATAGCCCATACCCTCGTTGGAGGCTCCGCTGTAGGCATAATTCGTGCGTACCATTACACCGTCGTGCGCGTCGCGCAAATCGTAGCGAACATATTTATAATCATCGGTTTCAAAATAAGCGCCGTTACCGGCTGCATCTATCACGCCGAAGTTGGTCCGCACGCCCATAGGCTTGGGCATCTCGCACAACATACGTTCGAAGTCGTCGACCGTGCGGCAGGTCTGCAAGGCTTGCGCCATAACAAAACCCTCGCGATCTATCCAATCGGGGTCATTTGGGGGCAGATTATACGCCACTGTATTCATTATCGCGAATCCGGCATCGTTCATACCCATCCACGCCTCGTCGAGTTCGAGGCTGTCGCCACCATTGAACAGGCCCACATATCCTATCTTGCCGGGTTCGTCGACTCGGTGTATAAAATTGCTCTCCGCCGAGGTGTCGCGGTGCTTCCAAAGCAAAGGGCGCCCCGATGCAGTCGCCGACCCCGACGCGATAAGCGACGTACAAGGCCGGGCATTTATACTAATCGCAGCCACAGCTACGATTATCAACATTTTATTGAGGTTCATCTGTCGTTATAAATTTACGTGACACATAAGCGGTAACTCCGCCGAAGTCGATTGCGGCAAAGTCCTCGCCCGCATAAAGGTCGGTTACAGTCACGGCTTCGCCACGTTGCAACACTCCGATTACATTGCCACTCCTATCGGGCTGGTCGCGCACATTGAGCACCCACGCCTCACAATAATATATAGGATACGCTTCGGCAAGCTCTATGCTATCGTCATTATATGTATAGTCGGGCAATACTTGCGTGGCATTATACCAAGCTCCCAATGCTATGCCAATCGCTATCAACAGAGTCCATATATTATAGAACACGAAGCGCAGCAAGGCCACCGGGATAAAGACAATCCACGACACCAAGGCTGCCACAATCATCGAGGCACATGCATAAAGCGCCCCGCACACAAGGCCGACAATGACAGCCACAATCCATTGGCCTTTGAATGCAATAGCGATCAATATCACAGCACCTACAATCCAGAATAGCCACGTAAGCGACTTGCGCAGTGCATTGCGCATGGTATCGGCAATATCGGCGATACCATTGCCGACTGATGCCACTGCGTCATTAATCCTACCCCATAGCGAACGTCCGCGCCGACCGTGCGACAGGCCGCGGTCTATCACCGCGTTTGCCGAGCGGCAATCACCTTGGTAGCTTGTTGTTAGCGGGGTATTTGCTGTTGTATTTCGCGGTAGGCTTGGGGGTTCGAGACCCTCCCATTCGCCGGTTTGAGGATTGAATCGTGCCACTGGGTAAATAATGGTTTCTCTTCGTGCTTGAACTGACAAAAATACAAAACTTTTCGCTCATAGCAAATTTTTTCGTAATTTTGCAACCGATTTCCAATATACAAAATGATTACAGTAAGCAACCTTGGCATCCAGTTCGGCAAAAAGCCCCTTTTCCAGGATGTCAACCTCAAATTCACACCCGGCAACTGCTATGGCATCATCGGCGCGAACGGCGCCGGAAAATCTACACTGATGCGCATGCTGTCTGGCCAATTGGCTCCAACAGCCGGAACTATCGCTCAAGGCCCGGGCGAGCGCATGAGTGTGCTCGAACAGGACCACTTCAAATTCGACGATTGCACCGTGATCGAAACCGTCCTACGCGGTCACACTGTGCTCTGGGATATTATGCAAGAAAAAGACGCTCTTTATGCCAAACCTGATTTCAGCGACGCCGACGGTGTGCGTGCCGCCGAACTCGAGGAGCGTTTTGCCGAGCTCGAAGGCTGGAATGCCGAGAGCGATGCTGCTGCACTTCTTAGCGGTCTCGGCATCAAAGAAGACCGTCACGGCATGCTGATGCGCGACGTCAGCGCTAACGAAAAAGTGCGTGTTCTCCTTGCCAAAGCCCTTTTCGGTAACCCCGACAACCTCCTCCTCGACGAGCCTACCAACGACCTTGACCTCGACACTGTGGCTTGGCTCGAAAATTACCTCTCAAATTTCGAAAATACTGTCCTCGTCGTTTCGCACGACCGACACTTCCTCGATTCGGTATGTACCCATACCCTCGACATCGACTACAACCGCCTGCAGCTTTTCGCCGGCAACTACTCATATTGGTACGAAAGCTCCCAGCTCGCACTTCGCCAGCAACAGCAAGCCAATAAAAAAGCCGAGGAAAAACGTGCCGAGCTTCTCGAGTTCATTCGCCGTTTCAGTGCAAATGTGGCAAAGAGCAAGCAGACTACTTCGCGCAAGAAAATGCTCGAAAAACTCAATATCGAGGAAATCCAACCCTCGATGCGACGCTACCCGGGCATTATTTTCACTCCCGAGCGAGAGGTCGGAAACAAGATTCTCGAAGTAAAAGGACTATCGGCTTCGGTCGACGGTGAAATTCTGTTCAACGACGTCAACTTCCAAATCGAAAAAGGCGATAAGGTGGCATTCCTAAGCCGCGACCCTCGCGCAATGACCGCTCTTTTCGAAATAATCAACGGCAAACGCAAAGCCGACGCCGGCACTTTCGAGTGGGGACAGACAATCACAACTGCATACCTGCCACTCGACAACTCCGAATACTTCAACACCGACTACAACCTTGTCGACTGGCTATCGCAGTTCAGCGACGACTCGTCAGAAATATACCTCAAGGGATTCCTCGGCAAGATGCTATTCTCCGGCGAGGATGTGCTCAAAAAAGCTTCGGTTCTCTCTGGTGGCGAAAAAATGCGCTGCATGATTGCGCGTATGATGCTACGAAACGCCAACACAATGGTACTCGACTCGCCTACCAACCACCTCGACCTTGAGTCTATCCAGGCTTTCAACAACACCCTGCGAGGATTCAAAGGCGTGATACTCATGGCCTCGCACGACCACGAATTCATCCAGACGGTCTGCAACCGAATTATCGAGCTAACCCCGGGTGGTATAATCGACAAACTCACCGAGTACGACGACTATATCGTAGATCCTCGCGTAGCCGAGCTCCGCGAAAAGCTCTACAAATAAACACTTCCCCAAAAAAAACTTTAACCGGAGAGGGCCCCTATCACCGCCCTCTCCGGTTTTATTTTTCCCCGAACGGTAGGAACTTATTCAAGTTTATTGTAACTTTGTGCCAAATCATTTCAACATTTCAAAAAACACATTCACCAATGGTCAAACATATTGTAATGTTCCGCCTCGAAGGCGAAGGCAAGGACTGCGCAGCTCGTGAGTTCAAAGCTGCAATCGAAGCTCTACCTGAAAAAATCGACCAACTCCTCACCGCCGAAGTTGGTATTAACGACGGCCCCGACAACGGCAACTGGGACATCGTGCTCACTGCCACTTGCAATGACTATGCCGACCTCGCAACATATGCCGCACATCCCGAGCACATTGCTTGCGTTGCCATTATCAAACCCCTCCTCGCCGGCCGTGTCTGCGTCGACTATACTGCGTAGATGCTTTTTCGCGGGCGTTGCGGCTTGCTCGGCTGCATGCAGCAGCAATCCGGCCCAACGCCCGCTACCACCCGAGCCCGAACCCGTAAGCCATACCATAAGCTTCGCACCAACATCTACCAACCAAATCTTCACTCCCGGCAATCGTGCATCGGCATCCCTGACACTCATTAGGGAAAACCCGGCGTCTGCCCCCGACGAAACTGTCGGCATCAAGGCAAGCGCTCGCAAAGGCTCGGTAAGCACACCTGAATCTGTCGATTTCAACGCCGGACTTGCCGAAATCAGCTTCTCTATCGAGTACTACGGCCCCTCTCTGTCGGCCGGCGACACCGACTTCATATCTATTTCTGCCGGTAAAATCAACAAGGAAATAATAGTCACAAGGGTCGCAGGCGAAAGCTCCAAGGCAACATACATCCGCAATTTTGAGCGATTACCGGTCAGCATCACCCGCGCAGGCGACACCTACATTGTATCGGGCGATGACTTCAACCGAACAATCTCCCTCGCCGACAACACCCCACATATCATTAGCGACGGTGACTTCTGCGACATCACAGATGCACGCGACAGATTGATAGCCGCTCAAAGCTGGATACCATACATCTACAATGCCGCGTCAACATACGATTCCGGCGAAGGTCGCTTCAACATCATCGTTGCCGACAACAATCTCACCCCTTCAATCGAATACCTTATCACACAAAGCGATAGCGAATGGGCCGACTGTGGCATCACCACATTTACCGACCCATGGGTATTGCCTGTAGTGTCGCTCAACGCCGAGCTCCTCGACCCCGACCGACACCCATGGCGAGTATGGTTGCAGCAATCAACAACCAAGCCGGGCATGTACCGCGTAATCGACCTATACCGAGGCGACTGCCCGCTGATGATGTACAACGACGCTCCGGCAGGCACCGTGCTTCTCATTGACGCCACCGACCCCGAGGCCGTCACGATTACGCCTGACTCAAATCAGTTCTCCAACCCCGACATAGCCCCGATTACAGTATCCGGCCTCGGACATTTGCAGCACAACGAAAAAGCCGACGTAATCTACATCGGCTCTAAAGCGGTATTCGTTATCGAAAAATAAGTTTACTTGTTGACTTCTGCAAGGAACTCCTCGGCGGCGATGCGGTCGCTCACATGGTCTACGTCGAATGCCTTGCTAAACTCAAACGGCACAACCTTTACCCTGTCGCCAACTGCAAGTATTCGCTGGAAATCACTTGTCGAAGCCGGGTATTGTTCCTCTTGGGCTATTTTCATTATTTCATCGCTTATTCCGTATATACCGGCCGACACTATCGGCTCTCCCGGAAATGGCTCGCCGCCATAGCGATAGTCTATCACCTCGTCTCCGGCATCGTTGAGTCGCGCATAGAGAGGGCTTTCATCATCTACATACCTGGTCAGCGCCATTATGGCCTCGCCTTCCGGCATTGCCTCTACGGCCTTTACGTATTCCTTGAATTCAGCTGTCGGGAAAATGGCATCGACTGTCATTGCGATAAATTTGCCCTTGATATCACGGGCAGCCTCGCTAAGGCTGTAAAATGAATTATCCGATATTATAGGCCTGAAGTTTATTGGCAACCCCTCGGTATCGCGCAGATAGGCAAGGTGCGTGTTCAAATCATCCATCGCAGGATTGGTAACGATATGCACTCGCTCGGCTCCACAGTCCACAAGCAGGCGGATCAGCCTTTCAATCATCGGCTTACCAAGTATCGAAATCATCGGTTTCGATGATTTTTCTCCCTCTCTCAATAGTCTTGAGCCTTGTCCGGCTGCTAACACGGCATATTCCATTACTTTTTCCTTTAAGTGCATAGCGTGAATTCGGCCACAAAAGTAGCAAAATTTGCCGACATAAGGCAATTCAATCGCAATTATAGCCAATATTTAGATTATTTTTTGTAATTTTGGGGCTGCAATTGACTCCAATCATTATGGCATTAATCAAAATTGCGGGCATTATGCGCGCTGGCGTATTCTCGCCCAACCACATTGGCAACGATGCCGCTATTTTCAATTTTGTTGCCGAACAGCTACGCAAACGCGGCTGCGAAGTCAACGTATACAGCGAGGAGCAGTTCATTGCCGGCGCTGTCGACGAACACATTATTCTTAACATGTGCCGCGAAATGAGGTCGATTGAACTTTTGCAACGCCGTGAGGATGCAGGTGACCTCGTCATCAACTCCGGATACGGTATCGAAAACTGCATTCGCGAAAGAATGACAAGGATTCTGCTCGGGTCGGGTATCGAATACCCTGAGAGCATCATTGTCAACACCGACGAGGCTGTGATTGCAAGGCTGAAGAAAATGAAAATCGACCGATGCTGGATCAAACGCGGCGAATCGCATTCGCTGCATCACGAAGACGTTTGCTATGCCCGTCATGCCGAAGAAGCTCAGGAACTTCTGCAGGAGTTTTTCCTCAGAGGTATCAAAAAGGCTGTTATCAACCGTCACCTCGACGGTGAACTCGTCAAGTTCTACGGCGTCGAAGGTTCTCCGTTCTTCTATACTTTCTACCCGTTCCGACAGCAACATGGAAAAGCGACCGACCCGGGCAAGCCGCAGGCTGACCCCGAGAAGATGCGCGAAATGTGCGAAAAAGCCGCTAAGGAGCTTGATGTCAAAGTATATGGCGGCGACTGCATTTTATCCGACGACGGAAGTCTAAGCCTAATCGACATTAACGACTGGCCAAGTTTCGCGCCATGCCGACAGGAAGCTGCTCCGGCTATCGCTAAGTATGTTATGTCGGCTATTAAAGAGCACAACAGTTGAGTTTATCATGGCAAATCCATATCGAAAGTCTACTAAATTACCCGAAGGAAGCACTAAGCAATTCCCGATCGTGCCTCGCTT
This sequence comes from Bacteroidales bacterium M2, assembly GCA_001689415.1. Taxonomy (GTDB): domain Bacteria; phylum Bacteroidota; class Bacteroidia; order Bacteroidales; family Muribaculaceae; genus CAG-873. Next base: position 11,641 of record LUJM01000037.1, on the reverse strand, counting down.
GATTGCCACTTCGTTCGGTGCCGGCTTCCTGCCTGTTTGCCCGGGCACTTGGGGAGCTTTGGTCGCTATTATTTTATGGCTGCCGCTATATCTTTGGGCGTCGGCTGCGCTCACGCTGTGGCTTACTCTCGCAGCTGTGGTCATTTTCACAATTGCAGGAACATGGGCAAGTAACGTTGCCGAACGATACTGGGGACCTGACCCCGTAGTGGCATGCGCCGACGAAACTGTCGGTCAATGGATTACTCTTCTCCCGATTGCACCTTTCTGCCCTTGGTGGCAGATTGTGCTCGCTCTGGCGCTTTTCCGTTTTTTCGACATTTTCAAACCCCTCGGTATCAGGAGCACTGAAAAGTTGCCCGGCGGATGGGGGATGATGGCCGATGATATCGTTGCCGGTATTTACGGTGCAATTATCATTTTGCTTATAAACGTTTTTTATTATTATGTCTGATATTAGGACAGAAGAATCTATGTGGGCGAAGCTCGGCAACAAATTGCTCAAAAGCAATTCGCTCATTTTCACATACCTTCGCTCTATCGTTTCTTCTCAGTGCGCCGGGTGGACCGATATGCTTATCGGATTCATCCTTTTCTCGTGGCTCGGGCTTAGCCCACTCATCGCCACTATGATAGGCGCTTTGTGCGGTGGTATCATTAACTGTATCATAAACTATCGCTTTACTTTCAGGGCACAAGGTGTCGATTGGAGGGCTGTTATTGTAAAATACACCTTCGTTTGGGCCGGTTCCATGCTCCTCAACTCTTACGGAACACAAGCTATATATAGCCTGATAAGCGGGTGGCAATGGCTGCAAGATATCGGATTCAAACCCGACGGATACTATGCCGCCGCTCGACTATTTACGGCTCTTATGGTTTCATGGTTCTGGAACTTCGTCCTTCAGCGTTATTTCGTATACCGTAGCATATGGCTCGATAAGCACATCGTTAACGCCATGGATACTGTTGGTCTTAAAAAATCTGATAAATAATGGCTACAATGGATATTAAACAATCTGCTAAAACGGCGCGTGACGGTCTTCAGCAAGGCATTTACGCCATAATCAATCCTTTTGTACGTTTACTCATACGCATGGGGGTGACGCCAAATATGGTCACTACTATCGGTATGCTGGGCAACTTGGCTGCGGCGGCGGTAATGGTATGGGCGGCGATTAAGGTCAGCCAGTATAATCAGGCTCCCGACTTCGGGCTTGTCACTTGGGCAGGAGTTCTTATAATTGCTTTCTCGCTTTTCGACATGCTCGACGGTCAGGTTGCAAGGCTCGGCAACATGAGCTCGATATACGGGGCCATGTACGACTCTGTTCTCGACCGCTACTGCGAGCTGTTCACTCTCGGCGGAATTGCGGCATTCCTGATTGCCTGCGGTAATATATGGGGTGCGATTATCACATTCCTCGCTTTGGTTGGAAGTATCATGGTTAGCTACGTAAGGGCTCGTGCCGAAGGGCTCGACATCGAATGCAAAATCGGTTTCATGCAGCGACCCGAGCGTGTTGTCGTTACTGCTGCGGCTACGATTGCTACAGGCATTACCGGCATGAATATCGACCCCGCTTCGTACTTCGACCCCAATATCATTCTCACCTTCGCCATGGGTATTATTGCCGTTTTCGCAAACCTTACAGCTTTCGCTCGTCTTACCCACAGCCGTCGCGAACTTATTAAATCTGGCCGTAAGTAACTCGCAATAATTAGCTGAGCTGCGATTCTTGTGCAAGAGTGCAATTAATCGCCACAGCCTCGTCGAGTTAATAGCTTATCGTAATACAAACTATTTATCAAGAGTTACTTAAATGAAATTATCATTACCTGCCGTGCGTGAGTCGGTATGGTGTGCCGGCGCCCTGATTCTGTGGCTGGCTGTGACTGCGCTATTTATTGGCTTTAGGCCGGAGCACGTCGTTATGGCTTTGCTTATTTTCTCTCTATTCTTCCTCAATGCCGCATCGCGACGCACTGTTATTGCCCTTATTCCATTCTTCCTTTTCGGTATTTCCTACGATTGGATGAATATTGTGCCGAACTACAAAGTCAACCCCGTTGACGTTGCCGGACTATACGAAACCGAAAAAGCACTATTTGGAATTGCCACTCAGAACGGCATTCTCACCCCCAACGAGTTCTTCGGCATTCACAATTGCAAGATTATGGATTTCCTGGCCGGATGTTTCTATCTATGCTGGGTACCGCTGCCAATCATCTTCGGCCTCTACCTCTACTTCAGCCGACGCACATCGGGGTATATACACTTTGCAATAGTATTCCTGCTCGTCAATCTTCTCGGATTCGCAATATACTATATCCACCCCGCAGCACCGCCATGGTACGTGGCTCTACACGGGTTCGAAGCTATCGAAGGTACTCCGGGCGATGTTGCTGGCCTGGGAAGGTTCGACGATATGACCGGACTCGGCATATTCAATGCCCTATACGCCCGAAATAGCAACGTTTTCGCTGCAGTTCCCTCACTCCACAGCGCATACACCCTGATTGCTTTCGTTTACGCTCTGCTATGCCATGCGCCAAAGGGGTGGACGATTACACTCGCTATTGTCACTTTAGGCATTTGGTTCACCGCCGTTTACTCTTCACACCACTATATAATCGACGTTCTGCTCGGTATAGCTACCGCGCTACTTGGCATTGCTCTGTTCGAGTGCTTGCTCATGCGCCTAAAGCCTTTCGCTCGCTTTATCGATAAATATGTAAAATACGTCGACATTCCGAAATAATATGACCAACAACGAAGATTTCAGCCAATACGATATCAAACCCGATGTCCTCAATTACGACGACATCCGCAAAATGGTACCCAAACTCGACGGTCACGAAAAACTCGTAAACTGGCTGCTCCACTTTCTCTCTGTCGACGAAGTAAATGCCGTACACCGTCGAAGCTGCGACACTCCCGGACCCGAATTCGTTAAGCGAATGCTTATCGATGACTTCAAAATCAAACTCCGTATCGACAACGAGGAAATACTCTCGCGATTCAAAGAAGGGCCCTTCATCACCGTCAGCAACCACCCTCTCGGAGCTCTCGACGGTATCGCACTTATCTACATGGTCACACGCTACAGGCCCGAATACAAAGTCATGGTCAACATGATTCTCAACAAAATCAGCGCCATGCGGCCCAACTTCATAGCCGTCGACGCTTGGGCAAGCAACGACCCCGAGAAACGAGCCGTATCTGTCAACGGCATCAGACAGGCTATCAAACAGCTGCGCGACGGAAACCCCGTAGGATTCTTCCCCGCTGGCGCTATGAGCAAATCCACACTGCGCAACGGCTTGCAGGACCGCCCTTGGCAGCCCTCGATTCTACAGATTATTGCACGAGCTAAAGTGCCCGTTATTCCAATATACTTCCACGACGGCAACAGCTGGTGGTGCGACTTCCTCGGGCACGCCTGCTGGCCTGCAAGATCGCTACGACTCCCTGCCGAAGTTTTCAGAAAACGCGGTAAAACTTTGCACATCTCTATAGGCGAACCTATCACAGTAGAGCAACAAGCCCAGTTCAAAGACCCGGAACAGCTTGGAGCATTCCTACGACAAAAAACCTACGAACTCAAGAAATACAAATAAGTAACTCGCAAAAATTAACTGCGAGTTACATTGCATTCTTTAGTATAAACTTATTTTTAAGAGTTATTAAATGTCCGAAAAAGACTCAAGCTATCAGGAATCACTAAAATCACTTGATACCGAAGAAAACATCGACCTCTGGTTCTACCGACCTATCGGATATGCATGGGCATGCCTTGCCCGTAAAATAGGCATCACTCCAAACGCCATTACAATCGCATCAATTTTCTTGGGAATTGGAGCCGGTGTTGCTTTCTACTTCAACAATATCTGGATAAACATAATTGGCATCGTCCTTCTAATATGGGCTAACAGCTTCGACAGCGCCGACGGACAGCTTGCTCGCATGACGAAGCAATACTCGCGCATCGGACGCATTCTCGACGGCCTCTCCGGCGACATCTGGTTCTTCACCATATATTTGTCCATTTGCCTGCGAGAAAACGCCACAGCACCCTTCTTTCACGACCACCCATGGGTTATATGGGTCATTGCTGTTACGGCCGGCATATTCCATGCCAAACAAGCAGCCACGGCCGACTACTACCGCCAGTTCCACCTATACTTCCTAAAAGGCGAAGAAGGCAGCGAACTCGAATCAAGCAAACTACTACGTCAGAAATTCGATTCCATGCCATGGAAAGGAAACTTCTGGGCCAAGATCATACTCTTCTTCTACACCAACTACACATCGAGTCAGGAGCGCCTCTCTCCGGCCATGCAGACCTTGAGAGCCGAGCTTGCCAAAGTATACAACGGACGCATGCCAAGCAACAAATTCAGAGCCGAATTCCGCAAAGGAAGCCTCCCTCTGATGAAATACACAAACATCCTATCATTCAACTGGCGCTCCATAGCCCTATTCACATCAGTACTCATAGGCATGCCGTGGCTATACTTCATATTCGAACTCGTCGTACTCAACGCGATTCTGATCTACATGATATCCTGCCACGAATCGCTCTGCAAGCGCCTCACCCGCCAACTCCGCAACCACACCCTCTCCTAAGCACATCAGTTGGGCTAATAGCCACTATTAGCCCAACCACCCACCAAAACAAGCGAGCCCCAGCGAGCCTCAAATCAAAAGCAATTATTTTTGTCCCCAGCGCTGAGCTTCAGCGAAGCCCCCCAATTAGTCCAATAAGACCAATCAGCCCCACTGCACCACCAAGCAAAAACCATTAACGCAAGTTCGCGTTAATATCATAAGTAACTCGAAAAAATTAGCTGCGAGTGATTTTTGAGGATTATTCAATCAAAAAGCGCCGCAGCCTCATCGAGATAAAGTGAATCTTAATAATATAAACTAATTTTTAAGAGTTACTTAAAAATAATTATTCATAGCGAATTGCCTCAATAGGATCGAGCCCCGCTGCTTTTTTTGCAGGATACCAACCAAAGAAAACTCCTGTTATTGTACATACTGCAAAAGATAATGCAACTGAATACAATTGAATGTATACAGGCCAGTGCGCAATTAAATTTACGAGCCATGTGGCAATGATCCCTAACAATATACCGATTATTCCACCACTCACGCTTATAATCACAGCTTCAATCAGGAATTGCGACAGAATATCAATTCCTCGAGCTCCGATCGACATCCTAAGTCCAATTTCACGAGTGCGCTCTGTTACAGAAACATACATAATGTTCATAATACCGATACCTCCTACAAGTAAAGAAATACCGGCAATACATGCAAGAAGCACAGTCATCATATCGCTTGTGGAGTTCATCATCTCGCTGAGTTCTTGCTGCGAACGAATTTCAAAATCATCATCAGCATCTTCTTTCAATTTGTGCTGTGACCGGAGTGTCTCGGTTATGGCGTCAATAGTTTCATCGGTCCGCGACTCATCCATAGCACTTGCGAATATACCTTGTATATAGTCAATAGCAAGGATTCTCTTCATAACGGTAGTATAAGGAGCAATGACTACATCGTCTTGATCCTGTCCCATTGAGTTGGTCCCTTTCGATTCAAGAACACCGATAACCGTCATGGGGATTTTTCCGAAACGAATTACCCTTCCGATAGGATCTTCCCCATTAGGGAAAAGATTATCCACTACAGTCTTACCAAGAATACAAACCTTTGCAGCCGATTTAATGTCATGCTCCGAGAACATCGAACCATCCTTGACCTTGAACTTACGAATATCAAGATATTCTGGTGTTACTCCATAGATTGACGATGGATAGTTGTTGTTTCCATTGACAAGTTGGCCGGCAGAATTGACTAACGGAGAAACTGCCGCTACTCCTGGTAATTTTTGAATAACCTCAAAATCCTCAATATCAAGCGTCTGCATATCGTCGGCACTCTGGCGTACACCGCCTCGCTGCATATTACCGGGGTGAATCATAATCATGTTGGAACCCATTTCGGAAATCTGAGCTTTTATACTGTTTTTAGATCCTTGACCGATTGCCAGCATAGTTATAACCGCCCCCACTCCAATAATAATACCAAGCATCGTCAGAAAACATCTTAACTTATTATTGTTTAAGGCTTTCAAGGCTATTTTTAAAAGATTGCTTATATTCATGATCAATCATTATCTTTGGGTAATTGTTCGTATGCTTCAAGGGCTGAGGCCGGATGCTCATTGATTGTGTCAGAGATAATCTTGCCGTCGCGCAATATTATATTTCGCGATGAATAATCTGCCAACTCAGGATTATGGGTCACGAATATTATTGTGCGGCCTTTGGAGTGAAGCTCTTGGAACAGCATCAGAATACTGAATGAAGTCCGTGTGTCAAGATTTCCGGTAGCTTCGTCTGCAAGAATTATCACTGGGTCATTGACCAACGCACGGGCAATTGCCACTCGTTGCTGCTGACCACCCGACATCTGGTTACTCTTGTGGTTAAGGCGTTCTCCAAGACCTACGGCTTTCAGCGCTGTAACGGCTTTTTCGCGGCGCTCCTTGGCGCTGACAGCAGGATTATACAGCAGCGGAAGTTCAACATTTTCAATAGCTGTCGTCTTGGGCAGAAGATTGTAATTCTGAAACACAAAACCAATTTTACGATTGCGGGTAACGGCCCGTTGGTTCTTGCTCATTGACTGTACTGACACCCCATCGAGCAGATACTCTCCCGAAGTGGGTGTATCAAGACATCCGAGAAGATTCAGTAGCGTTGATTTACCTGAACCCGATGTGCCCATGATTGTCACGAATTCACCTTGCTTAATGGAGAATGATACACCTCGCAGAGCCTTGACCGTTTCACCTCCAACAATGAATTCACGACGGAGGTTCTCTATATGTATTATTTCTTTGCTGTCGTTCATATCATTTCTTTTTTCGACCCGGAGGTTGTGGTGCGAATGGACTTTGTTCTCCGATCTGTTCCTGTTGATGGTGCGTTTCTTGTGAATATCCGGTTGCAACGATTGCATTGTCACCGAGCCCCGATGTCACGACTGTCTTCATGCCGTTACTGTTGCCAATGGTGACAGCGGTGGGAACAAGTGAATTCCCGTTTACAATCCAGACACATCTTTGGTTATCCTCAAGTTTAAGATTTTCGGCATTGCCCGATGGTTGTGGAAGTTTATCGTTCTCTTGGTTTCCCGGCTCAAATGTAAACACACTTGTCGGAAGCAGGAGTACATTTTCCTCGCGCATAATATAAATTGTAAGGTTGGCCGTTAATCCGGGGATAAGTTTATGTTCCGGATTAGATGTGGCAACAACCACTTCGTATGTTACCACATTACTCTCAGTTGTCGGATTGAGACGTACTTGTGTCACTTTGCCCTCGAATTTTTCATCAGGATAAGCATCTACAGAAAAGGTCACTGGCTGACCGACTTTCACTTGGCCGATGTCTGCCTCATCTACATTTCCGACAACCTGCATATTATCGAGGTCGGCAATTGTATATAGATTTGCCACGCTCATGTTAGATACAACTGTCTGGCCAACCTCAACATCGCGCGATATTACTATGCCGTCGATAGGTGAATAGATTTCGGCATAGTTGAGGTTTTTGGCTGCACGGACTTTATCGGCGTTTGCTTTGTCGTATGCAGTCTTCGACACTTCAAGATCCTTTGTAGTGGTTTGAAACTCATAATCACTTATGAGATGCTTGTCGTGCAAAACCTTGTCTCGCTTATAATTAGTCAGATTATATTCATATGTTAGGCGGGCCGATTCAACGTTGGCTTCTGCACTGGCAAGGTCACTTTGCAAAAGAGTTTTCTCTATCTCGGCAATCAGTTGCCCTTTTTCGACCACAGAGTTAAAATCTACATACAATTTGTCGATAATGCCGGTTACCTGTGTGCCGACATCGACTTGAGTGACTGATTCGATTGTTCCGGTTGCAGTCACAGTTTCTGTCAGTTCGCCACGTTCGGCTTCGACAGTTTCCAACACGACAGTCTGCTTTTTACCGCACGAAGCGAGCAACAATATAGTCGCGAGGATTGGGAGGTGTCTTGTTATCTTCATTTATGATAAATATTAGTTATTACGGAAGAGCTACCGACGCATTACGGTAGAATTCTATCATTTTATGCCCTAACATTGCCATATACTTGGCTTGTAATAACATGTGCTGCGCTTCAATATACGATTTATGCGATGTCATAAGCTCCACTGGGTCGACGTATCCGAGGTTGAAGCGTTCGTTGGTAAGTTCGTCGCTAAGTTTTGTTGACTCAAGCTGACTTTCAGCAGCCGTAAATCGTGACTGCGCTGAACGAGTGTCGATATACCAGTTTTCCACAATCTGGGATAGTTCGGTCTGACGCTGGTCTATGTCGAGCTGTGCGTCCAGTTGTGCAGCTTTTGCTCTTGCAACTGCTGTTTTTGTCTTTTTATTATCAAGGATTGGAATTGACAATGTAAGACCGATATTCTCGTTCCAGCCCTGTTTCATGGCTGTGCCGAATGAACTCCCGGGTGCGAAATAGCCGGTGCCTATGCCTGCGTCCAAAGATATTTTCGGCAGTCGCCCGGCTTTGGCTATTTTGACATCGAGCTCCGATGATGACTTTTCAAGGTCAAGTCCTTGGATTTTCAAATCTGTATTTATAGCCATTTGATAGCTCTCGTTCATTGGCGGCAACTGTTCCAGTACCTGCGCGGCCGTCCACTCAACGTCAGCGAGTGTTATGTTATCATCGATTCCCAATTCAAGTAGCTGCTTGAGTTCCATGCGTCGAGAATCATAAGTGCTCTGCGCGTTTACCAATGAATATTTATCCTGCTCCAGCTGAGCTTTGAGTTGTGCATAATCCACCTGCGACAGCCTTCCTGCCTCTGCAAGCTCTTGCGCCCGTGAAGCCTGAGCCTCGCTCACTTTCACTGCTTCCTCATATATTCCTATAGCTTCCTTGGCATATAAGATGTTGATATACACTTGAAGAAGGTCTGTTTCGAGAGACCTTAGTATAGTGCCTGTATTGAGTCGCTCTATTTCAGTGCGGATTTTACTTCGTTTAATATTGTTTTCACGTTGTCCACCGTTCCAGACAGTCCAGCCGGCATTAAGCCCGTATGAACTGTTATAGGAATTCTTTGTACTGTTGCCCCATGGATAGTTTGAAAATCCGTGGGTTGTCGCAAAGTCTAATGTCGGTTGCCATTGAGCCTTTGCTTCCTCATAATCATATTCCGAAGTCTGTTCTCCAAGTCTCGATTTTTGGAGCGATATGTTGTGTTCGCGGGCATACGATACACAATCGGAGTATGTCCATAGTTGTTGGGCTGAAGCTGTAGCCGACAATAATAATGCAAGTGCAATTAATGATTGTTTTTTCATCTATTCATTGCTTTTCGTTTTATACTGCAATATTACGCGAAAAAAAGCCGCTGGTGAAATCTGTTCAACCAACGGCCTTATTTATTCAATGAATCTGCGATATCAGTCCTATTTTGTGCTTTTGCCTACAGTGTGGGACATGAGATATTCTTGAAAAGCTACCTTGTAGCTGTCTCCTACTGGCACATAGTTATCGGAGTCCATTATCACACGTGCCCGTTCGATGTGTTCCACCTGGTCCATATTGACTATATAAGAGCGATGTACTTGCAAAAAGTTGTCAGGCAGGGATTCCCTGATTGACGCAAAGGAACTCAACGTCACCACAGGGTTGATTCTGCCTTCAACAAAAACCAGAAGGTATTCTCCATATCCCTTTATGAAACGTATCTCGGAAAGACGCACCCTGATATAGCGCGTATCAGTCTTGATGAAAAGAGAATCGTTTGAAGAGGCTCCTTTCTGTGTCACGTTGGCATTGGCTTGTCGAAGCTTATAAATATCAATCGCTTTAGTGATGGCCTGATTGAATTCTACAAAACCATAAGGCTTTAGCAAGTAATCGATAGCAGACAACCGATAACTATCTACAGCATATTGCGCATGTGCAGTGGTAAATACTATCATGGGGCGGTTCGGAAGTGCCTTAACAAAATCCATACCGTTGAGATCCGGCATATTTATGTCGGTTATAATCAAATCAACATCATTGCAGCCAAGAAACTCGATTGCCTCAAATCCGTTGCTACACATTGCCGACAGTTCGAGTGACGGTACTCGTCCGACATAGTTTTTCAATTTTTCAAGAGCGATGGGCTCGTCATCGATTATCAGTGTTTTAAGTATCATTAATCGGAATTGTGAGATTTACAAAATATGTTGAATGTTTCTCCTTGATAGACAGATCCATCCTGTCACCATATAGCAATTGTAACCGTTGCATTATATTTTTCAGTCCGATGCCGGAACTATCCCTTCCTTCGTCGGTTGAACTCGCCGCGTGAGTACTATTCATACAACAGAAACGCAACTCGTTTGAAGTAACATTGATGTTGACTGCTATACACGAAGACTCTCTATAACTGACACCATGCTTAAAGGCATTTTCGATAAAAACGAGAAACAGTAACGGAGGCAAGCTTATATTGCAAATCATATCATGCGAAGGGAATTTTGATGAGATAACTACTTTATCCTCTGGATATCTCTGCCGCATTAAATTCAGGTATTTGTCAAGAAAATCAATTTCATCCGACAATGATATTTGCGGACGTGAGCTATCATAAAGCATATACCTCATCAGATGAGACATATCAATCAGCATTTTCTGTGCTTTATCAGTGTCGATGTCAATCATTCCATGAATATTATTAAGCATATTCATGTAGAAATGAGGATTTATTTGAGCCTTAAGATATGCAAGCTGACTCTCTGCATTACTTTTCATCAGACTTTCCTTCTCCAGTTTGTCATCAAACCGCTGGAACATCAGAGCTATGGCAAGGTTACAACCTACAACAAGCAGTGCATATGTGAAATCGAGCAGCACAGGCAAAGGCACCAATGGCTTAAGAAGGGGATGTGGTACTGGACGCGACCCCACAGGCATAGAGTCTATCTGATGTATAAAATCAAAATACTGGTAAATCCATAAAATAATAACCACTATCGCAGTTATTGAAAAATACGACTTCCACTTATTTTTGAGCAGTAAACGCGGTATCAGTATATTGTTGTTGATTAGAAACAATACAAACAGAGGAAACATGGTACACAGCATGACTGTAAACACTGACATATCCAACAGCGGGAGTGACAATTGAGCACGTGTACGCATTGATCCCAGCAAATATAAACCCACAACTATTATCCAAAGGACTGCGTATATGATGGTTTCGGGTTTCCTGCTTCTTTTGATATCCATTGAATTTAACTCTAATTATTTCACATACAAAGTTACTACAATTTCGACACAGACTCCGAATAATTCAACAAACAGACCATTATTTTCAACGAATAGTCCCAGACTCTGAATTTCCCCCCTCGACAATAAAGCCACAACAGGCGAGCCCACACAAATCAAAAGCCATTATTCTTATCCCACAAGGCGCTGAGTTTTAGCGAAGCTACCATTAGACCAATCAGCCCTATTAGACCAAACCCCTACCACTAAAGCAGGCGAGCTCCAGCGAGCCCCCACACCACAAAGATCGAGTAGGTCGGGAAACGA
>LUJM01000036.1 GCA_001689415.1 Bacteroidales bacterium M2 | reverse complement strand
TTAGTTGGCGATTAACTGAGTATCCCTACCTATTGTTATATCGGATATGACTATCGACTGGAGTGTGCTGTTCTACCCTCCGATAGGCGGCTATCCCGCAGTGATGACAGAAGCCGAGGGCGACGAACATTTCATGACCTTCGGTACTGCGGGCAAGTTCAGAATCAGGCCGGAGATTAAAGACAACAACCGGATTGTGCCTCCTGCCGATTATGATTTCGAAATAACTGAAGTCAATGGCGACACAAATATATTCACAAAACTGCCGGCCAAGGATGCGACTACCGGTGAGATAATAGGCGAGCTTTCCTCTGTTACCGGCACGGCGACTCTTGACTGTAAAGTAACTGTCAGGTACGGCGGTTACGAAACTGTCAGGAACCGAAGGATATATATAATTAGAAAATAAAAAGTTGAGATGATTGATATGCGTTTAACCTCGGCTGTCCTATTGTTGACTTCGGCCTCCATGTCATTGAATGCGATGAACGGAGCCGATGTCACTCCGTTGATAAACAATGTATCGCAGTTTGAGAATGGAGTCGGCTCCGATGCCGCAAATCTAATAGACGGCAATGCGTCAACAGAGTGCCGTTTGCCAGGCGCTTCTTTTACTGTAAAGTTGGCTCACGGAATAACGGATAATACACCGTTCCGTATTCGATTTACAATACCCGGCGGTGCAACCGATGTGCCTTCGGGCTTTGCTATATATGGTCTGCATGACGACCATGGCACACTGAAGAGCGAGACCAAACTGGGGCATACCACAGCCCGTATCACATACGACGGCAGTGTAGAGTATGAATCGCCTACCTTTTATGTGCGCGATGGATTCAAAGATCAGTGGTGGGATTGCACACATATGCGGTTTGACTGTACTGAGTTTCTTTCGGATAATGCTGAATCGTTTCGTCTGGCCGAGTTTCAGATTTGTCTGTACAACGAATACAATATCGGCGATGGCGCACTGCTGCGCAATGACGGAGATATAATCAATGCTGCCGATAACAAATCGCCGAACAGCGACTGGTATAAGCCGCTTGTCGACGAAAAAGGCCACAGTTGCTGGAATGCAAATGAAAATGCCTGGGTATGGGGGGGATACAGTGGCTCTACAGGTATCATCGTTACCCCTCAGCCGGTAGATGTTCCTACCGACTACATAATCAAAGTCGGTTGCCCGTCGACCGACCTTGTTGCAAGCGGCAAGCCTGCGTACCAGGCCTTCCCCACGAAGATGAAGTGGAGTTATCAGAAGTCTGCCGGCGGTGAATGGATTGAAGGCGGACAACTGAATCTGTCGGGGATACAGCCCGGAGAAATACGCGATGTACCGTTTACAATCAGACCCGAATATTACCGTATAAAGTTCGAGACAATAGAAAATGTCGGCGGGCTTAAAATCGAGAGCTGGGCCGGAGGCAAACTTAATACTGTGCTGTCGCGTTTCCAGTTCTATGGCCCGGTAAAAGTTTATACCCCCGCACCGAATCCGCTGCCGGCTTTGGGAACCCAGTATCCCAACCCCAACAAGGTGTCGCTCAATCAGAATTTCTTCCATAACAGACTATATAGCAAGGTACTCAAAGACTTTACCTTCAAGCATACTCACGGCATTGTCGACAAGACGTTCGACAACAACTTCTACACCGACGGCGGATGGCTCACCAATCTCGACATATGGGACGAAGACGGACATCTGAAACCCGGGATCACGGTTCCGGGAAGCGAGTTAGGAGTGGTATTGCCCGACTTTAGCTATGACGCACCTATCAACTCATCGGAAGTACATCCCGAAGGCCGTAAGCATCGCCGCCAGCCTACCACTACAATCTTTCACGAGGTGTATGTCATACCCGGTGAACGTGTAGACCTTATACCGTATTCTGATATATGGCACCGCTCGAACTATGTAGAAGATTTTTACAGGTTCTATGATTATACGACCGACGTAGCACATCCCGATGTGTATTTCCTCTACAATCCCCGCATGGGCGCATACAGCGCGGACGGACTCTTTGGCGGTCGTGCGCTCGGCAAGGTGTTCTCCGACCGCAACTACGGCGATTTCGACTGGAATGACAACCCGCCCAGCCTTCGCGGCCCCGGTGGTGTTGCGTCGTTCTATCGCCCTAAGGATTCCGACAATGGTGAATATATCGATGAATATATTGCAGCCGACTATTCACAGTATTACTATCAGGACGGCTCTTTCAACAACCCTTCTCGCGACGGCGATATCAAGCGCTTTATCGATGTTGACAATAAGGTGATACATGAGCCTATCATCAACTTCCGACATGTGTTTCACGTTGTTGACGGCCGCAAGTTTGCCGACGAATCATCAAAGGACGTGCAGTCGAACGAGGAGTTCCTTGCCCGCGAGCTGATGCAATTCTATGCCCGGGCCAACAAGGATTTTAAAATCCGTATTATAAATCCTATGCCGGAGAAAGAAGGAGTCCACTCCAACCGCTATTACAAGAAAGCCGACGGCACATATGAACGCATGGGTACCTACGAAATTCAGACATACCGATTCGAAAACCATGTCAGGGGAGAGAAAGTGGAAAACATGTTTGAGCCCGACGAGCGTTCAGCTTTCCGCACAGTTGTCACAAACCTTGAAACCGAACTTAATCCCGGCATGCAGCCCACCCAGGCTTGGATTTCGCCCGACGAGACGTTCTATCGTGCGCTCAAATGTAAGGCAGAAAATGCCGTCGCAGGCTCATATCTCATCCGTCTGGTGGCAAAGACTGTCGACGGTGAACGTATTTATATCGACGGCGGCGACCCCGAAGGCATGTCGTTGCGTGACATCATTGTCACCTTCCTCGACGAAGATCATGCCTCGTTCGAGCTTGAAGAAGAAGTCCCGGAAGAGCACTCGGAGGCATACCTTGAGGAGAATTACCAGACCAAAAGCTCTGTCGACTTCGACAAATACATGGCTCTTTCAGGAAATACCGACTTCATGGAGCCAGGTCCCGACGGACATGGCGAGCGCATTAAGTATCCGGTGCCTTGGCTCAACTCCGAATATGCATTCGGTTACAAATATCTTCAGGACTACGGCACATACACCATCGCCTCTCACGCCGAATGTGTGCCTTACAACCAGGCGACGAAGCAGCTGACATCGACCGAATGGGACCGCCACGACCGCCTCTATAAAAACACCAACGGAGAGAAACAGGGCTTCTTCTACTACGCCAACGCCGCAGGTGACCCCGGTGTGATGGCGCGAGTTGATATTCCGAGCGTCTGTATAGGATCTACCCTCCATGTATCGGCCTGGATTAACTCTATGGGCGTGTATATGGGTGACGATTACATAAACAACGAGCCGGCGAATGTGAACTTCGACCTTATTGCGATAATGAAAGACGGTCGCGAGGTAAACATCAACAACTTCTCGACCGGTTATGTGCCCAACGACCCTGAGCATTGCGGCAAGTGGATGCATGTCTATTACTCCGTGACGCCCGACTTCTCCATTATAGACTTTGGCCGATTTAATGTAAGTGATGTAGACCACTTCCAGGTAGTGTTGGTTAATAACTCGGTGAACTCCAACGGTGCCGACTATGCAATCGACGATATCCGTATATATGTGTCCAAGCCTAAGGTAATGGCTTCGCAGCTCGAGCCTCTATGTCAAGGTGATGATGCCGTACTGCAGCGTATCGATTTGCCTTTCCGCAATCTTGTCAACTCAATCGGCAGGACCATTGCCACCGGCGACGAGCCCGGCGATAATGTTACTGTCTACTACGCAATCTTCGACAAAGAGCGTTTCGATAAATTGCTCGCAGAACATGGCGGATTTACACAAGAGGTATTTGACGGCGCGGTGCTTCCCAATCATTCAAACGGTGGCGATGACCGATGGGGTGCAATGACCTTCAACACCAATTATATTAATAACATACCGTGGGATAAGGACAATGAGGTAAACCTGGCTTCGAGACTTAAGGTTGACGATATCGACTGTATAAGCTTCAATATACTTCTTGAAGACGGAGGCCTACACGGCGGAAAAAAATATATTGCCGCTCTGTGCGTACCCGGTAAATCGGATATTCCCGAGTGGACTGACTTCGATATTTCTGACGCATGTACCAAGCAAGCCGAATTCGAAATCGTCAGCTCGACGGTTATAAAGGTCGACGGTATTGTAAAGGCCGATACATCCGACCTTGAAATATGTGAGAATCAATTCCCCGTCATTCAGATTGATATATACGGCATCGAAGCCGTCACAGGAGATGTCAAAATTGTAGAACGCGCTCCTCTTGTCGATTGGTTCAAGGGAAGCCTCGACACTTTCGCTTCGATGGAATATGAAGGAACACGCCTCGACGAGGCTCTACTCAATTTCCGCCGCATATATCCCGAGGCCACGACTCTCGATTGTGAGTATAAATCCGCCGAAGTATTCCACTACGACGAGATCTACAGAAACACCATACAGCATTTCATCGACGAGGGACTTCTCGAGCTTGCGTCGTACTCCTTCCTGTCCGAGCCTGTCCGCCTCCCCGAGGGTGCACAGTCGGCAGAGTACGGCGTGGTGGTTATTCCCGCAAATCGCCGTGAAGACCGTGAAATCGACGGGCATCTCTATACAATCTGTAATGACCCTGCCGAGCTTCGCATAAAGGTGACCCGCCGTGCGCCGGGCTTGCTCAACGGATTTGAAAATATGGACTATCCTGAAGCGATGAAAGACGTGCCTCTGCGTGCCGGTCTGTCGCAGCTTGATGATAATCTGCACATGCCGATGCGTTCGCTCTACATCGTCACCTCGGGCGTGACTGACCTTCGTTCGGGAGAGGATGACAACTTGTATCTGGTCAAGACCAACGACCCCGAGTTCAGAAATCTCGAGGTCGATCCGGGAGCCGATGAAAACGGAACCGGTTTGAGAGCTGTGGGTGAACTCATCAATGTGACAGCTGCAAAATCGCACCCCGACAGATGTAACGCTTTTGTTCATTTTGCCGACACACGCTTCAAGGAGGGATACTACTATACAGTACGTTTCAACTATGCTGAAGACACCCCCGGCAACGTGACATCATTGGCTGCTTGTGACGGACAGGCTGTTTTCACCGTCAAGGTCGTTGCCGAATATCAGATGTGGACCGGCGCGGTGGATGAATCGTCAAACTTCAACAATGATGCCAACTGGCGACGTGTTTCGCATGACGAGCTGTCGGGAAACAGTGTCGACTCGAAATTTGTAACAGACGGTGACAATGACCGCTCATTCTCATATTCGCCTCTTTCGTTTACCAAGATAATCATTCCCTCGGGAGAGGAATATCCCTATATGTTTGCTCCCGACCGTAAAGACGGCGTGTCAGTGTATGACGGCATGGCATATATCGACGCTGTGCGATTGGAGCACCTGTCCGACAATCCGTCGGCCGGCAAGGCTACCGCAAATATTGAATATGACCTTATAGCCCGTGAGATTGACGGTTCGCTTTATTGCCGTATGTGGACCGCCAACACCTGCAATCAGGTTCACTTCAAGTCAGGGTCGGAGATTGCCAATCAGCAGCATCTGGTATATGACAAAGCCTGGGTGGATATTGAAATGACTCCCGGACGGTGGTACACGGCCTCGTCGCCGTTGCAGGATGTAGTGGCCGGCGACATGTATCTGCCGACAGCCACCGCTCGCCAGACCACGGAGCTGTTCAAACCGATGACTTTCTCGCGTGAGCAGTACGACAGATTCCGCCCCGCTGTCTATCAGCGTGGCTGGGACCGTGGTGTCGCAAATGTATATGAACTGCCGTCGGAGTCCGCTGCCGAGGTACGCAATGTGGCCGTGGCTCTTGACTGGAGCGATGTCTATAACAACGTGCAGGAGCGCTATAGTGCAGGCTCGGGATTCTCAATCAAGACTGATGTCGACGATATGAAGTCTGCAAAGCCCGATAAAGTGCTGTTCCGTCTGCCCAAGGATGATTCTTCATATGAGTATTGGACTCAGGACGGCCTCGATCACGGTATCGAGAACGGCGGTTCCATAGAGAGAATGAATCCCTACAAGCTTAATCCTGTCGACGCTGTCATCACAGTATCGAATCACTCGGAAGGTCGCTATTTCCTTGTCGGCAATCCTTTCATGGCTCATCTTGACATGAAAACCTTCTTCGAAGCAAACCGCAGTGTCATCAATCCTAAGTATTGGATAATGTCGTCAGGCTCGCAGCTGTGTGCGGTCATGGACGAGGCTTCGGAAGGCTTTGTCGGTACGGTCGACAATGCTTCGATGGTATCTCCTATGCAAGGCTTCTTCGTAGAGGCGCTGAACGATACCAAGTCGATTGAACTAAAGTTCAGCCCTGAGATGATATGTGCCGTTTCGGGCAGCAATAATGCACCGGTATTGTTGAAGTCGCGCCTGGCTGCCGGTGGAGCAATAACACTCTCGGCACTCGACAACGACACGTATGCACCGCTGTCGAAGGCTGTCCTGCTTATATCGTCAGAAAGCTCGGTCGGCTATAAAGACCAAGAAGATGTCCTTCTGCTCAGCGACTCCGAGTGTGCCTCGCCGATGATATACACCGTGTCCGACAACAAGGCGGCAAGCATCAACCGAACTCCTTTGGCTGACGGTGTGGAGATTGGTCTCGTGGCCGATGATGACGATGACTGTATTCTGCGCTTCGACAATATCGACGCTATTGACGGGTACAGTATTTACGACAAGGTTACCGGCGAGTCGCATCGTCTGTATGACGGAATGGAATATCAAGTGCACGGTTCGGTGTCCGGCAGACTGTTCCTGACCGCCGGCGAAGGAGCGCCTCAGCTGGAACGGACAGCCGCGATACGCATCATGTCGTCGGGTAATGCAATCCGCGCAGTGTCGCCCGACAACAAGAATGAGATAGAAATGTCGGTGTATGATGTCGCCGGAAAGTGTGTCGCATCCGTCAACGGCAGTCAGGGTTTTGTCGAGGCTAATGTGTCGGTCGGTGGATTCTATATTGTCATAGCGAAGGACAGCGCCGGTCGTGTGGCTCGCCGTAAAGTGATACTCTAATGAAAGCTGGATATATAGCCGGTGTATTGTGCGCCATTGCCGCGTTGACGGCTCCCGTGGCGTCGTACCCGGCGACACCCGGCCCGGAGTCAGCTCCCGGCATACGCTTCGACAGTGATGTCTTCGACTTCGGAGATATCACTGCCGATTCCATTCGGTCTCATTCATTTGTACTGACCAACGATGGAACAGCACCTCTGGTTATCACCAAAGTATATTCAAGTTGCGGATGCACCACTGCTGCACACACGAAAGAGCCGGTTATGCCTGGCGATACCGCCCGAATTGTGGTATCATTCAATCCTGCGGGTCGACCTGCCGGATACTTCACAAAGCTCGTGCGCATACGGTCGAATGCCGCCCCAAGATCACACCGACTATATATCAAAGGTAAGATAACCCGAGCAAAATGAATTTAGATTAAAAACCGCTAATTCTCATAGGATTAGCGGTTTTTTTGCGGTGATGCCATGGCCTGAGTTTCTGAATGAAAACTAATGGATTTGAATGTGTTGTTAAGTCAAAAAGCTGAATAATAGTGCAATATGAATTATAGTGAATTTTGCGGCTTGCAGATTTATTCAAAAAACGTGTAGCCCCGATTCGGAGAAGTTAGATGCTGAACGCCGAGCGAAAGGCTATCGAGATTTATCTCACCGTGAGGGAACTGCAAGCCCTCTATGAGATGCCGTTGACCGGGAAGAAATTCGGGCACAAGAGTATGAGCCGAAATCCTCTTGTGTTCGGTTTGTTTACCCGTATGCACGTTGTCGAGAAAGTCGGCTCCAGAGTTCCCCGTATGCGCGAACTGATGAAAGATGCTGGACTGTCAGAACCAATTTTCAGCACCATGGGCTTCTTTACTGTCACCTTTATGAAGCGCGTCAAACCTCAAAGCGTCAATGGTGATAGATTAAATGATAGATTAAATGATAGATTAAATTCGCGTGAAAAAAGAGTGATTCAGATTCTGGAAGAAACTCCCGGATTAAGAACCAATGAGTTGTCTTCAATGATAGAAGTTAGTATCCCTACATTATCACGCACATTAAAGAATTTAATCGATCTTGGTTTGATAGAATATCGTGGTGCAAAGAAGACAGGAGGGTATTTTGTACTATAGAGCAAAAACTTGATTATAAAATGAAAGCCCTGCGTAATATTGGCATCATGGTCTCTGGTATAAACTCCCTCATCCGGGTATTTGGTTGGATATGGGAATTACCATAATGCCAACGGGTAAGGAAGCCATAAAAGCTGCGTTAAATCCCAAGCTCAATAATAATCCCGGTATTTATAGATTGTATAAACAAATACGGCTGGAAGGAGAGAAAAAAGAGGTTTGGTTAATGACAGAGTTTATATAGGATTAGTCAAGCTTAAAATATGTAAGCGCAATGAAAATAAAAGGGCAAAAGAAATCCATAAATTTGCGCACTTCCACAAGATTTTCAATGGTAATTGACTGATACTTATATGTTTCAACTGTTAAAAAAGGGCAAAAGAAAGGGCAAAAGATTTGAGAAAACCTCGTTATAATCCTCCAAAAGTGGGTCAAAAGACATAGATTTGGGGGATTATAAGCATATTTTGTAGGGCGAGGGGTACTCGGAAGGGAAAAGAAGATACCCAAAACGGAATAATGGGAACCATACCCGGAATAATTTGGAAAGTCCGATAGTGTGGTATAATCTTTGCCGATGAAAAGAAAGATTACTATGATGTCGGAGCCGGATAGCATCGGATTGCTCTTGTGGTAAAATAGCGAGAAGGCGATTTATCATTGTGAATTCTTCCTCGAAATTCTCCGTATGCAGAGTCTCGAGATTATATTCATCGAATGGTTCATTGTCAATAAATTCCGTCTTAATACTGCTTCTTAAATGATCAGTGCACTCATTGGACAGTGTCCGGTATAGATAAGCACGCTTATTCTTGATTTTATTGAAATGCTCAGGATTGTCGAGAATCTTAACATATATATCTTGAAGCACATCTTCTACGTCTCTAATATCATGTAGACGATAACTTGCATACTGAAAAAGTCGTTCTTTTTCAGCATTTAGTATCTCCAAGACGAGCTGAGTTGTTCTTGCCATTTTATCTTTGAAAATCTGATTACACTATAAAGACGAGAAAAAATAGGAAAAGATGTAATTTGAGAAAAAAATATTGACCGACTTAGGCAACAAAGCTATCAGAAGGCAAGTTTATCAGCATCGGAATCTGCGACCCCGGAGGCGTTATTCCAATGGATTTGGTACGATTTCGACAACCGAGAACCCGTAATGAGCCGTACATATTACTACGACCACAAAATCCCCGAAGCCTATCAGCGACAGTTGGCGGCGAAGCAATCAATACTCACCGCAAAGCCAAGCTACGCCAAAAAGGACCTAAACTGCACTAACCAAAAACGCCGCCGAGAGAAGCAAGAGCCTCTCTCGGTGGTGGTATTTTTAAGACTTGAAAAGTATGTTCTTCAGCATAATAGAATTGGAATATCAGAATTTATTACTATCTTTGCGGTTGCAGACCGCCTCGCAGACCACGCCAGTAGGGTGAGGTTCATCCGAACCAACCACCGGTCTGGGGTTAAGCGGAGCGGGATGTAGTGAAAATACATAAGAAAGCGTTTATCCGCGCTGATTCTTGACTGCTTGAAATTCTCGCAAAATTTCTTATTCATGTCAAGGATTGAGCAACGGTAGATGCCCGTGGATATGTGATTATCTTGCTTTCGGCGCGATATTTCGGGAGAAATATAGCCGGATGCACTGATTGCATATACTGGCGTGGGCTTCTGCGTTGCCGTCCGACATGAATAGGGCAATGCGAGAAGCCTCAAGCAGTAGGATGGCAACAGATACAGAATCCTACGCTTTTCTTTTATAAATCAATCACGCCAACGAGAGGATGACCGCGGCTGTATTTGACAATGAATATATCTCTTATCTGCGGCGGTAAGTATGCTGTAAAGCCCACTTCTTGCTACAAACTGCTTCGTACATTTTTTGTATTGTTTTTTGGCTTATTGAGTATAATCATAACGCTTGCCGACGAAGTGAAAAAGCCGACAGTGATGGTGCTGCCGAGCGACAACTGGTGCACGCAGCGCTATTTCACACAATCGTTCGACAATCAGGGTACCACGGTGAAAGTGTCGGACTATCAGCGTGCCTTTACTGAAGATATCGAGCTGCCGCAGGTGATTTCAAAAGTGGGCGGCGTGCTCACCGGAATGGGCTACAGTCTGAAGGATGCCGAGATGGAAATCAAATCGCTTGGCGTGAAGCAGGCCGAGGATAACGCCATGTCGAGCAAATCTTCCGGCGCCTCGATAGCCGAAACACCGCTCGATGTATTGAAGCGCCGCATGAAGTCGGACATTGTCATCCAGCTCTGGTGGAACATCACCAAAGATCCGGCCGGAAAAGTCGTGTCATTTACACTTGAAGCCTTTGACGCTTACACCAACAAGCGTATCGCCACGGCGACCGGAAATTCAAAACCTACCGCAGATGCTATCCCCGTCGCTCTTGAAAAGGCAGTAAAAGACAATGTAAAGGAATTTGACAAGCAGCTTGACCGCTGGTATGCCGACCAGAAGAAGAACGGTAGGGAAATAGCATTGACCGTGCGCTGCTGGGATAGCTGGGACAATGACCTTGAGACTGAATACGGCGGCGAGGAGCTGACCGACTGCATACAGCAATGGATGCGTGAGAACACGGTCAACGGCAGCTTCAATCTCAGCGACGGCACCGAATCATTCGCTCAGTTCGAGCAGGTGCGCATACCGCTCAAGGACAAAAAGGGCAATGCGATGGATGCCCGCGCCTTTGCCACGGCTCTGCGCAAGCATCTGCAGAAAACGCCCTATAACATAACATCCAAGGTAGTAATCCGCGGTCTTGGTGAGGCTATTTTGGTTTTAGGTGAAAAATAGCTTGGCGTATGAGACATTTTATCACAACAATTATATCAATAGTATGCTCTGCTTTAGCTTATGGCGCTGAAAGCGATTATGTATCATTGGGCGCATATGTAAATGTAAGTAACCAGCAGACTATACCGACGGAAGCAGCCTCGCTGTTGACCAACAGGATGCAGCGTGCAATCGCTGCCAGCGGATTTGCCGACAATCAGGCTACTGGCAGATTCGCACTTGTAGCCCAATGTGATGTACTTGAAAAAGACATTGCGCCGACCACGCCTCCGCGCATATCGCAGAAACTTGAACTGTCGTTTGTGGTTATAGACCTTATTGAAAACAAAATATATGGCAGCTGTGAAATGGCGGTTTCCGGAATAGGCACCAACGAAACAAAGGCTTTCAGCACAGCATTTCAGAAAGTATCGGCGCAGAACCAACAGATAAAGACACTGCTGACCGAGGCCAAGGAGAAGATTCTCGACTACTACACAAACTCTTGCCCACAGATACAGACCGAGGCACGGACTTTTGCTTCTACCGGACAGTACGACAAGGCGATATTCAGCCTTATGTCGGTTCCCGCAGTTTGTACCGAATGTTACAACAGTTGTCAGAATCTCGCTGCTGAAATTTACCAGCAAAAGATTGACGATAAATGCAACCGCATGCTCGAACAAGCCAAAAGCAAATGGGAAGCATCGCAATCTGGGGCTACTGCATCGGAAATTGCGGGTATCATAAGCGAAATAGACCCGAGAGCCTCGGGCTTTCCGGCCGTTATTGAATTCCGGAATTCCGTTTCAGCCAAACTTGCTGCCGATGCTCAGCGCCAATGGGAATTTCAGATGAAAATATACGAAGATAATCAACAGTTCAAACGCTCTATCGTGGATGCCTGTAGATCAGTTGGTGAA
This sequence comes from Bacteroidales bacterium M2, assembly GCA_001689415.1. Taxonomy (GTDB): domain Bacteria; phylum Bacteroidota; class Bacteroidia; order Bacteroidales; family Muribaculaceae; genus CAG-873. The sequence goes on along the minus strand of LUJM01000036.1, from coordinate 206 downwards.
ATCTTTGCCAAAAATTTCCAGCTACCGCAGATAAATTTTAACAAACGTCATTACAATACTTCGGTTATTTTTTGAGAGTTTGTTAACGGCTCCGAGGAGCCAGGTGTTTAATCCATTAAAAATCTGATGTTTAGCATAAAATTGAACACTAAAATTTGGTCAAGTCGCTGAATTTCAGTAACTTTAAGGTTATTCCAAGACACTTA
>LUJM01000035.1 GCA_001689415.1 Bacteroidales bacterium M2 | reverse complement strand
AGAAAATAAATCATCGGTTGGCTCAGTTAGCGGCTTAGCCAAGACTGAACAACCTCAAATTTTACCGAATCATTGAATCGACATAAGTAACAAAAAGCATCGCAGCTTCATCAAGTTACATTGCATTTTTATATAAACTAATTGTTAAGAGTTACTTGAAAGTCCTATTGGAAAGAGGACGAGGAGGGTATTACATGTTTGAGCCTGCAAAGTTAGTCATTTTTTTCTTAGCATGATATATGTATAAGGGTGTTTTATTGCTGCTAAGGACGATTTTTTTAATCTATTCAGGCTATGAGGGAAAAACGCGGCTAAAGTAGGAAAAAAGGTGAACTTATACAAAATTTTGCACAATTGAATATTTATTATTATTTTTGCATGCAAATAAGAATTTTGGCAGTCGCTTTATGCGTCTGTTTAAACGCATTATATGTTTTTATAGATTGTAGATTATTAGAGGGCTTTATCGTGAGATACAGCCCTTTTTAAATTTTTACCGTAATCTTAATTAAGAAAACGACTTCATGGCTGCTATTACAGCCGGGAGTCCGTACACGTCGTATAGCACTTTGAGCTGGCGGAATGCGACACCATAGCTCTTGTCGCGGTTTTCCATCATTTTCGACAGATGTACCAGGGCTTCGCCTTTGTCGACAGAAGCAGTGAAAAGGAATGCCCCGAGGTTGCAGAAGCCCTCGGCGTATTCTTTAGGTGCTTTTATTCCGCGGTGGTATTGCCACAGGTGCAAAAGCTCATGGGCGAGAGTGTTGCCGATACTCACTTTGGATTGCTGGCTCATGATATCGATGCGATACCTGTGCTGGGCGCTGCCGTCGTCTTTCCATGCCGCTCCAAGTGGCGGGCGGCTGAAGTATTGGCGGTATGCGTCGGCCATTTCCTGTGCATGGCGAAGACACAGGATATAGCCGGGTATGAATATGCGTAGTTGCTCGTAGAACGCGTTGATTTTGAGGCGTATTTCTTCGAGTTCGTCGTATCTGACAGCCATACCGCAATCGGTGCATGAGTAACCGTAGCCGGGCACTTGCACGCGGGGGCCGGTGATGATGCGCTCACATATGCAGCAGTAGTCGGGGCTGTGGTGCCCGCAAACAGTGGTGCCGTATGGGTCAAGGTAATATCGAGAGGTGATTGGTTGGTTGCATATGGCACAGCTGAGCGAACGATTGTGTATTTTGCTTATCCGTAGGAAATTGCGTACGTTTACGGGCAATTCCGGCAACTGGGTGGGGAGCTGTGCGGAGAGGAGAGTATTCATAATCGGTTGTCGAGATTTAATTTGATAGAGTCTATTCTGTCGAGAAGTTCGCGCTGATGTCGTTTGAGTGTCGATAATACCGACAGTTTGCGCTCGATTTCGCCTGCCTCGTCGGCTTGCGTTGGCGATAGCGACGATATGCGGTCTTCGATATCGACAATAGATTCTTCGCAAGACTGCAGGTTGAGTATGGCTTGGGACAATTCGCTTTCGCAATTCATGGTAATGAGCCGGTCGAGGGACGGCAGAATCGCTTCGGTGGCTTCTGTATCAATCCACAGGGCTATCGACATGTCGTCGCCGGTGAATTGGCGCGATAGCTCGGGCATGCTTCTGGTGATGTCGGCCTCTACACTATCGAAGCCGTTGGCGGAATTGTCGAGTACTATTTGTACCAGAATCTTTGAGGCGAGTTCGTCGTGGTTCTCAAAGCAGTCGGCGAGCCCATCGCTGCATATCATCATTGCCGGGGGGATGTCGGTGCCGTAGGAGTACCTGAAGTCGCCCGCGCCGTGAATGCACATCGACGTTGTTCGCGACATGGCGCAGCGGCTGTCGCCGGGAATGGGGCTGAGTATGTCGGATTCGGAGGTGATGCAGGTGCAAGCGCCGTCGCCGAGTTGAAATGCGAACCAGAAACCGTCGGCACGTACCGCCCCTATAAGTGTGCAGCCATAGGCCCTCGCCACTCCCGACAGGTTTGGGGCTTGGTCGGGCTGAGGATTGGAATTCCAGTGGCCGAGTACCTTCTTTGCCCACAGGGCATTGATGCGGGTGAAGAACATTCGCATCGCCGACTCGCATTCCGGGTCGGCCGGGGTGCGGTCGGTATCGACAAGGCACGCCGAGTCGACAATGCCCCGGCTCGCGCTCTTGCCGTTCATCCTCGACGGCAGTACTTCGAGGATGTAAGGCAGGGCTTCGGCTGCAGCTTCGATAGCCAGAGCTGCACCGACATCGCTTCGGAAGTGTATGTCGTTGCCATGGCCGTCGGAAAGCAACAGCGCAGTGGCATGCCGCCCGTCGCCGTAGCTTATATCCAAGGCTGCGGCGCGGTCCTGAACCGGCTTATTGTCGGCGATATGCGAGGCCCCTTGATAATATGATGCGTGTGTCAGTACCATTCCGGTCCGTCGTGATTCATCGAGGGAACATTGACACCGATGATGTCGCCGGTCTCATTGCGTATTGCGTCGCGTATCTGCCGGGCTGTGTTGCGGTCGCCGTTGGCGGTGTTTTGCGAGCCTATGCGGCTTACGGTCGACGATACCAGCTTGATTACCTGGTATAATTTGTCGAGTTGCTCGATAGATATGATAATCGGTTCGCCACCGGCATCGAGCGGGTCGGCGAATCGTGTGAGGGCTCGGCGCATCTCCTGGTTGGCCGGTTTGCAGCCGATCGCGATAGCGATTTTGTAGGCCTGCCTGAAAAGCGGATTCTGCTGCAACCTGTCGAGCGATTCTTCCCAGCCGTCGTCGGGGTCTCCGTCGCTGAGCAGCAGCACTGCGGGGCGTAGTTGCAGACCGGGGGCTATCGAGCTTTGCTGCCTGCGCATCTGTGCCTCAAGCATCGACAGGGCGGCCTTGAGGTTGGTAAGGCCTTCGGCTTGAACGTTTGCCCACCTGAAATCTTTTACATTTACAGGCGTGTCGTAGAGTTGGCGGGCGTCGTTGTCGAATGTGATGCACGACATGTATATGTCGCTTTGGTCGTGGTTCGACTCGCTGATTTCCCTTAATATGTCTACAATCTCGGGCATGGCGCGGTTAACGCTGCCGATGCAGTCTTTGTAGCGCATCGACCCGGAGGTGTCGAGGAGGTAGAACATATTCATACGGCGTCGAGCGCTCGGACGGGGTATAAAATCTGACAGTGCCATGAGGAGGAATCTGTAGTATGGTTAAAGCTTATGCGTTGAGTATTACTTTTGCCCTGTAATTGCCTATAATCAAGGTCATGCCGTTGATGAGCTGGCATCGCGAACCTGGAGATACGCATGCCTGGTGCCCCGTGGGTGATGCTATTATCCACGAGGTGGGCGATATATTCTCGAGAGCGAGGTATTTACCGCCATATTCCGTTACTTTGCGGCATATGCCTTCGACCGCAAACGAGTCGCCGAGAAAGAGTGGCTTCGATTCGGTGAGTCTGTACGACGGCAGGCCTCCGTCGAATATGAGCCTTGCCGACTGCCCTAAGGGCTCGTTGCATAGCGGGCAGATCGTTGGCATGGGGCCTTCGCACAGAAAATCGTGCACAGGGTCGGTGGGGTTGGCATGGCATGTGGCCAGGTTGGCTCGTTCGGCAAGCATCATCTCTTTCCACGACGAAGCCCTGATTCTTAGGAGCGGATTTGTGATTGCATTGTGGCTCAATGCTGCCCTGAATGCGCGTTGAAGCGTCGGGGTAAGGTATTTCCAGAAATGTATGGAATTGTCGTGAAGGCCTCTGACCGGACGGTTGCGGCTGTCGTTGAGGTCGTGGCAAAATACGGCATCGTTGCCGAAAAGCTGTAGCTCGTCGTGCGGTGTAAGGCAGTTGTGGCGCTCTGTCGATGTGCGGCATCCTTCGAATGGATGATCGACCATAAACAGCCTGTAAAGTATAATGGCAAGGCTGAATCGGTCGGAGGCTGTGTTGGGTATTTTGCCGTTGGCCACCTCAGGAGCCATGTAGTGAGGTTTGCCTGCGATGCCGTTGCTAAGTCCGTCGAAAACGATGTTGTCGTTGTCGCAGATTCTCACATGCCCTTTTAAAGGGTCGATAAGGAAACTGCCGTCGTTGATGTCCTGGTAGCTGAATCCGCTCTGGTGCAGGCGGCTGAACGCATCGCATATCTGCAAGCTCGCGGTTAGTTTGGCGAGGGTCGAACGGAAATATGCCTGCGGATTCTCGTCGATGCAGAAAAATTTGCCCAAGTCGATGAATCCCTCGGGGCGCAGCTTCATCACATAGCCGTAGCTGCCGTTGATAGTTTCGGTTATGGCTAAAGGCCACAGGAAAGACTGTGACGGAGCATTGTGGTTGCAGTTGTACTGTAGTGTCTGTCGGAACTGCGTATTTCGTAGAATGGTATCGTTTGTATACCATTTCAAGGCCATTTCTGTATTATCGGGCTGGCGCAATACCCTGTATACCTCACCTTGTCCGCCGGCGGCAATGTATGCAACAACTGTCAGCGATGATCCATCGCTGACCCGTATCATGGTACCGGGAGTTAGGGTAGGCATTAGTGAGAGTTGAGAGTAAAGGTTTAAGGAGTGGGGAGTTGGTGATAAAAGTCAGGTACAGGGAAGCAAAGTTCCCTGTACCCGGCTTAGAATAAGCTTATTGCATGCCGCTAACGCTTACTGAGGGCTCGATTTTGCTTACAAGACCCTGGAGTACTTTGCCCGGGCCGAGTTCTACAAATTCGGTAGCGCCGTCAGCAACCATGTTGCGTACGGTCTGAGTCCAACGTACGGGAGCGGTGAGCTGAGCTACAAGGTTAGCCTTGATTTCGGCGGGATCTGTGTGGGGCAGAGCGTCAACGTTCTGATATACGGGGCAGATCGGAGTGTGGATTTCTGTTTTTTCGATGGCCGCAGCGAGTTCTGCGCGAGCAGGCTCCATGCAGGGCGAGTGGAATGCGCCACCAACTTTGAGCTTGAGTGCACGCTTAGCACCGGCAGCTTTGAGCTGTTCGCAAGCTGCATCGATACCTTCGATTTCGCCGGAGATAACAATCTGTCCGGGGCAGTTGTAGTTTGCGCATACAACGCCTTCGATGCCTTCGCATATTTCTTCGACTTTCTCGTCGGGAAGAGCGATAACGGCAGCCATTGTAGATTCTTTCATCTCGCAAGCCTTCTGCATTGCGTTTGCGCGAGCAGCAACGAGGCGGAGACCGTCTTCGAACGACAGAGCACCGGCAGCGGTAAGTGCAGAGAATTCACCTAAAGAGTGACCGGCAACCATTGCGGGTTTGAATTCGTCTCCAAGAGATTTGGCCAAAAGAACAGAGTGGATAAAAATAGCCGGCTGAGTCACTGCAGTTTTGCGCAGATCTTCGTCGGTGCCTTCAAACATAAGGTCGGTGATACGGAAACCCAGTATCTCGTTCGCTTTTTCAAAAAGCTCTCGGGCCTCGGCGCAGTTTTCGTACAGGTCTTTGCCCATACCAACAAATTGCGCACCCTGGCCGGGGAAAACATATGCTTTCATTTGCGATTGGTTTATAAATAGTCTTAAAAATTACGGCAAAGTTAGTGATTTTCGCCCAATAATTTGTAAATTTGCGTTTCTAAAAAGTTAATTAAGTTTGAATATTATGATCAACACTTATATAATACCTCTGTTTGGCTTGCCTCGTGGTGCGGAGTGGGTTATAATTCTGCTTGTAATCCTGTTGCTTTTTGGAGGTAAAAAAATACCCGAACTAATGCGTGGTTTGGGCAAGGGAGTGCATTCTTTCCGCAAAGGTATGCAGGATGCCCGCGATGAAATCAACCGACCTCTCGACGAGCCGGAGAAGAATACCGACGACAAAGATAAGGCATAATGACCGGCAGTGATGCCACTTTTTGGGACCACCTTGATATTTTGCGAGGTGTCCTGATAAAAATCGTAGCAGTTATGATCGTACTCGGTGTGGCTGCGTTTTTTGCCATGCCGTGGATTTTCGAAAATGTAATCATGGCGCCATGCTCGCCTGATTTCCCCACTGCCAAGCTGTTTGATTCTATAGCTGCCTTCATGGGCGACAATATAGGTGGTGATGTGAGTATCGATATTGTGAGTATCGAGCTTGCATCGCAGTTGTTTATGCACTTTTCATCGTCGTGCTGGGTGGCATTGATAGTCGGCTTCCCGATAATAATATATTTGCTTTGGGGCTTTGTTGCTCCGGCTTTGTATCCTCATGAAAAGCAAGGCATACGCACTGCGTTCTTTTTCGGAAATGTGATGTTTTACCTTGGTGTTGCCACCGGGTATTTCCTTGTTTTTCCTCTTACGGTCAAGTTCCTTGCCGGATATCAGTTGAGTTCGGCAATCAGGCCTATGGTGACTTTGACGTCGTATATGGATAACTTCTACACCCTCTTGCTAATGATGGGTGTTGTGTTCGAGTTGCCGCTACTTGCGTGGCTCCTTGGTAAAATGGGCCTTCTCACACGAGATTTCTTTAAGACTTACCGTCGGCATGCCATAGTGGTACTGCTGATAGTGGCAGCTGTAATAACACCTACTGGCGATCCCTTCTCGCTCTTCCTGGTTTTCATTCCTATTTATGCCTTGTGGGAGGGTAGTGCACGACTTGTACCGGCCTGATATGAAATTACTGATCCGTATACTTATCGCAATAGCGTCCGGTATTGCCGGCGGTTTTGTATTTCCAGAGTGGCTTTCACGCATCTTTGCTACCTTTAACGGCGTGTTCAGCGGCTTGCTGAATTTTACAATACCGCTTCTGATAGTCGGATTTGTAGCTCCTGCTATAGCAGATATAGGTCGCCGGGCCGGAGCTATGCTCGGAGTGACAGTGGCGATTGCTTACCTTATGACCTTCGGGTCGGGAATGCTTGCTTATTTCACGGCGGAACTGACTTTTCCTACCCTTATAGGCGATACGGTATTGTCTGCCGAAACGACGACCGGGGCGAGTCCTCAGCCGTTTTTTGCTTTGCCAATCGAACCATTGATGAGTGTTACCTCGTCGCTTGTATTGGCCATGTTGCTCGGTTTTGCATGTGCAGTATTGGGCCCGGCTGCAGCGACGCTCAAGGCTGTGATAGACGACTTCCGCAATTTTATCAGGCTCGTTATCAATAAGCTGATAGTGCCTTTGCTACCCCTTTATATATTCGGTATTTTTATGTCGATGACGATAGAGGGCGCTGTCGGGCCGGTGTTGGTTACTTTTGTTAAAATCATCGCTGTAATATTTGTGCTTCACATTGGAGTACTTGTGCTTCAATATCTTATAGCGTCGGCATTTAGCGGATATAATCCCTTTAAGTCGCTGTTGACCATGCTCCCGGCCTACGTAACCGCCCTCGGCACGCAGTCGTCGGCAGCGACGATTCCGGTAACGCTGGAGCGTACTGTCCGAATGGGTGTAAGTCGCGATGTTTCAGGATTTGTGATACCTTTGTGCGCAACGATACACATGTCGGGTTCGACGCTCAAGATTGTATCGTGTGCCGTGGCATTGATGATAGTGCGCGGTATGCCCTTTGATGCAGTGATGTTTGCCGGATTTGTAGCCATGCTTGGTGTCACTATCGTCGCGGCGCCCGGAGTTCCCGGCGGTGCAATCATGGCATCCTTGGGACTTCTGTCGAGTATGCTGGGCTTTACCGAGGCCGATAATGCCTTGATGATAGCTCTATACATTGCCATGGACTGTTTTGGCACGGCTTGCAATATCACCGGCGACGGGGCTATCGCCCAGATTGTAGACCGGGTTTTTATGCCGGTCGAAAGAGCGCGATAATCACCGCAGAGTAATCCGCAGCATTATCGAGCTACTTATATAAACTGGTTTTTTAGAGTTTCCCATATTTATATGGTTTAGGACTGGCAGTTAAACTAATACTGCTGGGTATGTGTTATTTTTGTATGAAAACAAAAATATCACAGAACATGCGGGCGCAGGCGTTGGCATACCACCGCTACCCCCGTCCGGGCAAGGTAGAGATAGTGCCTACCAAGCCTTTTTACACACCTCATGATTTGTCGCTGGCTTATTCGCCCGGCGTAGCTTTCCCTTGTCTTGAAATAGCCAAAGACCCAGACAACGTGTACCGATATACGGGACGAGGAAATACTGTGGCTGTGATTTCGAATGGCACATCAGTACTTGGTCTTGGCAATATAGGTGCCCTTGCCTCGAAACCTGTCATGGAAGGCAAGGCCTTGCTTTTCAAGATTTTTGCCGGCCTTGATGCCTACGATATAGAACTCGACGAGGCCGATCCCGAGCGCTTTGTCGCTATCGTCAAAGCCATGTCGCCTTCGTTTGGCGGTATCAATCTCGAAGATATCAAGGCTCCGGAGTGCTTTGCTATAGAACAAGGTCTTGTAGGGCAGTGCGGCATACCCGTAATGCACGACGACCAGCACGGTACAGCGGTAATCGTCGGGGCTTCTCTTATCAATGCTCTTGAGGTGCAGGGTAAGAATATATCAGATATCCGCATGGTTGTCAACGGAGCCGGAGCTGCGGCAATCGCTTGTACAAGGCTAATGGTAAGGCTTGGCGTACGGGTTGAAAATGTAGTTATGTGCGACAGCAAGGGCGCTATCACTACTTCAAGGCCGTCGCTGTCGCCACAGAAGGCCGAGTTTGCAAGCGCGAGGACTGATATAGTGTCTCTTGCCGATGCAGTTCGAGGCGCGGACGTGTTTGTAGGTTTGTCGGTTGCAGACGTGCTCAGTCCGGAAATGTTGGCCTCAATGGCCGAGCGTCCGGTTGTCTTTGCCCTTGCCAACCCAAATCCTGAAATTGCTCGTGATGTCGCCCTCGCAACAAGAACAGACCTTGTGTATGCTACCGGTCGTTCGGATTATCCTAATCAAATCAACAATGTGCTTGGATTTCCGTATCTCTTCCGAGCAGCGCTCGATTGTCGCGCAAGTGTGATCAATGAGGATATGAAGGTTGCCGCAGCGTATGCGATAGCGGCTCTTGCCCGCGAGCCTGTGTCGAGACAAGTCAAGGAGCTGTATCCCGGCGAGAAGCTTGTTTTCGGCCCGGATTATATATTGCCAAAACCTTTTGACCGCCGCTTGCTTTCAACAGTGCCGCCGGCAGTAGTTAAAGCAGCCATGGATAGCGGTGTATGCGAGCGCCCGATCGACGATCTCGGACGCTACGGCAGAATACTACGCAGGTATGTAAATGATTCCGACAAAGCCTTGCGTGCATTCTTGGTATCATCGGTCGGAGTTTCATCGTAATACAGTTTCTCAAGATTGACTTGTTTGGATATCGGAGAGGATGCAGGATAGCACTTGTATCCTCTCCTTTATTCATGCTACACATAAAAAGCAACCCCGCGAGGATTTGGCTCTCGCGGGGTTGTTATGCTTGGGGCTATATGTGTCAGTCAATCTTGACTACAAGGTAGTTAGAGAGGCTCCAGAATAGTGCCGGGTTGGTAATTTGGAGTACCTTGTGGCCGTTTACATCTACGATGCGGTAGCTGTCGGTAGGCTGTTTTGTTAGAACTTCGGCCTTGTTGCTGTTGAGGTCGATAGCAGTGAGTGTGCGCTTGTCGGCTTTGGTGAAGAATGCGCGGTCGAAATCGCCTTCCATAATTTTGGTTTTGCGAAGGAAGCCTGTTTCGATGATGTTGTTTTGCTTAAGTTCGTTCTTGTTGCCGATAGCATAGAAGCAGGTGTTGAGTTCGTTTGTGAGCTCGATGTTTTCTTTGTCGGTAGAGTCGCGCTCGGCAGTTACTTCGGTCACTGTAGTGTTGAGAGAGTCGACTTTGGCGTCGAGGCTGCCGATACGGGTCTGTGCTTCGCCGAGGCTTGTGCGCAGAGATGTAATCTCTTTAGACTGATTGTCGATCTGGGTGCGGAGCGATGTGATTGTCTGCTGCAGCTTGTTGTTGTTGAAGTTCGATTTCGAAAGTTTCTTTTCGAGGTCTTCGAGTTGGTGGCGACGCTGAACGAGAGTCTCCTGTATAGCAGCAATGTCGGCGCGGATTCGGTCTCTCTGGCCGGGAGTCTCAGTACCACCGCTTACGGTGAGAATGTTTTCGAGCTGTTTTATCTGGTCCATGCTCGATGAAATCTCATTGACAAGGCCAAGCAGTTGGTCGCGGTCGCTGACGGCATCGGCAAGTTCTTCTCTTGAAGCTTCGGCAACAGCCTGAGCCTGACGTAACTGTTCTTCTTTCTCTTTGTTGCTGCAGCCGGTAAAAATCAGTGCGGCGGCACAGCAGAGGGCAAAAATCTTCTTCATAATCAATAGTTGAATGTTTAAAGTCTGTCAATCAGTGTCCTGAGCATCGTCGGAGCGGTATTTGTTTTTATGTCTACGCTCTTCTGCGGTGGGTTTAGCCTCAGGTGCTACGATTATAACAATCTCTCCTCTTGCTTGGTTCAACAGATAGTAATCTCTAAGTTGTGAAAGTGTTCCTCGTTCGGTGGTGTCGTATATTTTTGAAATTTCGCGGCTAACCGAAGCTTCGCGGTTTTCCCCGCAAGCGTCGGCGAGTTCGCCGAGAGTTCTTGCAAGCCTGAGAGGAGACTCGTATATAATAAAAGTACAAGGCAGCGAGGCCAGGAACTGCAGGCGTGTAGCACGTCCTTTCTTCTGAGGCAGAAAGCCTTCGAAGAAAAATTTATCGCAGGGCAGGCCGGAGTTTACCAGCGCCGGAACGAATGCCGTGGCTCCGGGAAGTGTCTCGACCGGTAGGTCTCGCCTGCGACATTCACGCGACAGCATAAAGCCGGGATCGCTGATGCCCGGAGTGCCTGCATCGGAAATCAAGGCAATCGTCTCGCCTGCGGATATTCTGTCGAGTATAGGGCTGAGGTCTTTGTGCTCGTTGAATTTGTGGTGGCTCGACATGGGTGTGGAGATGTCGAAATGCCGCATAAGTGTTGCCGAAGTACGGGTGTCTTCGGCTAATATGAGGTCGGCACTTTTTAGCACCTCAACGGCGCGAGGTGTCATGTCGCCGAGGTTGCCTACCGGCGTAGGAACGATGTATAACTTGCCGGCCATTATTGAGGCATATTTGCAGCGACTATGGCCATGAAATCTGCCACGTTGGGGTCGGTGCGGTTCCACATCATGTCGTTGTAGAGGTAATCGCAAGCCTCGCTGTACGACTCCATGTCGGCAAGAAGTTTGAGTGTCTCGCTGAAGTCGGCATCATCGCCGGCAAAGAGCTCGCGGCGGAAACGGAATCGGTCGTTGAGTGTAAAAGCCTTGAGTAGTTTTGTGTTTGTTTCTGCAATATGTGCAGTTTCGATTGTCACGGCTTCCTCGGCCGCTTCGGCTTGCGGTTTGATTTCGGGTTCTTCCGCCTCTTGGTCTTTGACTTCTACTGTAGCCATTGTCGCCGGTTCATCGGCTTCTTGCACCGGTTCGTCTGTCATGGCCCAAGTATCTTCTTGTGGCATGTATTCGACGTCAGAGTTGAGGTAGGCATTCATTGCCGAAGTGTATTCTTCGATTTTGTCGGCAAGCATATTGCGTGCGTCGATGCTGTCGCGGTCGCGAACGACACGCAGCAGTCCTTCGAGCTCTACATTCAATTGAATAAGCTGGTCTATGTCAGTCATATCGTTGTATCTTTAAGAGGCAGAGAAATATCTATAGCGCAAAGATACGATTAAGCGAGGGCAAAAACAAATTTTTTTAAGAGCGGCAAGCTCAACGGAGGTACACGAAAGAGGCTTGTGCTACTTGAGAAAATGGCTTTGCCCGCCAGGGGGTATCTCAGATGCTGTTATTTCAGGAATGTGTCGGTGAGGAGTTTTTCGCAGGCTTCGCGTACCTGTTTGCGTGGGCAGAAGAATCCATTTACCAGGATAACGATAACATGTGTCGGCTCGCCCTTGGCATTGAGTTTGTATCCTGCATAGCACTGCACCGAGCTAACAGAGCCGGTTTTGAGTGCAATAAGTCCTTTCAGTTTCGATTTTGCGAGGAATCCACGCATAGTGCCGTCCTTGCCTGCTCTGGGGAAGAACGAGGTGTAAGTGTCGGCCATACGCGATTTAGCCATCCATTCGAGAACGTCGCCGATGAAGTGGGCCGACAGCCTGTTTGCGCGGGTGAGTCCGCTGCCGTCGTTGATAATGGTGTAGCGGGTGTTGATGCCGCGTGTAGCCCATAGTTCGCGTTCGCGGTTGATTGCGGCCTTGCGTCCCGAATCGGGGGCGAGTGTACGCAACATGCCTTCGGCAAATAAATTGTCGCTGCGTACCATGAGGCTGCGCATTATATCACCGTAAGATGCCGATTTGTGGGTGTAGAGAGGCGTGGATTCGTCGAGCTCGCTCAGGGCTTCGTCGCCGATTTCGATTCCTTGATTCTCGAGCGTACGGCGTAGTTGTGCACAGAAAACTGTGGCAGGGTCGGGCACAGTGGCATTTACAGTCCAGCGCTTGTCGGCCGGGTCGCGGGTGTATATGGTCAGGTGGTTGGAATTGATGCCGCGCACCAGGTCGTTGCTACGGGCTTTTTCTACACAAATCTCCAGACCAGGAGCTTCGGGTACGACCTCGCCTGTTGCCGGGGTTATTGCAACAGTATTGTCGCGCCAGTTGAAGCCATACAATCCGGCTCCATATGGCCAAGCAACATCTTCTATTTCCCACTGAGCTATCGGTCCGGCATCTTGCAGATTTTGTTCTACGATGATACTACCCTCGATTTTGTTTATTCCCATGCGGAGGAGTCGCGAAGCGATAGAGTCGCAGAACCCACGGCGCGATTTGAAGTTGTCGCTCTCGAGTGTAGGGTCGGCAGTGCCTTTGACTACTATATTACCATGCCAAGTGCTGCCGTCGCGATTACCGGTAAGTGTGACCGGGGTAGAGAATCGAGCATTGCTTCCTGAAACAGATAGTACCGAGGCGGTTGTGAGAGCCTTCATAACCGATGCCGGAGTTAGAGCCATTTGGCCGTTGTGATCGATTAGTACTTTGCCTGTAGCGAGGTTTTTGACATATATGCCAACCGATGTCGACTCTTCTCCGTCGATACCGAGTATACCCTGTGCCGAGGCCGCGGGTACGGCCATGATTATCATCAGCACAAGAATTTTAATGATATTCATTAGTGGGAATATAGGATTATATAAGGTTGGTTTGGAAATAACCGTCATAGGCGACAATTGTCAGGCCATAACGACATCAACAAAATAACCATAAACAAGTTGAATAAGTTCAACCCAAATAATTGATAAAAGCAAAAAAGGAAACCCCTTGATAAGGATTTCCCTTTTTCGGAACTACCGCAAAACTTATTTTTTGATCACGCGGCGCTCTTTGATACGAGCTTTCTTGCCGGTGAGGCTGCGGAGGTAGTAAAGTTTAGCGCGACGTACCTTACCGTATTTGTTTACGGTAATCGAGTCGATGAAGGGAGACTCGATGGGGAAGATACGCTCAACACCGATGTTTTCGCTCATCTTGCGAACGGTGAAACGTTTTTTTGTACCTTCGCCAGAGATGCGGATAACAACGCCGCGGTACTGCTGTATACGCTCTTTGTTACCTTCTTTGATGCGGTAAGCCACGGTGATAGTGTCGCCGGGGCCGAATTCAGGGTGCTGCTTGCCGGTGGCAAATGCCTCTTCGGCAATCTTAATCAAATCCATTGTAGTGTGAATTAGAATGTTAACATTAGTCGCAATATACGCAGGCTGCGTGTCCTGCCAGAGATTACGAAATCCGGCTGCAAAGTTAGCGATTTTACCCGATACTCACAAAATTTTCTTTGTTTTATGGCGCGTTTTTGTGTAATTTTGTGGTAATTATGATAGAAACACAACTTGAATTTTGTTTACAGAAGGGTCGTGATGCATGGAAAGCATTCGATTCATTGTTGATTCCACGCAACGAGCTCGACCGGCTCATTGCGATGCCATATCTAGACTTAAATGCTGTTTTATATGCCATGCCGGTGCTTAGATAGAATTATATGGCAACATGCAAGAAAATAACAAGTTGGCTTAAGTCGCTTTCGTTTCAGACCGGTGTAATGGTTGCCGTGGCCTGTGCTGTGTGCTATGCGATATCGTTTGCGCAGATGTTGCTGCCTATACCGGTATGGCTGAAAGGAGCTATATGGTTTGTCTTTTTCGGTCTTGCCAAGGCATGTCAATATTCGGCCTTGCTTATATTGGGCAAGGCCGGGATTGAACGCCTTAGAAGTAAATTTAAAAAGAACGAGGCCTAAGCCTTGGTTTGTCGCAGATTTTCTACGTAACGGTCGATTTTTAGCAACTCTGCCGGAATGTCGATGCTCTGTGGGCAATGACCAACGCAAGTGCCACAAGCTACGCACCTGTCAGCTTGTCGCAGGCGGGGCACTGTGTTGTCGTAGCCGTATAGGAATGCTCTGCGCTGGGCAGCATAGTCAGGGTCGGTGGCGTCCTGAGGCCTGTTGCCGTCGATGATGCAGCGGTTGTAGTGTGTCAGTAGGGCCGGAATGTCGAGGCCGTAGGGGCAGGGCATGCAATAGTTGCAGTAGTTGCATGGTATGGTGTTGTTGCTGCGAATCTCGTTTGCGGCACGTGTGAGGAAGGCATCCTCATCAGCGCTGATAGGTTCGAGCGGCGAATAAGTGGCCAGGTTGTCGTTGAGGTGGTCCATATATGTCATGCCGCTGAGTACGGTAAGTATTCCCTCCGGGGTGCCCGCAAAGCGGAAAGCCCACGAAGCCACACTGTCGTCGGGACGGCGAGCCTTCATTTGGTCAACCACAGCGAGAGGCACATTTGCAAGCCTGCCACCTAAGAGCGGTTCCATAATCACAGCAGGTATGCCGCGTCGGTGCAGCTCGTTGTATAGGTATTCGGCATTGATATTGCGCTTGGCCTCGTCTTTCGATGCGTTCCAGTCGAGATAGTTGAGCTGTATCTGCACAAAGTCCCAGTGAAGTTCACCGCGGTCGTGCATGGCAAGGGCATTTTCGAATACCTCTATGTCGCCATGGAAGGAGAAACCAAGGTTGCGTATCGTGCCTTTGGTACGCAGGTCTTTTAGATAGTCGAGTATGCCGTTGTTGATGTATCGGTTGTTGAAGTTTTCCATGCCTCCGCCGCCGATTGCATGTAGCAATAGGTAGTCGATATAGTCGGTCCGGAGATATTTAAGCGAGTTTTCGAACATCTCGATCGACTTCTCGCGAGGCCATGTCTGCGGGGCAAAGTTTGAAAGCTTTGTAGCTATATAATACTTGTCGCGAGGGTGACGGGCGAGTGCAATTCCGGTGGCTTCCTCGCTGTGTCCCTTGCAATAGGCGGGTGATGTATCGAAGTAGTTTACACCGTTTTCAAGAGCCTTATCAATCAGCTTGTTTACAGTCTCTTGGTCAATGGTCTGGTCTTCGGTGCCGTTGGCCATTCCAATGGTGGGGAATCGCATGCAGCCATAGCCGAGGATGCTAACTGTGTCGCCGGTGTTGGGGTTTGTGCGGTATGTCATTGTCCCTCTTGCCTTTTCGCTATCGCCTTCGGCCTTTGATGCACACGATGCAAGAGAAAGCCCGAGCGCAGCAAAGCCGGCATTGCGCAGGAAGCGTCGGCGCGACGAATCGATATTGTCTTTGCTCATAATCAGATTGTTCGGTGTTGTTCGATGCCTTCTACATATATTGCAGCCTCGTTCGATGATATCATGCCGGCAGAGCCTACGGGGCAGTGATACTCGCAAGAGCCGCATCCGATACAACGGCTTTCGTCGACCGTCGGGCGCATGTTGCCGTTGTCGGCTTTTACCATGTGTATTGCACGGGCGGGGCAGTGACGCGAGCAGTTGCCGCAGGCCTGCCCGTAGGCGGCGGATATACATTGTGTGATGTCGACCTTTGCGGTTCCGATTTTGATTGCGGATTTCTCGGCCTTGTCGATAGGCAGAATTGCCCCGGCAGGGCAGATGTCGGCACATGCTGTGCATTCAGGACGACAGAACCCTTCGGTAAACGTCATTATCGGTTGCATGAATGAGGAAGGGCTGATGCTCGGCTTCAGCACTCCGGACGGACATGCGCTCACGCAAAGTTGACAAGCAGTGCAGTGTGAGCGCAAGTGGTTGATGCTTATAGCTCCGGCAGGGACCGGTGATGTGATGCCACTGTGGCGTTTCTTGTCTTTTAAAGGCGCGAAACCACCGTCGGTAGTTTTGTCGGCAGCCATTGCCACGCCCGATCCGGCAGCAATAGCAGCTCCGATCATGAAGCTGCGTCGTCCGGCATCGGGAGCGGTGGTGTGCTGAGCCGCTTTACGCCTCAGAGAGTAGGAAATAGCCCCTTGGCTGCAATTTTCGAGACAGTCCATGCATACCACACAGCGAGAGTAATCAATCTTGTGCTCTTTAGGGTTGATGCATGATGCTTTGCAATGGCGAGCGCACGAGCCGCACGAATTGCATTTGTCGAGATTGATTACAGGTTTTAGCAACGAGAATCGCGACAGAAGCCCCAGCAATGTGCCTACGGGGCACACGGTGTTGCAGTAGCCTCGCCCCGACCGCCATGCCATTACGGCGACAATAATTAGCTGTACTGCTGCGACAACTGCGATAAGCCACACAAATGGAGCCGGAGCGGGCTCGGCATCGATGATATAAGTGCCGTTATCTGCTGCGGCAGAAGCTACAGCTGAAACGCCCGATCTCCAAGCCGGTACGAGGAATTGCCCTGCACCTCGACCGAAAATGCTGTATGGGTCGAGAAGCCCGGCAATAGACTGTGGTAGCAGGGAAAAGATACCAGCCACGAAAAGGACCACGAACAATCCGAGGAAGCCGTAGCGCAAGGCATTGTTGCCTGTGCAGAAACGGAACACTCCGGGCTTGCGTTTACGTGCCGGAGTGAATGCGAGCCGAAGTCGGTTGACAATATCCTGAAAAATGCCAAGCGGGCATATTACAGAGCAGTACACGCGTCCGAACAGCAATGTAAGGGCTGTAAGCACCAGGATTGCCACGGTATTTAGAGCCAATAAGGCCGGAATGAGTTGATACTTCGGTAGAAAACCGAACCAACCGGCAGCAGTGCCGGTAAAGTCGATAAACACAGAGGTAACAGCCGCAAAGGCTATCACGGCGATGAAAATACGTAAAAGACGGAGCATAGATTACTACACTAATAGAATCAGGACCAATAGAACGAGCCCCCAGAAATATTTGAGGAAAGTTGACATAAGAAATGTGATAAATATGAGCATTTGGTCACTCATGCCACAAAATTAGTAAAAATGTGCTAATTATTACATATAATATATCTTAATTAAGATTTTTTACAAAAACCAAAGCGCTATTTCATACGTTATGCTCCATAGAAAACAGAATTGAAACATCCGACCGGCCCGGCACGAGACAGTCGGGCCACATCTTGACAATGGCCTTTTATGGTTGAATGTTATATACTTCTGCAAGGTCGCCCCGGCTGTGCTTGTCACAGTCGGGGCGGCTGATGTTGTAATAGTACTTTTGAGTTTCGCCGGACTCGTGTTTTGTTAATGTGGCAAAAATTACGTAACTTTGTGGCCGCTAATCAAAAATAAGACAAACGAAATGAAACCGACATTATACGTTCTTGCCGCAGGCATGGGCAGCCGCTACGGCGGTCTCAAACAGCTCGATGGCGTAGGGCCTCAGGGTCAGACTATCATGGACTACAGTATCTACGATGCCCTCCAGGCCGGATTTGGCAAAGTAGTATTTGTTATCCGCCACGATTTCGAGGCTGATTTCCGCGAGAAAATCCTGAGCAAGTACGAGGGTCACATCCCTACCGAGGTTGTATTCCAGGCTGTTGACGCCCTTCCCGAAGGCTTTACAGTTCCCGAAGGCCGCACAAAACCCTGGGGCACCAACCACGCTATCCTCATGGCTGCCAACGTAATCAAAGAGCCATTTGCAGTAATCAATGCAGATGATTTCTATGGTCGCGACGCGTTCGAGGTTATGGCCCGCCAGCTCACAGCCCTCGCAGATGACGCTAAGGGTAAATACTGCATGGTGGCGTTCCAGCTCGGCAACACTATGACAGAGAATGGTTCTGTAAGCCGTGGCGTTTGCACTGTCGATGCCGATGGCCGCCTTGCCGACGTGGTAGAGCGCACAGCTATCAGCTTCGATGCCGACCACAAGATTACTTATACCGAAGCCGACGGCACACCTGCATATCTTGCTGCCGAAACCCCGGTATCGATGAACCTGTGGGGCTTCACTCCCGATTACTTCGAATACAGTGCCCGCGAATTCAATAAATTCCTTGCCAAATACGGCGACCAGCCCAAGAGCGAGTTTTTCATCCCCTCGGTAGTTGACAAACTCGTCAAAGGCGGCGAAGCTACCGTAGATGTGCTCACTACGACTTCGCGCTGGTTTGGAGTAACATACCCCGAAGACCGCCCCACCGTAGTAGCCAACCTCAAGGCTCTGCACGAAGCAGGCGTATATCCCGAGAAACTGTTCTAATAGTTTTTTTGAATCCTAATAATCCGAGGTTCGGATGTCGGAAGACATTCGCGCCTCGGATAACCGTAAAGATATCAACGTGAAATTTACCCTTGAAGCCACATCCGCCGGTTGCCAGGCCCGAGCAGGCCTGATAGAAACCGACCACGGCACTATCGAGACTCCAATATTTATGCCTGTCGGCACAGCCGGCACAGTGAAAGGTGTGCACCTGCATGAACTCCGCGACGACGTAAAGGCGCAGATAATTCTTGGCAATACCTATCATCTGTATCTGCGTCCGGGCATGGATATAATCCGCAAAGCCGGCGGCCTGCACAAGTTCAATGGCTGGGAGCGACCGATACTCACCGATAGTGGCGGCTTCCAGGTATTTTCGCTCAGCAGTAATCGCAAACTCACCGAGGAGGGTGCGCACTTCCGCAGTCATATCGACGGCTCGAAGCATCTGTTTACCCCCGAGGGAGTGGTGGATATACAGCGCATCATAGGTTCGGATATCATGATGGCTCTCGATGAGTGTGCCCCCGGAACCTCTGACCGCGCATATACCCGCAAATCTCTCGACCTGACCAAGCGTTGGCTTGAGCGTGGTTGGGCGCACTATAAAGCTACCGAGCCTCTGTATGGGCATTATCAATCGTATTTCCCTATTGTGCAGGGTTGTACATATCCTGATTTGCGTGTCGAGGCTGCCGAACATGTAAAGGGCCTCGATGCCGACGGCTATGCTATCGGAGGCCTTGCAGTGGGTGAGCCCGCCGAGGTAATGTATGAGATGATAGAGGTTGTAAATGATGTTCTGCCGACCGACAAACCACGTTATCTCATGGGAGTGGGTACTCCGGTGAATATCCTCGAAGCTATTGACCGCGGCGTTGATATGATGGATTGCGTGATGCCTACTCGCAATGGCCGTAACGGCATGCTGTTTACCCCCGAAGGCACGATGAACATGCGCAATGCCAAATGGGCCGATGATTTCAGCCCCTTGTGGCCCGACGGACCGTCGTATGTCGACCGCGTATATACCAAGGCTTATGTGCGTCATCTTTTTGTTGCCAATGAGCTGTTGGCCATGCAAATAGCCTCTATTCATAACCTTGCTTTCTATTTGTGGCTCGTAGGAGAGGCCCGCAAGCATATCTTTGCCGGCGATTTCCACGATTGGAAGACTGAAATGGTGGCAAAACTCAGTCGCAGACTGTAGTAAAAATATAAGGGAAATGTTCAAGATTCTCGATCGATATATCATCCGTAAGTTCCTCGGAACGTATATTTTCGCTATCATATTGTTGCTGGCGATTGTTGTGATGTTCGATATCAATGAGAAACTCGACTCCTTTGTCAAGGCACCCCTGAAGGCAACGATTTTCGACTACTTCCTCAACTTCCTGCCTTATTTCGCCAACCAGTTCTCACCTCTGTTTACATTCATTGCGGTTATATTCTTTACATCCAAACTTGCGCAGGATAGCGAGATAATAGCCATGCTGTCGACCGGCATGAGTTTCCGTCGGCTCTTGAGACCGTATCTCATTGGTGCGACGGTTATTGCTGCTGCCACTTTTTTGCTCAGCGCCTATGTTATTCCCCCGGCAAATGTAAAGCGAATCAACTACACCAATACGTATGTAAAGAACAAGCGAGTAGACTACGGTTCCAATATCATGCTTATGGTAGCCCCGGGGCAGATAGCGTATATGAACCGTTACGACAACTTGAGCAAGACGGGCTATAAATTTTCGCTCGAATCATTTGACGAAAATAAGCGCCTTGTGTCGCGACTGACATCTCAGAGCATCCGCTGGGACACACTTTATAGCTGGACTGTGCGAGATTATATCAAGCGCGATTTCCGCGACAACCGCGAATATATCGAAAGAGGTCGCAGCCTCGATACCACTATCGCATTCGAACCCCGCGACTTCCTCATATCAGCCCTTGACCACGAAAAAATGACCTCGCCCGAGCTGCGCGAGTATATCCGCCGTCAAAAAGGCCGAGGTGTGGCGAATATACAGAGTTTCGAGGTAGAGCAGGAGCGCCGTTATGCCATGACTGCGGCAGCATTTATCTTGACAATTATAGGTATGTCGCTGTCGGTCAAGAAGGTCAAAGGCGGCATGGGCCTCAATATCGGTATAGGGTTGGTACTGAGTTTCAGTTATATCCTTTTTATGACCATAACACAGACCTTTGCCCTTTCGGGTCTTACGTCGGCATTTGTGGCCATGTGGATACCTAATATTATCTACGCTGTCATCGCAATCGTGCTTTACCGCCGTGCTTCGGTGTAAGAGGTGAAACGCATTTGTGAACTATCAAATATAATTCCAAACCTTGCAATAAATTTGGCAAATTATCGTTATCATAACGTTACTATAAATATCAGTTTCATGAAAATATTGACTCCGCTGCTGCTTGCTGTGTTATGCCTTATGGCAGCATCGTGTTCTTCTTCAAAGACAACACTACCATATTTCGTAGACTTGCAGGAGCAGTCGGCAGGAGAATTGCCGACTATCAACTATCTTCCGACTATACAACCCGATGATGAACTTATGATTACGGTAACGTCGGATAACCCTATGGCGACAGCCGAGTTCAACCTGCCGTTTATAAATCCGGCCAAAAAAGACGAGCTTGCCCAGTCTTCAACACCTCGAATGCAGACTTATCGTGTTGATAGCAAGGGTGATATTCTATTTCCGGTGTTCGGTAAGATTCATGTTACAGGTATGACAACCGAAGAACTGAGAGATTATCTCATCGGTAGGATTTCAGCAACCGTAAAGGACCCACTTGTAACTGTATCACTTATGAGTTTCAACGTCGTAGTGGCAGGCGAGGTCTCCACTCCGACATCGATAAATATCTCAGGTCAACGTCTAACCTTATTGGATGCGTTGGCACAAGCCGGCGATTTGACCCCTTATGGCGAACGCACTAATGTGCTTATAATCCGCGAGGTTGATGGCAAACGAGTATATGCACATGTCGACCTCAATAGTTCAGATGTGCTTACGTCGCCCTATTTCTATCTGCAGCCTAAAGATTATATTTATGTGTCGCCCAACAAGGTGCGTCAGGCAAACTCTAAATATAATCAGGATAATGCATTTAAATTGTCGGTAATATCGACGGTAGTGAGTGCGACGTCGGTGATTGCTTCGCTTGTTATTGCGCTTGTAGTCAAATAAAAATCGGGAGAAAACTAACTGCTATGGCTAATTCAAACAATTCTGATTTTATAGATTTTGGCGCACTCCTGCGTCAATATATCAAGAAATGGTATTTGTTCGCGATTTCGGTGGGTGTATGCCTGGCGCTGGCATTGCTGTTTATATATGTTCGTAAACCGTTGTACGCCGTACGTGCCAATCTGCTTGTAGCGCAGGAGAATTCAAACCCGATGGAAGCCAAAATGGGCGACATCAGCGCTTTGTTTGGAGCGGACGGAAAAGTTGACGACGAAATCTTTATCGTATCGTCTCACTCGCTATATCGTGATGTTGTGCGCGATCTCGGCTTGAACATCAAGCACTATTATCGCCGCCAATTCCTCAAAACAACACTTGAATATCCCACATGGCCTATCGATGTTACTCCGCAGGCCGGGGTTTTAGATACTTTGCGTAGAGGCATCGTCTTCAAAATCGATTTAAATAAAAACGGTAAGGCTGATATTTCTGCACATATTAAGCGAAAGACAGTTGCAGAAGTTGAGGATGTAAACCTGCCTTTTGTAATGGATACTCCGTTAGGCCAATTTACAATAGCGAAAACGCAGTATTGCCCGGCCAATGAGGATGTATATTCGAAAGTGACAGTAAGCGGCTATGACGGCGCTGCCGAAGAACTGTCACTTGATGTTGCTGCCGAAATCGCAAATAAGCGTAGTAATGTGATACAGCTGAGTATCAATACTACCAACACTGATTATGGCGAGGCTATCCTTGATGATATCATCAGGCAATATAATCTGCGTGGTTTCCGCGAAAAGAATAATCAGGGAGAGCAGACCGAGAAGTTTATCGACGAGCGCCTTGTGCTTATCAGCGAGAACCTGAACAAGACCGAGGCCGAGATGCAGAAATACAACGAAAAGAAAGGCATCGTCAACCTCGGAGTGGAAACTGAATATCAGACTGAAAAGCGTGCGGAAATCGAGGCCGAATTGCTCAAGACACGTACACAGCGCGAAATAATGCGGATGACAGTCGATTTTCTGAATAAGCCTGACAATGCGTATGCGCTGATACCTATGACCGTTGATAATCGTGGTCTACAGACTGCGATAGAGGCATACAACACTCTGATTATAGATCGAAACGACCTTTTGCGCAGTGCTAAAGAGAACAATACTGCATTGGTGCTGGCTAATGAAAATATAGCTTTGTCTCGTGGCAATATCCTTTCTGCGCTTGACAATGCATTGCGTCAACAGCAGATTACCCTCGATGACCTTACCAGGGAATATAATAATACCGGTGGCTATCTTTCGCAGGTGCCTCGAAGCCAGCGTGAATATACCGAACTTTACCGCCAGCAAGCAGTACAGCAAGAGCTTTATCTCTATCTCTTGAAGTCGCGTGAAGAAAACTCTATGCTTATGGCCAATACAACCCCAAAAGGACAGATAATCGACGCGGCGTTTACATATGGCGAACCCTTGGGGCTTGGTAACAAAATCATTGCTATTCTTGCTCTGCTCTTCGGTTTGATGATTCCGCCGGTTTGGTTATATATGAAGAAGATTTTCCACAACCGTTTCGAAACACGACAGGATGTGGAAAAGGTAACAGAAGTGCCAATCCTCGGTGAAATGTGTATTGACCGTACCGGTCGTCAGCTTGTCGTAGCCTCTGATGACACAACGGCAACTGCCGAGTTGTTCCGACTCATGCGCTCCAACCTGCTATTCGTGCTCAATGATGCAAACGATAAGGTAGTGCTGATGACATCGTCATCGTCGGGCGAGGGTAAGTCGTTTATTTCGATAAACCTTGCAGCATCGCTTGCGCTTCTTGACAAACGTGTGCTCCTTGTGGGTATGGATATCCGTAATCCCCGCCTTGCCGAATATCTCGACATCGCACCCCGCTTTGGCCTGACACAATATCTTTCGTCAGATAATGTGACCTTGGATTCAATGATTACACCGATTGGCGAAGTGCCCGGTCTTGATGTGATTGTAGCCGGTCCTGTGCCACCTAATCCTGCTGAATTGCTGATGTCGCGCAAGGTCGACCAGCTCTTCAAAACCCTGCGTGGCATGTACGACTATATCATTGTGGATACCGCCCCGATTGGTCTTGTAAGTGATACCTTCACACTTGACCGTATTGCAGACGCTGCAATATATGTATGTCGTGCCAACTACACATCACTCTCTGATCTCGCAGGTGTCAACGATATCTACGAGCATCATCGATTGAAGAAACTGTCGCTTGTCATCAACGGTTCCGCCGCCAATAAAACATACGGCTACGGACGTAAGAAATCACATCGCTAACCCCCTGATGTTTTCAGCTCCGGCAATATCTACAGCCCGATGCGAGGAACACAAACCGTATGTGTTCCTCGAAAAGGGTTGGTGGAAACTCCCGACATTTTATATGATAACGGTGGGCCTTTTCGGCCTGCTGTTCTATCCGGCGTTCCTTGTGGCAGTCGTGTTCCTCTTGTATCAATGGCGACACGACCGTTACAACTTTCTAATCATGTTCACCTTACTTTGGGGTGGATTTGGTTTGGGTCCGCATCACGACATGCCGCTCTCTTTCCCTGCATTGCTAACAGCCATGGCGCTATGGTTTGTAATGCGGAAACCACCTATACTTAAGAAGACACTGGTTGTGCTTCTTGTCTATATTGGTTTTTTGTTCATCATTGCCTTGTTGTCTGTAGAGAGTATTAAAATTCAGATATTCCAGATGAGGCATTTTTGGATGATACTGTATATCATAGTGCCTTTTTGGGTGTTTTCCGGACATAAGTTCGAGTTCGATGTGTTTTTGCGCAAGACATTTTACTTTTGTCTTGTAATGGCAATATTTTATATGCTTGATGCATACGTTATAAGCGGGCATATTTTAGTGCCAAATGATTTAGGCAGTAACGGCTCTACAATCTTCAGCCCGGCGATTCATCCTTTAAGTGGTATTATATACCGTATCTATCCGTCCGGACTTTATTTATATTGTCTGATATTTATTCCGCTAATACGTTCTTACCGACTTACATGGTGGCAATGGTTGCTGTTTATCGGTTCGTTAGTAGCGAGTCAGACATTTACAATCATTATGGGTTTCGTGGTCACTTTTATTATCTTCCAAGGTGGCTTTAAGAAACTAATGATGTGGGGTTTTGGTGCGGTGGTTTTTCTTGTCGGGATTTATGTCCTTGATAGTTTCTTGCCGACACAAATTCATAATGATAGTTTTCAGTCGCGACTACGTATCAAATCGAGTGTAGATCAATTTATAGATTTGTTTAATGCGGTCGATGACGAAGATATTGCGGAATTTGGTTCGGGTCGTATGGCACAGGCCTTGCCGAAACTTGACGTAGTTGAGCGCGAAAACCGTCAGCTGATAGGACTTGGCTTTTTGCATCCGGAAAAAACAACTCTTAATCAATATATTATTGAGAACGAGTATTATTCAGATGTCGAAGCCAGTATAGAGGTTTCTACAGCTGTGGAAATCAATCAAGTACAATTGTATATTTATGCAGGCTGGTTAGGCTTGATAGTGGTTTCAAGCTTGCTGTTATATCTATATTATATAATACGCAAGTTGCCCAATGCCTACTATTATCTGACTGTGCTCTGTCTCAACTTTATGTGGGGATTCGGCGGTTTTGCGGGTATATTTACGCCCGAGGGATGTATGACTATCGGCATCTCCTATGCGGCGATTATACTTTCCGAGCGAGAGCGATTGCCTGGCTTTAATTGTCAATGGCTTAAGGAGCGACGAAAAAGATTATTTTAATATAAACGCAAAGCCGGCCGGACTTAAAGAGTCCGGCCGGCTGCCTTTTAAGGCGAGAGAGAAGAATGAGAATTACGCTTCCGTGTATTCTTCGCGATGGAAGCGCGGGGTTAATATTTCGTCGGCAACGCGATCGGGATAATTGTTTTCTGTTGAGATATATACCCAGTCGATGTCGTCGAGACGGCGTAAATCGGTAACAAAGTAGGCTGTAGACTGAGGCGAACCGACTACAATTATACGTGCAACACCGGCTTCTCGAGCTGCGTGTACGGTGTCGATAAAGTACTTGAGGGCCAAATCGTTGGTGTAGGAGTCCGAAAGGTTGTCGTTGTAGGTGAGTACTACGTCGTGGTATCCTTCGAGTGCTTCTTTTACACGTTCGTGGTCGCTCAGTGGAAGGTGCATGATAGTCAATCGGCTATCTTGTACCATTACTCTTTCGGGAAAGTCGACCATCGTGTTCACACTAAGGCCTCGGGCAAGGAGTGCGCCCAGTACATCTCCGTGTACATGACCGGTGGTTCCTAATAGCGCTATTTCTTTCATAATTGAGTGTTATTTTAGTTTATTCTAATAACACTCATCAATTATAAAGAGTTCAATAGAGGAAGCTCGAGAAGATGAAAAGACCCAGGTTTAAAGCTATTGTAAGAATACCGGCTACCCCGGCTATTATAGCCCACAGTCTGGCTTGCTGCGACGATTTCTTTGCCCCCTCGAAGTCGCCTTGGTTCCATTGTGTCTGCACTCTTGAAGAGAATATGATAGAGATTATGCCTAATGGAATGCAGCAGAGCAGTGTAGATAAAATCGCCCATACCAGATATGTGGGCGGGCAGACCTGATTGTATTGCCGGTCCCATTGTTGATGCTGGTAGCGCCCCTGGTCGTTGCCATAACCTGCCGATTCCTGCTCGCGGTTCTCGCAAAACGGCGGCGGTGTTACAGGCGGGGTCGGTGGTATGGCCGGGCCGAACAGGTGACGCAGTCCGGGTACTTCGGATGCGTGTTTCCATTCGCTCATGCCTTCGCACCACACGAGTGTGGACGCGGTTACGCCATAATTGTAGAAAAGTACTTCGGTGATTGGCCCTACCTGGTTGCCATTGTTGTCGATTATGTAATATTCTGTCATCTTACCCGTATATAATTGACTTAGGTTTCGCATGCTTCGTTTGTTTTTTGTTAATTGATTATCGGTTGTTTGTCAATAACCGAAATACGAATAACAGTGAGCAAGTTACAGCTTGCGAAACTTGGCTGATTAATATACAAAAGTAAGTCTTTTTTAGTAATTGGCTCTGTTGTTTAACAATATTTAAAACAATTGTCGACAAATTACAATACGGTCAAAGATTTTTATGTCAACGAGCCATTAAGTCAAGGATTTTTTGCTAATTTTGTAAGATAAATGGCATACTCTAATATGAGAAAAACGATATTAAATATTTTATTGCTAATAGTGGCATCTGTTTCTCTGTCGGCATCCGCACAGACTGATGAAAAGCTGGTAAGTTACCCCATGCCACCTGATTCGATTATGCAGCTGCAGCCCCGCTGCGACTATATCATAAGCCGTTATTGGCATCGTTGTCGCTTTGACTATGCTATGTCACATCCCGACAAATTCAACGAAGCCTTTGGCGCGTGGGTGGCGTTATTACCCCATGCTTCGGCCGATACCGTTCATGCCGCTATTGATAATTTGTTGGCGAAATTCGTTAAAAAAGGCCCGGAGACACTTACATTGGCCAATATGGCACGCGGCTGGCTCTATGCCGATACTTCGCAGTATCGTTCCGACGAGCTCTACATGCCCTTTGCCCTTGCTGCATCGAAGCATAAAAAAATCAAAAAGGAGCAGAAAGTACCCTTCGAGGCCGACTATAAACGTATGAGCTCGAGCGCCGTTGGCAGCATTGTGCCGCCAATCGAGATTATATCACCCGACGGAACAAAGGGTAGTTTCAGCGACATTAAAGGCCGCTCTATCCTGGTGTTCTTCAACGAACCCGACAATGTAGACTGCTCGGTAACACGTATCCGCCTGAGTGCCAATCCTAATGTGCGCGAACTTATAGAGCGCGGCGAACTGACAGTGGTTTGTGTACATCCCGGCGAACCCGGCGAAGAATGGAAGACAGCCGCCGCATCCCTGCCTGAAGCGTGGCACAAGGTTGCAATGCCTGCTGCTCACGACTATTTTGACCTAAGGATAAAACCACAATTGGTATATCTCAACGGCGGTCACAAGGTTTTGGCAAAAAACCTTGGCTTGCCATACCTGCTTGGAGCATTTGAAGTGGCCAATAAAAAGAACAAAAATACATCTGCAGCAAATGAGTGATCGCAAGAGTATCGCCGTACTCGTGTCGGGCGGCGTAGATAGTGCCGTGGTTGTGCATCAGTTGGCGCAGGACCCCTCGCTTGACCTGCATCTGTTCTATATCCGTATCGGTATGGACGACGGCAGGGGTGACTGTTCGGCCGAGGAAGATATCGAAATGTGTAGCTTGATAGCTCGTCAGTATGGTCTCCCCCTCGAAGTCGTGTCGTTACACGAAGAATATTGGGACAATGTCATGGCCTATGCCCTGCGCACAGTCAAGGCCGGTCTGACGCCTAACCCCGATATCATGTGCAACTCACTGATAAAGTTTGGCTTTTTCGAAGAGCGTTGGGGCCGAGCTTTCGACCTTACCGCTACCGGGCACTATGCGAGCACGCTTATCGATGACCAAGGCCGCAAGTGGCTTGCTACCGCAGTCGACCCGGTCAAAGACCAGACCGATTTCCTTGCACGCATTACCGGTCATCAGCTCGAGCACCTGATATTTCCCCTTGGGAATATGCCCAAAGCCGATGTGCGCCGTATTGCTGCCGAGGCCAAACTGCCCAATGCTTTGCGACGAGATTCGCAGGGCATATGCTTCCTTGGCAAGATTAACTACAATGATTTCATCAAGCGTCACCTTGGCGAACGCCCCGGCCCGATAGTCGAAATAGAGACCGGTCGTAAACTCGGCGAGCACCGAGGTTACTGGTTCCATACAATCGGACAGCGCAAAGGCCTCGGTCTAAGTGGCGGCCCATGGTTCGTAGTGCGCAAAAACATCCACGACAATGTGATATATGTATCGCGCGGTTACGATACCGAAAAACAATATGGAAACACCCTTCATCTTGCCGAGATGCAATTTATTACCGCAGATCCATGGGGAGATGATGCTATCGACGGTGTAAAGCTTACATTCAAGAACCGCCATACGCCCGACTTCTTCCCCGGCACGATACGAAAAGTAGACGGCGCTCCGGGAGAATACGTGATTGAATCGGATATCAAGGTACAGGGTATTGCACCGGGACAGTTTACCGCTGTTTACGACCCCGATCACCGCATATGCTATGGCTCCGGCATAATAACAGGTGCCGGTAAAATATAACTCTCCTATGGAAGATAGAATCAGCCTCCACGTTTTGGGACTGTCGTACAGTCAGTTGCAGTCGGGCGCTTATGCCCTGATACTCGCCGAAGATCATGGTCCGAGGCGTATACCGGTTATAATCGGTGCAGCCGAGGCCCAGTCGATTGCAATAACTCTTGAGGGCATACGTACGCCCCGCCCCTTGACCCACGACCTGTTTGTGTCGTTTGCACATGCTTTCGGGGTCAAACTCAAGGAGGTTTTTATCTATCGTTTCGAAGACGGCATCTTTTCGTCAGAACTGACCTTCAGCGACGGTTCGCGAACAGTGCAGATTGATGCCCGCACCAGTGATGCCATTGCACTTGCCCTGCGCACACACACCGCAATCTTTACTACTCGCGCTATTATCGAGCAGACAGGTTTTGTCATAGACGAAGAGGAATTGCGCCGCGACCACGATGAAGAGAACGAATCATGGAATCTGGATGATGCAATTGCCGATGATGACGACGAAGGCCGGACCTATGCTGACCGCGATGACTATCATGCCGAGCCTCGCCCCGAAAACTTTACTATTGAAGAACTCGAACGCACGCTGTCGGCCCTTATCGATAGCGAAGACTACGAAGAGGCGGCACGAATAAGCGAAATATTAAATCGTAAGAAAGGAAATAATACTAATACCGAAGAAAACAAATAGACAATGAGATCAGACAGCTTACAATTAAAAGTGCGCATGGCGGTTTTGCTCTTTCTGGAGTTTGCCGTTTGGGGCGCTTACCTCACATCATTAGGTGCATATCTTGCCAAGATTGGTCAAGGCGAGAATATCGGCTGGTTCTATGCTGTGCAGGGTTTAGTTTCTATATTTATGCCGGGTCTTATAGGTATCGTTGCCGACCGCTGGGTGCAGGCTCAGAAGATGCTAAGCCTATGCCATGTGCTGGCCGGTGGATTTATGTGTGCTGCCGGGTGGTACGCTATCAACAGCCCCGCAGTTGAGTTTGCTCCATTGTTTACTCTTTATACTATGTCGGTGGCGTTCTTTATGCCTACTATCGGCTTGTCGAACTCGGTATCGTACGCTGCCCTCAACAAGTACGGCCTCGACCCGGTGAAGCATTTCCCGCCCGTACGAGTATTTGGAACAGTCGGCTTTATCATTGCCATGTTGTTTGTCAACTTTACAGGCTTTCAGAATACTGCCGCACAGCTGCTTACCTCAGGTGTTATCAGCTTTGTAATGGCTGCATATGCGCTTTCTATGCCTGCGTGTCCGACAGCGCCGAAAGGACAGAAAAAATCGCTCTCCGAAGCTCTCGGCCTCAAGGCTTTTGCCTTGTTTAAAGACCGACAAATGGCTGTATTCTTTATATTCAGCATGTTGTTGGGTGTGTCGCTGCAGATTACCAATGGCTTTGCCAATCCCTTCATACAGAGCTTTGGCAGTATACCCGAGTATGCTGATACATGGGGCGTACACAATGCAAATGCGCTGATATCCATATCGCAGATGAGCGAAACTTTGTGCATACTCCTCATACCATTCTTCCTGCGCCGCTATGGCATTAAGATTGTGATGCTCATGGCCATGCTTGCGTGGGTGTTCCGTTTCGGGTTCTTTGGTATCGGCAACCCCGGCTCGGGTGTTTGGCTGTTTATACTGTCGATGATTGTCTATGGTATCGCCTTTGACTTTTTCAATGTCAGCGGTTCGCTCTATGTCGACAAGAAAACTACATCCGATATCCGTTCGTCAGCCCAGGGCCTGTTTATGATTATGACAAACGGAATCGGTGCGACCTGCGGCACACTTGTAGCCCAGAAGATTATCGACCATAATGTATTCAGCCGCCCCGAAGGAATGGATCAAATTCACGGTTGGGAGACCTCGTGGCTTATCTTTGCCGGATATGCGGCTGTAGTGGCTATACTTTTCTTTTTGATTTTCAAGGATCACGATATACATTCCGACGCAAAGAGCAAGGAAGCTGCCACTGTCGAGGATCCCGAAGGTATGGTGAATTGATATGATTCGTTTCTATGCTCCTGATATTGCGATAAATCCGGTGCTCCCTGCCGACGAGAGCGCACATGCTGTGCGTGTGTTGCGGCGGAAGCCCGGTGACGACATCGAAGTCGTCGACGGTAAAGGCAGCCTGTATATGTGCCGCCTTGTCGTCGACGATCATCGTGGCGCGGTGGTAGAGGTCGTAGATCGTAAGGATTTGCCAAAGGTATGGCAACCCTGTATTACTGTGGCTGTCGCACCGACAAAACATGCCGACCGCATGGAATGGCTTGTCGAAAAACTCGTCGAGATTGGTGTCGACCGCTTTGTTCCTGTCAGATGCCGACGCTCCGAGCGCAAAGAGCTCAAGCCCGAGCGACTCGAGCGTATCGCGGTTTCGGCAATGAAACAATCGCTCAAGGCTACCTTGCCGATTATAGAACCAACCATTCCGCTCGTCGATTTTCTCAAAGAACCCCGCCCGGAGAATCAACAGCGTTTTGTGGGTTATTGCGATGCCGATACCCCCCGTCAACTGCTTGCCAGGGCATATACCCCGGGAGCCGACGCTACTATTCTGATTGGTCCTGAGGGCGATTTTGACCCGGAAGAAATTTTACGTGCCAGAGAAGCCGGTTTTATCCCAGTCACCATGGGCGACAACCGTCTGCGCACAGAAACCGCAGCACTCGTAGGCTGTGATACTATACATATAATAAACCAATGTCTTCAACATTCAACCAACTGAGCCAAGGCTCCAATTTCTTCCTTCTTGCCGGTCCGTGCGTGATCGAAGGCGAGGAGATGGCCTATCATATAGGCCGGACTATTGCTGATATATGCCGCAGGCTTGATATACCGTTTGCTTTCAAAGGCAGTTACCGCAAGGCAAACCGCAGCCGCCTCGATTCGTTTACAGGTATCGGAGATATCGAGGCCTTGAGAATCCTCAATAGCGTAGGGCGCGAACTCGGTGTTCCTGTCGTTACCGATATCCACACTGCACAGGAAGCTGCTATGGCTGCCGATTTTGTGGATATACTTCAGATTCCGGCTTTTCTTTGTCGACAGACCGATCTGCTGATTGCTGCTGCACACACCGGCAAAGCGGTAAATATCAAGAAGGGGCAGTTTCTTGCACCTGAGTCAATGCGTTTTGCCGTCGAGAAAGTACGCGCCGGAGGATGCGACGATGTTGCTGTAACCGAGCGAGGCACTACTTTCGGTTATGGTGACTTGATTGTTGATTTCCGAGGAGTTCCTCGTATGCAGGAAGCTTGCAAGTGCCCGGTGATTGTAGACTGCACTCATTCGCTCCAGCAGCCCAATACAGCAGGTGGTGTTACCGGTGGTTGCCCCGAAATGATAGAGACTATCGCCCGAGCTGCAGTAGTTACCGGTGCCGACGGTATTTTTATGGAAACCCACACCGACCCGGCCAATGCTAAAAGCGACGGTGCAAATATGTTGCGTCTCGATTTGCTCGAGTCATTGCTGACTCGTCTTGTGGCAATTCGACGCACAATCAACGATTTTAAATAATCCGTATATGAAATTCAACACTATACTTGTAGCTGCAGCAATGTCGTTAATGGCTGCATTGCCGGCAGCTGCGCAGTCGAGCATCCAGAATCCTATGACACAGGCCGTGCTGGCTGTGTATGAAGAGGAATTGCGCGAGAACCCAAACGACTACAACATCCTCATGAGCCGTGCCGACGAGTATTACCGTCACGACGAATACATCCGTGCACTTGCCGATGTGGATAAGGTAATACAGCTCGCCCCTCCCACCGAAGAAGATGTATGCCTTCGCGCATATGTGCTCCGCGCCGGTATCTATAATGAAACCAAGCGCCCAGAGCAGGCTCTCAAAGACCTAAAGAAGGCTGCCGAAATCGATCCGGATTCTTACAACATTGTCTATCAGAAAGCCAATACAGAGTTCGCTCTTGGCAAATATCCTGAAGCCAAGTTCGACTTCCAGAAATTGCAGCGCCTCAACCCCAGGGGTATAGAGTCGTATATAGGCCTTGCTCGAGTTGCTGTGAAAGAGAATAACCTTGGCGTAGCAAACGAAATGCTTGCATCGGCCGTTAATATCGACCCCAACAATGCCGAGACCTACGTGCGTCGTGCATCGGTGCGCCGCCTCATGGGCGACCACAACGGTGCTGTCGACGACCTGATACTCGCAATCTCGAGCGACAACAAGCATCCGCGTGCTATGCAGGAACTCATCGACTACGGCAATACTAATTATCCCGCCACAATGGCAGGGTTGAGCAAGGCTGTAAGCGAGGCTCCTCAAGTAGGTATGTTCCGATATATCAGGGCCGTAATCGCCCAGGCGCATTATCACTATCTTGCTGCCATAAACGACTATCAGACCATACTCGACGAACGCTTGTATAATTATCATGGCATATATGCCTCAATTGCGGAGTGCAACTATTGCCTTGGCAACTATGCCGACGCACTCGACTTTATCGACCGCGCCCTCGGTATGGTGCGCAACAATGCCGACCACTATGTGCTGCGTAGTAAGATATTGCGTGCGATGCAGAAGTACGACGATGCTGTAAAGGCCGCAGCGACAGCTCTCGCCGTTGACCGTCAGAACAACGATGCCCTCGTAGAAATGGCTCTTGCATATGTTGGCGTAGGCAATTACGACGAAGCGTCTAATCTTCTTGGCGAGGCCATCCTTAATGATGCCGAAAATCCGTACTATATGATGCTGCGTGCATGGGTGTTCGAAAAGTATCTCAACAAGGAGAATGCTGCCGAAGACCTATACAACAAGGTTGCCGATATGGACCATTTCTACATCGACAATCCTCGCTCGCTCAAGGGCTTCGCCCAGCTCTTCCTTCGTCAGACCGAACTTGGCAAGCGCTGGATGGACAATATCCTCGCAATGGTTACCGACTACGACGGCCTGATACATTACTACGGCGCATGCTTCTATGCTCAGTACGGCGACCTCGACAAGGCTATGGAACTTGCATCAAAATCTCTCGACCTCGGATATGCCAATTATCATGACTGGACCGAGGCTGTAGATGGCCGTATCAATGTGGCTCCTTTGCGCGACGACCTCAAATTCCTTAATATGTTGCACCGCCACGATGCAATATTCGGCAAAGAGTCAAAAAAATAGTTAAATTCGCTCGTCGAAGTGTAACTTTATTAATCTTGATGCGTCTTATATGTGTACTTGCACATAGTGACGCAGATTTATAAAGCGAATTAACTGTTTTCATAATTGATTGACTAAGAATGCCGGTCAGGGCGTGATGCCCGGTCGGCATTTTAATTGTTTAAGTGACAAAGATAACTCAATATGATAATTGCATCTCAGAAAAGGAAAGACAATATAGCCGAGTATCTGCTGTATATGTGGCAGATTGAAGATCTCATACGCGCCAATGGTCTCGACCTCGATAAAATCAAGGCTAATGTTATAAGCCATTACCCTGTAGACGAGGAAACCATGAAGCAAATGGCTGAGTGGTATGAATCGCTGATCGATATGATGCGTCGTGAAGAAGTGGTGCAGGGCGGACACCTGCAGATGAACAAGAATATTATCGGTACTTTGGCCGATCTGAACAAGCGTGTCCTCGCCGACCCGAAGTTTGTAGAGTACCACAAGGAGTTTTACGCCACATTGCCTTACATTGTGGAGTTGAGGGCAAAGTCGGGCGACAGCCCCGCGGGTGAAATCGAAACCTGTTTCAACGCCCTCTATGGCTGGCTGCTCATGAAACTGAAGCACACCGAAATATCGGAGTCGACCTCGAAAGCCATGGCGCAGATTGCGAAATTCATAGCCTTGTTGTCGAAATACTTCTACCTCGACGAACACGACCAATTGTTTAAGGACGAAAAAGACGATTAAATAAAAAGAGGGTGTCAAACCTCGGTCATTATCAACGACCCGATAGGTTTTGACACCCTTTTTATATTGTAGTGTATCGTCAGAGTGTAATGCTGTTTACTTAAGGGGTGATTATTCAAAAGGACAGCTCCTATCGCTGACACTCTTTCTCCTTAAGTAAACAGCATTGTGTCAGAGTGTAATCAGCTCGTCGGCAACAAAGGCGCGAGTGGCTGCTTGCCCTACAACCTCGTCCCAGCGCATGGGCGAGATGCCGCCGCCGGGTCGTTTGCAAGCAAGGTTTTCCTCGCTAAACACTTCGCCTTTGGCAATATCGCGTGCTGCAACGATGCTCTTGCGGGCAATGTCGATGTTGGGACGTTCGGCATCGGCAGCTTCCTTTATGCCGTTGCCGAGAGCGGCCTCTGTGCGCCTGATAGCGGCGACGAGTTCGGTAAGCTGTGCCGGTTCGAGGCTTGCCCTGTGATCAGGCCCCGGTAGGTTGCAGTCAAGGGTAAAATGCTTTTCTACGATACGTGCTCCACGAGCAACGGCTGCTACTGCCACATCGGTGCCTATGGTGTGGTCGCTATAGCCGACTCCGGCGCAACCGAGTGTAGCCAAGGCGTCCATAGCTCGCAGGTTGACAGATTCATACGGCGCAGGGTACTGCGTGGTGCAGTGCAGAAGCCATATGTTGCTGCGCGGTGTGCCCGATTCTTCGAGTACTTTGACGGCATATTCTACCTCGTCGAGGGTAGCCATACCTGTCGACATGATAATCTTCGCCCCAAGAGAGCCGATTTTGCGCAAGTAGGGCAGGTTGGTGATTTCGCCCGACGGTATCTTCCAGTAGTCCATGTCGAGTTTTGCAAGACAGTCGATCGAAACGAGGTCGAACGGAGTGCTCATAAAGCCGATACCTTCTTCACGGCATAGCTGCTCCAATCCGGCATAGTCGCTCAGTGGCAAGTGGATGGCCTTGCACATTTCGAGCTGGCTCTGGTCGTTGCCTGTGGTTTCTTTCTGATACTCGGCTTTGGGGGCGAAGGTCGATATCACAAGCTCGGGCACGGCGGTCTGGAATTTCACGTAGTCGGCCCCGGCCTTGCGGGCTTCGCGAACCATTTGCCGGGCCATTTCGAGATTGCCGTTGTGGTTTACACCGGCCTCGGCGATTATAATTACTTTATCTGAATTCATTTTTGGTCAGGATAAAAAACTACATCGGCAAGGTAACGAACGGTCTCTACGCCCGGTGTTGCCTGCATATATGGTAATTCCTCTCCGAGAGCGTCGGCGATGATGAGCCGTGGTATGTCGGCCCCGGCATGTACTGATGCTACCACACCACCGCCTAATCGCGGGTTCACTTCCATTATCATCAGTTTGTCTGTGTCGAGGTCGCGCAGAAGCTGTACGGTCACAGCTCCACGAAGGCCTGTAGCCTCGAGGGTGCGACGCACGAGCGATTCAACTTCGGCATCGGCGAAAGTGATAGTGCGTACAACTTCGCCTCCGGCTACTTCGCCGCGTCGGCGGGGGCTTATGGCTACTGCCTTGCCGCTGCGCATGCCCACATAGCAGTCTACTGTTATTTCCTCGCGGTTGTCGAAGCGTTGCTGTATCAGATATTTGTCTTCGCCGCGTCCTATTACCTGGTAGAGGTGTCTCAGATTGTCGATTTTTTCCAGACCCTTCGATGCCGACCCGAAACGCGGTTTTGCTATCAGGTGTCCGCAGGGGGTGTCGTGACGCCATGTCGGAGGAATAGGCAGCCCGAGATTCTCGAATAAGTCGGCTGCAGCGATTTTGTCGAACATGCGGTCGGATTGTTCTCGGCTGCTTACAGGGGCAAAAACGCGGGCTACATTGTCGGCGCTTACATAGTCGGCTACCACGCCCACCGCAGGGTCTACGAATGGTAGCATGATGTCGATTCCCGATTCGCTTACTATGCGGTCGAGGTCGGAAATAATCGCCGGGTCGCTCCATTTAAGGCCTTCGATTACATTGCCTTCCGATGCGATTGCCGAGTGGCTGCAAAGCTCGTATGCGGTGATGTCGCATTCGAGACCGTAGTGGCTTGCAGCCTCTTTGAACATCCGGGCAATGGCTACTCGCTTGGCTCCGCCAAGAAAGAACAGGCCTATACGGCCTTTGTTTCGTAGTGCGTTCATCGGTTGTAGATATCGATTTTATACTTGGCCAGGTTTTCGGGCTTTACGAACCAGTCGATAGTTTTTTGCAAGCCTTCTTCGAGGGTGTGACGCGGACGCCAGTCTGTCAGCGATGTAATCAGGCTGTTGTCGCCAAGCAGGCGGTTGACTTCGCTCTTTGCCGGTCGCAGACGCTCGGTATCTACCACTTCTTCGACCTCGCGGCCCATTAGCTGTGCTATGGTCTCAAGGGTCTTGGCCATGGAAACCTCGCGGCCTGTGGCGATGTTGATGTCGCGGCCTTCGATACCGGGAGTCTCGCCAAGGGCAATGAATCCTGCAGCAGTATCGGCAACGTAGTTGAAGTCGCGGGTAGGGCTAAGGTCGCCAAGGCGGATTTTGTCGCGTCCGGCGGCAATTTGGGTGATGATTGTCGGTATTATGGCACGAGCGCTCTGGCGAGGGCCGAAAGTGTTGAACGGCCGTGCTGTCACCACCGGCAGGTCAAAAGCATTGTAGAAACTCTGCGCTATCGCATCAGCCCCGATTTTTGTAGCCGAGTAGGGCGATTGGGGCTGACGGGGATGCTTCTCGTCGATAGGTACGTATTTGGCTGTGCCGTAGACTTCGCTGGTCGATGTTACCACGATGCGCCTGCAGGCTGCGTCGCGGGCAGCCTGGCACATATTGAGCGTACCTTTGATATTGGTGTCTACATAGCTGTCGGGGGCTAAGTAGCTGTAAGGTATGGCTATAAGCGCTGCAAGATGATATACGGTATCTATGCCTCGGCATATCTCGCGGCAGAAATCGGGGTCGCGTACATCGCCGCAAACAATCTCAAGGTCTTGGCGTGGTGCGATATCTTCGAGCCAGCCCCAGTTGTTGAAACTGTTGTATTGGGCAAGCGCCCGCACTTTATATCCTTTGTCGAGTAAGGCTTCGGTCAGGTGGCTGCCGATGAAGCCGTCGGCACCGGTGACAAGCACCTGCTTTTCTGTTACCATGTGCGTTCGAATTTATAAATTATGGTTTTGCCGTCCGGTGTGGCGTAGACGAGGGTCAGGCGGCCACCACCGCAGTCGGCAATAGTCATGTCTATTTTTGTTTTTTGTGGCAGGTCGAGCCAGTCGGGGGCTGCATAGTGGCCTGTACCTGCCGTGGTATTATCGTCGGAATGGGTGAAATTGAATGTCACATTGTTGTCGGTTTCTACCCACGAGCCGTAGCGCTCGGTGCGAGAGTTGTGGGCATAGTGATAATCGAAGCGTACAACTCCGCTCTGAAAGGCCATGGATGTATACACATCGTCGGGAAACACTTTCTCTACACCGTCGACGGTCATCTCGGTCATAACCCATGCGCCGAATAAGCGGCCTATATGGCCGTTGTTCTGCGTGCATCCTCCAAGAGCGAGTATGCCCAGCAAAATAATCGGTAAAAATATCTTTGCTTTCATTTCTTGCCAAAAGTAAAATCGCCCTTATATGATACTCCGGCCATTGCGCCGAAGTTGTTGCCACGCAGTTTGCCTACATCGAATGCCAGCTCGGCGGTAAGCGAAAGGCCTTTGAGTTTTCCGCTTGGTGTCCAGCAGGCTGCTACCAGTGCAGAAGTGTCGCTGATCCTGCTATGCGCAGGCACCCAGCCCGAGCCTCCGGCCCGCTGGTAGCTTATCTTGGCGGTGTAGCTCCACTCTTCGGTCGGATTGCCGGTAACGGCGGCATGGAAGCCCCGGGCGCGATTGTGGAGATAGGCCGCATTGCCGTTACTGTTATATATCGGCGACATCAGGAAGGGGGTGCCTATGCCCATGCCATAGTTGGTGTATGTGCCGTAATACGCATTGTTGTAGTAGTCGTCGCTGCCGGTTGCCGAGTCGGTGAGGTCGGTGCCGGGTGAGTCGCCCGGTGCCCAGTGGATTGGTCCCGACATATTGGTGAAATCGAGATATTCGACCACAACTTTGCTTATCCAGCCTTTGCGGGCGAAATCATATTGCAAGCCCCACACACCGTCGAAACCGTTCATTCTGCCGATACCCGAGCCGTCTTCCCATGGCCATTCGAAGTATGCCGACAGTTGCGAACCGTCCTTGAAGGCATAGCGGGCCTTGAAGTCCCACGAGCCCAGGCTGCCGCCTTTATAGTAGTCTTCGCCGCCCTCAGTTGGGAAAAACATATCCCAAAGGTCGCGTATATGGAAGCCGCGAGCTTCTACGCGGTCTAACTTGCCATGGCGATACCAGTGCGAAGTACCGCCAAATAATCCGGCAGCCTGCATGCCGACAGTAACCGAAAGGGGCTGCGAGGGCTTGGTGCGGAAATAGCAGCGCTTGTAGGTATAGTACATGTCGTCGGTATAGACGCCGGAGTAGTAGTCGAATGTTTTTTCGCGCATGTCGCCGTCGAAAAAGCGGCCATACATGATTTCGCCATCTATCTGTACCCAGCCGTTGGTAAAGGGGATATTCTGGAAGTCGACAAAACCTGCGGCTACTCCGGGTATAGGCCTGGCATTGTTGCTGCGCGTAAGGTCGCCCGACGATAGGGCATCGTCTACAATGAGCGAATGGCGCTCTTTCATGCCGGCAAGCAGGTATACGCCCCTGTATTTTATTTCGCCGTAAAGCTGGTGTAGTCTCAGCGGTGCCTGTCGGTTATGGCGAGTGTACCAATAGTCGCCGGATTCGTCATAGCAGTCGTATGGCGCAGCCGAACCGTATCCGGCGATATATTCCACGCCCGCGCCCCACGAAAAGCGGGTGTCGAGGCTCATGCGTTTTTCTATGCGTCCGTCCTGCCAGATGCCTTTCGAGCCGTTGATGCGTCCGTAGCGCCACGACCCGATCATATACGGTGCGAGGTCACCTGTAGAAGCATTGGCCCATAGCGAGGCCTCGTACTCTACGGTTACAGGTGGGGTTGCGCTTGTCGATAATGTTGCGATTAGCGCAAGTCCCGATATTATTGTTTTCAGTTTCATTGCTACAAAGATAACTAAAATATTTTAATCAGCGCTTGAGGTAGGTGCGTTTGACTCGCGGACTGACAGAAGTAAGTATTTCGTACGGTATTGTGTCGAGTTTTTCGGCAAGTACCTCTACCGGTTGCGACGGCCCGAATACCTCTACCGCGTCTCCCACACGAGGCTGGTCGACCTCTGTTACGTCGACCATGCACTGATCCATGCAGATATTGCCGATAGTAGGGCAGGGTATGCCTTTCACGTAGAACGATGCATTCCCACGGCCCAGGTGACGGTTGATGCCGTCGGCATAGCCTACCGGTATTGTGGCGATGATACTGTCGCGCTGTGTGCGTCCTTTGCAACCATAGCCTATGGGGGTGTCGGCAGGCCAGTTCTTGAGCGAGATGATGCGTGTGCGCAATGCTGCCACAGGCTTGAGATTCTCGGCATCGGGGGTGTTGTAGGGGGAAATGCCGTAGAGACCGATGCCGAGGCGGGCCATATCGTAGCGTGCTTCGTCGGCAAAGCGCATCATTCCGGCGGTATTGAGGAAATGGCGTTTCACATTGTAGCCTAATGCTTTTTCGAGGCGGTCGGCGGCTGCAGAGAAGTGTGCTATCTGCATCTCGGTATAGTCGTCCATATCTATGCAGTCGGCTGTGGCAAGGTGGGTGAATACCGATGCCACACGTAGTTGCGATTGCTCGGACAATACTTTGGCAAGAAGGTCGATTTCGCTCTCGAGGAAGCCCACGCGGTGCATGCCGGTATCGATTTTGATATGTATTGGATAGTCGTCTACCCCGGTTTGTGCGGCTTCGCCTCGCAAGGTGTGTAATTCGCCCAGCGAGAATACTGCCGGTTCGAGTCGGTGGGTAAAGAGCGAACGATGACGGTTGGTGATAGGATTGAGCACCATCACCGGCATGCTTACGCCTGCGTCGCGGAGTGCTATGCCCTCATCGATAACAGCCACTGCAAGGTACGCCGCTCCGGCATCCTGCATGGTTTTTGCAACTTCTACAGCCCCGGTGCCGTAGGCCGAGGCTTTCACCATGGCGACAATGCCGGTGCCGGGCGCTACGAGGTGGCGGTAGTAATTGTAGTTGCTAACCAAGGCATCGAGGTCTACCTCGAGTGTTGTGTCGTGGGCTGCACTTTCGAGGGCATTGAGATAGGGGCTTACCGAGCCCTCGCCGAATACCAATATGTCGCTGTCGTGCCACGAGCGTCCGGCCTCGATGTCGGTGATGAGGGCGCTGTCGGCAAATATCAGGTCGTCGCTCGCGGGCAACATTGTTTTTACAGTTGTCACGTCGTAGCCGGTGAAGACTATGCTGTCGATACCGCTGCGGCGAGCCAGGGCTATGGCACGGGTGTAAAGTCCGAGCAACGAATCGTCGCTGTGGTCCTTGGTCAGCAAATCTCCTACTACGAGTATCTTGCAGCGCTTGTTGTCGGTGTGGCGGCAGAAAAACTTGAGGCTGTCGGCAAGAGACCTAAGGTCGGGGGTAAAGAGGTCGCGGATTATTGTATTGCCGCAGCTCGCCGGTGATATGCGTCGGCGCATGTCGATAGCCGGCTGCATCATTAGCGTAGTTATATCTTCCTGAGGAACATCATACAAACTGCATACACACTCGGCAAGGGCATGGAAAATCGTGGGGCAAGCACTACCGGGCTGTGGCACCGCTACAGGGATAAGCTCTACGCCCTTGAGTTCCTGCAACTGGCGGCGCAATTCCACGTCGGTATCGGCGTAGACGATTGTGTTGCATTTGCGCACGATATCGATTTTTTCGCGCACTTTGTCGGCATGGCTGTCGAAGGCCTCGTCGTGTTCGTCGGTAATCGGTGTTATTACCCCCACATGATGCGAATTGGCCAGTAGTTGCTGCATCTTGACACCCTGCCCCGGGCCGTCGATAGCGACTTCGGTTATGATATGGTCGGGTTTAGCATTGTCGATAGTCATGTCCCAGATTGCCAGGGGCACGCCTATGCCGCTGTTCCAGCTGCGTGGGCTGCGGTATGTGTTGCCGTGGTTGAGCAGGGTGCGGTATATCAGTTCCTTGGTCTTTGTCTTGCCGTAGCTGCCGGTGACTATGATACCGCCCTCGCAGCCGCGTATGCGTGCGTAGGCTATACGCCTGAGGGTTTCTTCGACCGACTCAACAACGATAAAGCTTGCATCGAGAGCGCGGAGTTCGTCGCTAAGGCTCTCGACTATAAAGGCCCGCACGCCTTTGCTATAAAGTTCGGGTATATAACGGTGGCCGTCGTTGACACCGGTGCGGATAGCCGCAAATACGGTGTCGGTGGGATTGGTAATGTCGCGGCTGTCGGTCGCGAGATATATTATTTCGTGCTGTCCGTCGGGGTCGGAGGGGGCGAAGCGGACTTCGGTCGGACACACATTGAGATACGAGAGGTTAAATACTGAGATAGTTCTCATAGGATTTGTCTATGTTGCGAAGCCTTGTAACGGCGGCGGCTCTCTGCGGCTTCCGTCCGGGCTTTTGGGGTCATGTAAGTGTTGCTGAATAGTTCGTAGATATAATCGACCGCTACGTCCGACGGATGCTTCATGTCGGAGGCGTAGAAGCGGTAATCGCGCAAGTCGTCGAGCATTATTTCATACGAGGGGAAATAATCGGTGCGGTCCGGGAACATGTTGCAGAGTTCGTCGACCGCAAGCAGCAGTATCGATTTGCTTAGCTGATTGCCATGAAGGCCGTCGGCGGTATGCCGTATCGGACTCACTGTGAAGACTACATGGATGTAATCGGGCAATGCCTTTAAGAGCTTGCTCCACGCTGCCGTGATTTCTTCTACGCTCAGGCGACGGCGCACAAACTCGGATGCCGGAAACTTATGGCAGTTGCCCACCACGCGGCCATGGCGCTCGAATACAAACGCCGAGCCGAATGTCACAATAATGGTGCGGAGCAATGGGTTGCCGATGCGGTCGGCGATGCGCCCGAAATCCGCGTTGACCTTTTCGATAACGATAGCGCCGTCCGCTCCGCTGTATCGCGAGGCGTAGTCGAGGCAATGCATACCGTTGGGCCCGTGGGTTAGGTCGGCATCGGTATAAGGTCGGTTTTCGAGTGCCCGGTTCAGGCACGATGCT
The DNA here is from genome assembly GCA_001689415.1 of Bacteroidales bacterium M2. Classification (GTDB taxonomy): domain Bacteria; phylum Bacteroidota; class Bacteroidia; order Bacteroidales; family Muribaculaceae; genus CAG-873. The sequence continues at coordinate 6,845 of LUJM01000035.1, read as the reverse complement.
ATCGACATAGGGTTGTAGAGCGGTCCGGCGGGATTGTGGATCACATTGAAGCCGTCAATGTCGAGGCGCTCGCCGATATTGTCGGTAAAACATGAACCAAGCATCAGCAGCGGTGTGTCATGCCCTATACTGTGCTTGGTTTTTATGGGTTCGATTTCTGTGCGGAATCTCATGTCAGAACATTCGATAATCAATCGATAGTACTTGGAATTCTGTGCGTCGGTTTATCTGGTCGGCTACTTCTTGGTCGGCTTCCGGCAGGGCGAGGATATATTCCTCGGTCAGTATATCGCCTTCTTTGAACTGGGGATATTGTCGAGCCAGTTTCTTGGTGATTGTCTTGGGACGGGATTCTCCGTAGCCGTGACTCTGCAGGCGGTCGGGTGCAATGCCTACAGATATCAGATAGTCGATTACCGATTTGGCACGACGGCTCGACAAGTCGATATTGTACTCGTCAGTACCCTTGCGGTCGGTGTGCGACGCCATTTCGATAGTCACATTGGGATTGTCGCGAAGCACCTGAGCCATGGAGTCGAGCGCGACTTTGGATTCGGGGCGCAGGGTAGCCTTGTCGAAGTCGTAGAAAATATTGTCGATTACAACAGGCTTGGTAATCGAAGCAAGGATGAAGTCTACATTATACTCGGCATCTTCCTCGGCAATATCGCTGGTAAACTCCTGCTTGGCATTGAGATATCCCTTGGCTCCTGCAAGCATTACATAGCTTACGCCTCGGTCGAGAGGAAAGGAAAATGTTCCGTCGGGCTTGGCGATCTGTTTTTGGTTCGAACCGTCGTTGCCAACAATGCGTATAACCGCATTTGGCACCGGTTCTTCGTCTTTGTCGAGCACCCAGCCCGATATCTGTATCTTGAGTTCCGGGAGTTCGAACGAATAGATATGGTCGTAACCTCGGTTGTCGCCGCGATTGGAACTGAAAAAGCCGGTTTCTTTCTCGCCAAAAGTGATGCCGAAGTCATCAGAAGGCGAATTGACCGGACGTCCCATATTGGTTACTTTCCAGCCGCCCGATTTGGTTTGTTCGGCGCGGAATATATCGAGGCCGCCGAAGCCGGGGTGACCGTTGGATGCGAAATAAAATACCGAGTCGGAGCGAAACGTCGGGAACATCTCGTCGCCGGGGGTATTGATCCATTCGCCAAGATTTTCGAGCGAACCCGCACGCTCGCGCAGGTTGATACGCCATATATCGCGACCGCCATGGCCGCCGGGCATATCAGATGTGAAATAGAGCCAGTTGCCGTCGGGCGACACCGCCGGGTGGGCGTAGCTCGATATGGTGTCGGCTGTTATCTCGAATTTCACAGGGGCGCTCCATTTGGCATCGCTGCGCTGCGAGGTGTAGATTTCGACTCCGGTGTTGGAATTAAGCTCACGACGCGCACGGCTCAGATACATGGTCTGGCCGTCGGGGGTAAATGCCGGGGTGCCTTCGTCGACCTCGGTATTGAGTTCTCCCTCTACAGGTTCGGGGCGTTTCCATTCGCCACGTTCGTTTTTGGTGGCAAACCATATGTCGCCTTTCTTCATGCCGGTAATTTCGCTGCGATGATTACCGGTAGATTTTTCGGTAGTCGTGGTGAAATACAGTTGGTCGAGCGATTTGTCGAGATACATCGGCGAATAATCTGCTCTTCGCGAATTGAATAGCTTGGCATTGCGCACGATATAGCGTGTCTGACCTTCCTTTGCCAGGCCCATACGAGCTCCGGCAAGGGTGTTTTCGGCAAGTCGGTCATTGGGTTTCCATGCAAGGTAATCCTCAAGGGCCTTTACCGCAGGGCCGTATTTGCCCTCGGCCATAAGCATCTGGCCTAAGTGCAGATAGAGGGTAGAATCGGAATAACCGTATCGGGCTGCATTTTGATACGCTGCCGACGCCCTCGCATACTGATTGAGACGTCGGTGGCATTCCGCCATTTTGTACGCAACCTCGCCGCGCAAGGGACGTTCTTCGCGCTTGGTAAGTTGGTTGTAGATTTTTCGATAGGTCTTCGACGCATCGAAATATTCGCCGCGTTCCATTTGCTCGTTGGCCGTGGCAAGTTTTGGCCCACGACACGACGACCCAACCCCGGCGCCTATCAGGCATATGATGATGTAGAGTAACTGCTTTTTCATAATATATTAACGGCCGCAAACCATTGATATTGCAAAGTTACTACATTTTTGACTTCGCTATAGGAATCTATCGACAAAAAGCAGGGCACTCGGCCTTGGAGTGCCCTGCTGTATATGGGTTGTGTCCGCTTTTAGTGGGCGGCGACGAATTCGTCGAGGAAGCGGCGGTCGTTCTCGCTGAAGAGGCGTAGGTCTTTTACCTGGTACTTCAGGTTGGTGATACGCTCTATACCCATGCCGAGTGCGAAACCGGTATATTCTTTCGAATCTATGCCGCAGGCGTCGAGCACGGCAGGATCAACCATACCGCATCCGAGGATTTCTACCCAGCCGGTGCCTTTGCAGAACGAGCAGCCTTTGCCGCCACAGAGGTTACAGCTGATATCCATTTCTGCCGAAGGTTCGGTGAAGGGGAAGTAGCTGGGGCGCAGACGAATCTGGGTCTGGGGGCCGAACATCTCGCGGGCAAAGTAGAGCAATGTCTGGCGTAGGTCGGAATAGGTGACGTGCTTATCCACATACAGGGCCTCTACCTGGTGGAAGAAGCAGTGGGCGCGGGCCGATATAGCCTCGTTGCGATATACACGGCCGGGGCAGATAATGCGGATAGGCGGCTTCTGGGTGGTCATAACGCGCGTCTGTACCGACGAGGTGTGGGTACGGAGAAGCACGTCGGGGTGCAGGTTGATAAAGAATGTATCCTGCATGTCGCGAGCAGGATGATCAGGAGCGAAATTCAGCGACTCGAATACATGCCAGTCGTCTTCAATTTCAGGCCCTTCGGCAATAGTGAAGCCCAGACGGCGGAAGATGTCGATGATTTGCTCGCGTACAAGCGACAGCGGGTGGCGTGTACCGATGCGCTGGGGTGCCGGTGTACGGGTTAGGTCGAGCTCGCCGCATTTGTCATTGCCGCGTTCGGCAGCTTCGCGGAGTGCGTTGATGCGTTCGGTGGCATATGTCTTGAGTTCGTTGAGGGCCTGGCCGAGTTCGCGCTTCTGCTCCGGGGCAACGTTGCGGAAATCGTTCATCAAGGCTGAAATAGCGCCTTTTTTGCTGAGATATTTGATACGCAGGGCTTCTACGGCTGCGGCATCTTCGGCCACGGCTGATTCGAGCTCGCTGCGGAGTGATTTAATCTTCTCTATCATTGCTGTATATTTTGGCGCAAAAATACAAAAAATCCTCGATACGGCAAAAAGATTTATGACATGCCGCGCTGATGCTGTTAAACTCAAGCCCATGCAACACTTATTCACATTTCCGGCAAGGTTAATTCAAAAATTTTTGCTTACTTTGCAACCTCAAAATATACGATTAACGCTACTGTCTTAACACAATGAAAAAGAGTGCTTTACAAAAAGCCCGCGCGACTTATCAACCGAAGTTGCCCATCGCCCTTGCAGGCCCCGTGCGTGTAGTGGAAGGTCAGCCCACCAATTCGGTTGCCGATCAGGAAGCTATTAAAGCTTTATTCCCCAATACATACGGACTCCCCGAAATCCGCTTCGAAAAGAACCCCGCACCCGCAGCAGGCAAGCCTGTCAACGTTGGTGTAATACTTAGCGGTGGCCAGGCCCCCGGTGGTCACAATGTGATTTGCGGTATTTTCGACGGTATCAAAAAAATTCACCGCGATAGCCGACTTTTCGGTTTCCTTATGGGTCCCGACGGTCTTGTCAAGCACCGTTATATTGAGCTTACTGCTCCAATTATTAATGAGTACCGCAATACCGGCGGTTTCGACATCATCGGCTCCGGTCGTACTAAGCTCGAGAAAAAGGAGCAGTTCGACGAAGGTCTGAAGATTCTCAACGAGCTCGGCATCCGTGCCCTCGTTATTATCGGTGGTGATGACTCTAACACCAATGCCGCTATCCTGGCCGAGTACTACAAGGAAAAGAATACCGGCGTGCAGGTTATCGGTTGCCCAAAGACTATCGACGGCGACCTTAAGAACGATATGATCGAAACTTCTTTCGGTTTCGACACTGCTACAAAGGTTTACTCTGAAGTTATCGGTAATATTCAGCGCGACTGCAACTCTGCCAAGAAATACTGGCACTTCATCAAACTCATGGGTCGTAGCGCAAGCCATATCGCACTCGAATGTGCTCTTCAGACTCAGCCTAACATCTGCCTTATCAGCGAGGAAATCGAGGCAAACAACATGAGCCTTGACCAGATCGTTGAATATATCGCAGGTATCGTTGCTGCTCGTGCTGCCGACGGTAACAATTTCGGTACAGTTCTCGTTCCCGAAGGCCTTATCGAGTTTATCCCCGAGTTCAAGCGCCTCATTGGCGAGCTCAACGAACTCCTTGGTGCTAACAAGGCTGCTGTCGAGAAAATGGACGAAGCCGAGCTCACCAAATTTATATTCGACAACCTCTCGCCCGAGAACGTGGCTTCGCTGCGCAAACTTCCCGAGCAGGTTGCACGTCAGCTTATGCTCGACCGCGACCCCCACGGCAACGTACAGGTTTCGCTCATCGAGACCGAAAAACTTCTCAGCGGTCTTGTTGCTGAGCGTCTCGCTGCAGATGCACACTTCGCCGAAATCGGTGGCAAATTCTCGTCGCTCCACCACTTCTTCGGTTACGAAGGTCGTTGCGCCGATCCCTCGAACTTCGATGCCGACTACTGCTACTCACTTGGTTACAACGCTTCGGCCCTTATCAATGCCGGCGTAACAGGCTACATGTCGTCGATTCGCAACCTCGTGAAACCTGCCGTACAGTGGATTCCCGGTGGTATACCTATCACTATGATGATGAACATCGAGCGTCGCAATGCAGAGGATAAGCCCGTTATCCAAAAAGCTCTCGTTCGCCTCGACGGCGCACCCTTCCAGAAGTTTGCCGCTCAGCGCGACGAATGGGCTCACAATACATGCTATGTATATCCCGGTCCTATCCAGTACTTCGGTCCCGCCGAGGTTTGCGACCAGCCCTCAATGACTCTCAAATACGAGCACCAGCACAAATAATGCCCGTATAACGAAGATATTTCACTTCCAAATTCAGCTTGCAATACCGGCTTGCGCCCCTCAAGGCCCAAGCCGGTATTTTTGCGTATAAGATCTCGAAAAGTAACTTTTTAATTAAGGCGAAATCGTGTCAGCGATAGGATCTTGGCTCTCTGAGACAAGCCTCAGTTAGGCGACACTAACTTATAGATAATCAACATTCTATCTAATTATTCTCTTGTAGGGTCGCGGCATGCCGCAATGTCACTAAGTTAAGGGCAAACGCCACCCGGGCCTCTCGTAGGGTCGCGGCATGCCGCGACCGGGTAGGCGATACTATCTCTTTGATAGTCAACTATAAATGTTTTTGTCACCCGGTCGCGGCATGCCGCGACCCTACGAGAGTGTGGATGGGTAAAAGGCCTTAAGTAAACATCATTTTGCCGCGACCCTGCGAGAGGGCGGGCTTTAAAATTACTCAAAAAGACAACTCGTCCCTTTTATTAACCCGCATCGTGCATCTAACCCTGTATGCAACGACGTGTTGTGTTACGAGATGTCGGCACGGTAGTAGCCACGTTCGCAAAACTCCTTGTTAAGTCGGCCAATTGGTAATTTGTATTCGCTGTTGCTCTTTGATATGTAGTAACGGTTGTCGTTTTCGTCGTTATAACAAATCTTTATAACGAGGCCGAATTGCGAGCGGAAAGCTTTTTCAAGCTGTTCGGGAGTGTCGGTACCGTCGATTCTGATTTTGCCACCACTACCTTTGAACGAGCGAATTTGCGACAGCGTCGTTTCTCGGTCATAGGCCGTGATTGTGCCACCGTCGCGGTCGGCTGATTGGCCGGTCTTAACCATATAGAAACCTATCCGTAGATATAAGAAGTCTTCGTTGAACCATTCCTGGATGCGGCGTATGGTGGTGTCGGGGCAAAGAGTGAGAGTGAAGCCTTTTTGAAGTTCTCTGTCGAGTTTGGCTTTCTCTTGTCGCGCCTCTTCTTCTTTCCTGCGCCTCTCCTGCTCTTCGCGGCGTTGGCGCTCGCGCTCGGCTTCTTCTCTTTTGCGGCGGATATCGGCGTTCATCGCATCGAGCGGGAGAGAGCCAAGCTCCTTGTAGGAGTCTATAATCACCGAGTCGGCAGGATACATCACGGCCTGTGTAAAGGCTTCTTTACTGTTGAACTGCCTGTAGTAGAACGTTGTGGTCACTCCGTATTCGTCAGAAGCATTATAGGCTTTGAAGCTACTGCCTAATTCTGATTTCATCTTTGTAGCAAGGCGTGCACTATCACTATTTCCTATCGGGTAGCAACGCATTTTGAGCTTGACGTCTACGGCATCGGCTGAGAATGTGAAACATATTGATCCCTGCTTGAGGAAATCGTCCGCGGTGGTCTTTTGCTCAGGGTAAGTCAGCGTGATGCTCGTTGCAGTCGATGAGACACTTATGGGACTGTCTTTTTTCAAATGGTTTTTTATAACGTCGATGGTCGGCACAAAGTATTGGGTTCGGATGCCGACCTAGCCGGCTACAACCTTCCATTGCTGCATACACTCGCTGATGGCTTTGTCGATGTCGGCTATTACGTCATCGGTTGGACTGGTGGTACTGTAATTCTCTACTCCCAGGCGTTTGCGCAGGCGTATGGTGCCGTTGCTATCCCGGGCTTCAATACCTGTCGAACGTGAATTGTAATCAGAACATACCTTATCCTTTCTTATGGAAGAT
>LUJM01000034.1:1703-66751 GCA_001689415.1 Bacteroidales bacterium M2 | reverse complement strand
TGAATAATTTTTTAACGAACTATTGTAATCATGCAAAGATACAAAAAATCATCACAACCCCGGCTTTTTCCTCAATAAAAACAACTCAAATATTTGCGTTTTATATGCGAATCGTATAACTTTGCGCTACTTACCAAAAATTTGAGTAACTATGAAATTCCAGAACATTATCTGTGTAGTCGCTGCAACGATGAGCATAAATGCCTTTGCAGAATACCGCTATGTAGGCGGCGACATTTCGCTCTTGCCCGAATACGAAAAAGCCGGAGCTCAATATAAAACCCACGACGGAGAACCTATTGCCGAAGTACTGCCTTATTTCAAAAACGAAGGAATGAATGCAATGCGAGTGCGCCTATTTGTGAATCCGGAAGACTATACCGGCAAGGATGCCGACCCTAACACCTGCCAGACAATCGAATACATAAAGCCTCTGTGCAAGCGTATCAAGGACGCAGGCTTCGCCCTGATGCTCGACTTCCATTACTCCGACACCTGGGCCGACCCGGCCAAGCAGTGGACGCCTAAAGCGTGGGAAAACCTTACCGACGAGCAATTGTACCAGAAAATCTACGATTACACTAAGGAATCTCTTGCGAGCCTCAAGGAAGCAGGTGTAAGCCCCGACTTCATTCAACCCGGCAACGAAATAAGCTACGGCATGCTTTGGGGACCATACGGCTCGAACAATCTCAAGAAAGCCTACATGGGCAGTAACGCCAACTGGGACCGCTTCGGAACACTGCTCCGACAAGCTATAAAAGCTTGCCGCGAAGAATGCCCCGAGGCAAAGATAGTACTTCATACCGAACGTGTGTCACAGACTAACGTTCAAAAGAATTTTTACGACAAAATGGCTACGCTCGGTGTCGATTACGACATCATTGGATTGAGCTATTATCCTTACTTTCACGGTTCTATGAGTGTTCTCCGAACCGCCCTCGACCAACTCGTACGCGACTATCCGTCAAAAGATATAATGATTGTCGAAACCGGATATTCATACAAATGGGAAGTGCCCGGCACGAATCAGAAAGTTGATTATCAATACAGTGACGAAGGGCAGAATGATTTCGCTTCCGACCTTGTAGCCCTTCTTCGCAGTTACGATAAAGTTACCGGACTTTTCTGGTGGTGGATGGAATACAATGCCTATGGGACAAGTCTGTCGGGCTGGTATAACGCCCCGCTATTCGACAGCACTACTGGCAATGCCTGCTCGGCACTGAAGACTATTTGCACATTTACCGACGGTAACGCCGGAATCGAAGATATAATCACCTCAACCAATTCTACATCAGAGTGGTATGACATTAGCGGACGGAGAGTCATCAATCCGTCAACTCCGGGCATTTATATTTCGCGCGGCAAAAAGATGATAATACGCAAGTGAAGTAGAATGGTTTGCCTATTCGGCAACATGCTCCGGGCGATATCTGCGCAGAATCATTGGTCTTTTTGTTCTCTGAATTTAGCCGGTAAAATGCCGAAGACTTCCTTGAAGGTAGACGAGAAGTATTTGGCCGACGAGAATCCGGTGCGCATGGCAATTTCCGACACAGGCAAATCAGTCTCCTTAAGCAAGCGCGACGCGGCCTTCAGGCGCATATGACGAATATAAACCGACGGAGAAACACCCATAATAGTCTGCATCTTGCGGTATAGGTTGGTGCGGTCCATAGCCATCATGCGGCTCAATGATACCACGCTGAGTTCCTCATCGTCAATATGTTCTTCTATTATCCTGTCGATTTTCTCTGCGAACTCCCTGTCATTGGCATTTACAGCATTGTCACCTTGCACATTACGACACTTGTCAACAATTCGATCATAAATATTGTTGCGGCTATCGGCGAGTTCTCGGTGTTTACGTTTTCGACCGTACACATAGAAGCCTATGGCACATGCAACTACCGCCGTGCATATAAGTGCGATTACAAATGGCGAGCTATTCGTTTTTGGCTCGGAATAGTCATCAGGGAAATGGAAAACTACCCGGCCTTCATCGCTGACTTTGGCAGGATCAATAGTGCATACACCTCCGGGAAAACCGGCAATCAAACATTCGGAGCTGTCTCTTACAATGGATTGCGAAGGTAATTCTCGACCGTTCAACTCTATTCCGTCGAGAATGCCTAAATGAATAATATCGAAAGAGTCGCGACCGACGTGCCTCAGACGCGAAAATCCGGTTGTGGTTGAAAACCAAATATCACCGGGGGTCCCCTTGGTCGTACCCACATTCGCCACAACACTTTGTACATTGCTATGCTGCAGGCCGACATTCTCATCTAACAGAGCAACCTGACGGCCTTTGTCGTCTATCACCACAAGGCCCTTTCGAGTTCCGAGATACACAAACCCCGACGTTGTATCTACATCGCTGCAATTTAATATACCGCGAGCATACTTATCGGCTAATTCACGAGCACGTTCGTTGGGGAAATATCCGCTTTTTGCAAATGGATATACCGAATCAGGGTAAATCTTTACAGCTTTTTGAGTACTCAGATACCGCAAACCCGAATCGGTCATACCAGCCCATAACGAGCTGTCAGCCCCTTGTTCGACACAATAAATACCCTGGTCAACGCCGGGAAATGCTGTCAAAACCGAATCATCCTCTATAATATAATCAAAAACCCTTTGCTTCAGATGGTATATCTGCCACGAGCGGGTCAAGCTATCGAGCGATGCAACCCATGTGTTGGCATGGTCATTATGCCTATGATACGACAGCCATAATTTTCCGTCATGCCACTTGGCCCCGGAGTTTGTCAAACTTGTACGCACAACCGGCAGTTCGGGCCTTACCATATATTTAAGGTGACCGCCGGCCATATCAACAACACATACATTGCCACTATTATAGCACAGGTAAACCGAATTGCCGTCGTTATATAATACCGACGGTAATTCGCTTCCGAGATTATCGAGATTTATAACAGGCAACCAAGCCGCAGACTTCCGCATATTCAAGCGGTTGGCATTATCTATCATCCAAAGCACGCGCCTATTGTCAATATAAAAGTCCTTGATATTTTCAATTTTAAGGCGCTTGGTCTCGGTTTGAGTTATTTCTTGTGCGGTTCGCGGGTCGAAAGCGAGCAAGCGGGCCGTGCTATTATGTCGTGTTATAGGAGTCTTGAGCCATATCACACCACTGCTATCACAATACAATTGCCTATTCTTATCCTGCGTAGCAAGAGCGATACCATTATCCAATGATATGGCTTCATTGACAAAAGACGTGCCGTCGAATACACTTATGTACCCCGCAGTCGCAATGGCTACTCGACCGTCGGGTAGTACTTTGATTGCCCTGATACGGCTCTCCGGAAGCCCGTGACGCATATCAATAGTCACCACCGATTTGGCAATATCGGCGGTAGGCCGACCGATAAGCGGACAAGCCAACAGACATATTGAAAGTATCGTCAACAGTATTCTCATTTCAACTCGATTTTATCTTCCGCAAAGATAAGAATAATTACCGAAAATGTTGCAAATAGAAGGCCGAAAATGTTGCAAGCCCCTAATAGCTTGCATTTTCAACATAGGCAGACTCACATTTCAACACATACGGAACATCAAGCGACATCACCGAATTAACTTTGCAGCGGAAATCGAAAAACACAATTCTTAACTGATATTATGAAGCTACCGTCACTGAAAAAAAGTATGTCGATGCTCCTCGCATCAGTAGCCGTATTATCGGCCACTCAGGAGGCATCTGCTCGACAGACATATAATTTCAACTCCGACTGGAATCTCTCGTCATCCGACAAAGAGGTTGCAAAGATGCTCAAGAAGCGCCCGGTCACACTCCCGCATGCATGGAACGAAGACGAGTCTTTCAAGGTTTCGACCTATGAGATGCCTACAGGCGAGGTATGGTATAAGAAGAAATTCCGTTTACCTGCAGAGGTCGAAAAAGCAGTTTTCAACGACGGCAACAAGATATTTATAGAATTCGAGGGCGCCCGACAGGCTGCCGAAGTTTTTATCAACGGCACAAAAATCGGACTGTCGGAAAACGGCGTAATGGCTTTCGGTTTCGACCTGACTCCTTATCTCAAAGCAGGTGAAAACACTATTGAAGTTCGCACCGACAATGCCTGGAATTACAAAGAACAGGGCACCGGTTCTACTTTTCAGTGGCATACAAAGTCGTTCAACGTAAACTACGGCGGCATACCCAAGAATGTTTGGCTCCATGTTACAGACCCGGTATATCAGACACTGCCCCTCTACTCTAACCTGGGCACTACCGGCACCTATGTATATGGTTCTGAATACGATGTACCGACCGGCAGTGTAACCATCAATGTAGAGAGCGAGGTCCACAATTCACTCCCCACTCCCGTTACACGCTCTCTCGACGTAGTTGTAAAAGACGCCGAAGGCAAAACAGTAGCAAGTTTTGAAGGCCAGCCCAAGACAATCCCTGCAGGCGGCACAGCCACATTGCATGCAAGCAAACGTGTGAGCGACCTTAAATTTTGGTCCTGGGGCTATGGCTACCTCTACGACGTAGTCACATCGCTCAATGGCGGCGACAAGACCGACAATGTAACTACTACGACCGGTTTCCGCAAGACCGAATTCAAAAACGGCATGATATACCTCAACGACCGCGTTATGATGGTGCACGGCTATGCACAGCGCACCACAAACGAATGGCCGGGCGTTGGTCAGGCTATGCCCGCATGGCTCAGCGACTACTCAAACGACCTATTCGTCAAATCCGGAGGCAACCTGGTAAGGTGGATGCATACATGCCCCGGCAAGCAGGACGTTGAGAGTTGCGACCGCGTAGGCCTCATCCAGGCCATGCCCGCCGGAGATGCCGAACGCGACTCGGAAGGACGCAAATGGGAACAGCGCCTCGAATTGATGCGCGATGCCATTATCTACAACCGTAATTCTCCTTCAATACTATTCTACGAATGTGGTAATCAGCGCATCACAGGCCAGCACATGAAAGAGATGATAGCCCTGCGCAACCAGTACGACCCCTACGGAAGCCGTGCTATCGGTTCTCGCGAAATGCTCGACAAACCCGAGGCCGAATACGGTGGAGAAATGCTCTACATCAACAAGAGCGATACCAAACCTATGTGGATGATGGAATATTGCCGCGACGAAGCCCTGCGATTCTATTGGAATGCTTGGTCATACCCCTTCCACCCCGAAGGCGACGGCCCGCTATACCGCAACGCTCCCGCAACTGCATACAACCACAATAACGATGAATTCGTTGCCGAACTCGTTCGCCGCTGGTACGATTATTGGATCGAACGCCCGGGTAGCGGAACAAAAGTAAACTCCGGTGGTGCGAAAATCATTTTCAGCGACACGCAGAGCCATGGCCGTAGCGCCGACAATTACCGCGTAAGTGGTGTGGTAGACCCCATGCGAGTTGAAAAAGACGCATTTTTCGCCCACAGGGTAATGTGGGACGGCTGGGTAGACGATCTCAAACCCCGCACATATATCGTAGGTCACTGGAACTATGAACCCGGATTCAAAATACCTACCATATATGTAGTATCGAACGCCGACAGCGTGGTACTGAGCCAGAACGGAAAGATTATCAAGCCCGACAGCCACGACTACCGATTCCTGTATACATTCAAGAATGTACCCTACGAGAGCGAAACCCTCACGGCTATCGCATTCGACAAAGACGGCAAAGAAGTTTCACGCGATGAAAAAGTAACTGCCGGACAGCCCGTAGCGCTTAAGCTGACAGCTATCGAGAATCCAACCGGCTGGAAAGCCGACGGCAACGACGTTGCACTGGTTCAATTCGAAGTCGTGGATGCACAAGGCCGCCGTTGCCCGCTCGACAACCGACTTGTCAAATTCTCGCTCAAAGGACCTGCCGAATGGCGCGGAGGTATCGCTAAAAACAAACCATTCGGATTCTCAACAAACCAGGCCGCTCTCACATCGACTTCGGCCATGGACGAAGGCAAGAATCAGACCTACGACAAGAAGACTCTGTCGACCCTCAACCATGTATTGTGCGACACATTGCCGGTAGAATGCGGTATCAACCGTGTAATGCTCCGCTCGCTCACCAAGCCCGGCAAAGTACGCCTCGTTGCTAAAGCCGAAGGCCTCCCCGAAGCTGAAATAGAGTTCAACACTCTGCCGGTTGAAGTAAAAGACGGTCTGACAACCTACAAACCGTCCGACGGTCTCGAATCAGTCCTCGACCGCGGTGCAACCCCTGCCGGACAGTCATTCGTGCCTTGGCGCCGAGAAGTTGCAATCATGAGCGCAACAGCCGGATCGGGCGATCCGACACTCAGCTTTGACACATACGAGAATACATCATGGGAAAGCGACGCCGACCTCGACAAGGCTTGGATTACATACACCCTTTCCGAGCCTACCAATATCGACGAGGTATGTATCAAGATGAAAGGCTTCCGATCATCATCATATCCTATCGAGATATTCGCTCACCCCGAAGATGGTAGCGAGGCGGTGAAAATTTGGGAAGGCAACACTCCCAAAGGTCTCGGATTCGCACACCTGCCTATAGCTGCCGATGCTCCCAAGGCTCGTCGCTATACCATAAGGATGTCCGGCTCGTCGACCGACAAGGACGCATTCGGTGCGATTAAAGAAATGGACAGCCGCAACGACGAGAAAAAAACAAAAGGCGGCAAGTCGCTAAAAATCATAGAAGTGGAATTCCTTAGGAATCTGAAATAAATCCAAATCCACACTATTTAATAGTCTGTTATTATTATAAATTTGGGTTGGGGTGAGTCGGCATTGTCCGGCTCGCCCTTTTTATTTAGCATACCATTTTACTACCACTAACTAATTTTTACGGGCATAAATTTTGTTGTATACATTTTTATTTATAACTTTGCACCCGAAAAATGAAAACCACTTTCATTTTGCTCCAGATTCAACATAAACTACATTTCCAATGAAGGTAAAAGATTTTATGGCAGACCTGAGTCGGCGCTTTCCCAATGAGCCCGAGTATTTGCAGGCCGTCGAAGAAGTAGTAAGCTCAATCGAAGACACCTACAACAAGTACCCCGCTTTCGAACGTTACAATCTGCTCGAACGCCTTTGCATCCCCGACCGCATCATTTCATTCCGCGTTTCGTGGATCGACGACAAGGGCAAGGTACGCAACAACATGGGCTACCGTGTTCAGCACAACAATGCAATCGGCCCGTACAAAGGCGGTATCCGCTTCCACTCATCCGTAAATCTTTCTATCCTCAAATTCCTCGCCTTCGAGCAGACTTTCAAAAACTCCCTCACCACACTCGCCATGGGCGGTGCCAAAGGCGGCAGCGACTTCTCGCCCCGTGGCAAGAGCGATACCGAAGTAATGCGCTTCTGCCAGGCATACGTTACCGAATTGTGGCGCAATATCGGACCGGACACCGACGTGCCTGCCGGAGATATCGGCGTTGGCGCTCGAGAGGTAGGATACATGTTTGGCTGGTACAAGAAGATGACACGCGAGTTTACCGGCACTTTCACCGGAAAGTGCATGGAATTCGGCGGATCGCTCATCCGTCCCGAAGCTACAGGCTATGGCAACGTATACTTCCTGCTCAATATGCTTGCTACACGCGGCATAGACATCGTCGGTAAGCGTGTTGCCATTTCCGGATCAGGCAATGTGGCTCTTTATACTGCAAAAAAACTACTCAGCCTCGGTGCCAAGGTCGTGTCAATGAGCGACTCTGACGGCTCTATCTACCTGCCCGACGGCATGACAGAGGAACAGTTTGAACGAATTTTCGAACTCAAAATGGCATACCGAGCACGCATCAGCGAATTCGCTCAAGAAAGCGGCTGTCAATACTTCCCCAAAGAACGCCCTTGGCGCCATGTACAATGCGACATCGCAATGCCTTCGGCAACTCAAAACGAACTCGACGGTGACGACGCTCGCGCACTTCTTGCTCAGGGGGTAATAGCTGTCAGCGAGGGCGCAAACATGCCAAGTACACCCGAAGCTATTGCCGAATTTATCAACGCCCGCATCCTCTACGCTCCGGGCAAAGCAGCAAACGCAGGTGGTGTGTCGGTTTCCGGTCTCGAAATGGCACAGAACTCTCAGAAAATGCATTGGACCGCAGAGGAAGTCGACAACAAACTTCGTCAGATTATGGCCGACATTCACGAGCAGTGCGAAAAATACGGTCGCGAAGATGACAACTTCATCAACTATGTCCGTGGCGCAAACACTGCCGGCTTCATGAAAGTTGCCAAAGCAATGATAGCCCAAGGTATATATTGATTTAAGCGCTGTCAGGATTTTTGCAACAGCCAGCCCTGACACAAACCTCATAGAGTAGTCCTGTATCGGCGGCTCGCAAGGCCGCTCGTACAGGACTTCTTATTATGTTTACATGTATGTTTTGTCAAAACATTGCTGAAACATAGCTGAAACATTTCCCTAAAAATTGCCGTTTTTAGCCTAAAAATACGCAAAAATCGAGCCTAAACGGCCATTACAAACAAAGAAAAACACTCTAAATCAAGTCATTTAAATACTTAACTTAGAGTGTTTTATCTACGGTCGGGGTGACAGGATTCGAACCTGCGACCACCTGGTCCCAAACCAGGTGCGCTACCGGACTGCGCTACGCCCCGATTTCTCTGCAAAATTACAAAATATTTTTTGATATTGCAAACTCTTTGTTTGATTTTTACAAACTGTGATTTTCAAAATCGTGTCACGGCATAAACACTGCCCCGATAAGAGCCAACTGCTCAGGCAGATAGCCGTCCTTGCCCCATTGTAGCTGAATGCCCAACAATTGTTCGGCCGTAGCCCCGACATCGAAACCATATGCTTCCAACGACGGTCTTGCCTTGTCGGTGTGCCTGCAGGGAACACCTTGGGGTCTGCCGCACTCCTTGCAGTAATGGCATTTACCCGAGAACCCGAATGCAAGTCCCCTACTCTCCTGTTCTTTTTCGAGAAGGTAGCGAGATAGTTCGATGCGGGCCGGCTGTAGCAGAGCCATGGCCTCGGATAACTGATGTTTGCCTGCCACGTCCACTGTCACACCGGCCACATGTACCTTCGTCCATGGCCTTAGTTTCTCATCGATATCATAGTCGAATGGCGGGCATAACCACGAATTACCGTAGTTGCCACATTGACGGCAAAAGCCTATAAATTTGTCTACATCGCGAAATTGCGATATATATTGTGAAGCTGATATGTCTGCTGTAATTATTTTCATACACAAAGATACCTATTTTCATTATAAATATTGTATTTTTGTAAATAAATAACTCAATTACCGCAACGCTTTTTCTTTACTGCCGGAACAGAATAATATGAAGAAGATCATTTCCACACTGTGCTTTTTTCTTAGCCTCAATATAATAGCCCAAGAAACTCCCCACGGAACATACTCAGGCTCTCTGAATTTAGGCTTTTCCAAACTCAAGCTTCGCATCAACATCAACCCCGAAGGCAGCACTCTCGACAGCCCCGATCAAGGAGCATTCGGAATAGCGCTTGACACTGATTATCTGAGTTCCGACTCTGTTGCTTTCAGTTGCAAGTCCCTACAAGCCAAATACAGTGCAATAGTCAAGGACGACACCCTCGAAGGCAAATTCTCTCAACGGGGATTAGGCTTCAAGCTCAACCTTATAAAACAAACCGAAGGCATAAAGCGCCCCCAGACACCTAAGCCTCCATTCCCATACGAATCTATCGACACAGTTTTCTCCAACCCTCGCGCTGGCATCACCCTTGCTGGAACTTTGGTGATTCCTAATGGGGCAACAAAGAAAAAGCCTGTACCAGCAGTTGTATTTGTCAGCGGCAGCGGCGCTCAAAACCGCGACGAAGAGCTGTTCGACCACAAACCATTTTATGTAATCGCCGACTATCTTGCACGCAACGGTATAGCCTCGCTTCGCTACGACGACCGTGGATATGCACAATCCGGAGGCGACCTCGCATCGGCAACAACAGCCGATTTCGCCGACGACGCACTTGCTGCAGTCGAATTTCTCTGGTCTTGCGAAGGCATCAGCAAGGTCGGAATCATAGGACACAGCGAAGGCGGCACGATAGCATTCATGGTGGCTGCAGAGCATAGAATTCCCTATATTGTAAGCCTGGCCGGTGCGATTATACCATGCAAGGAGATACTCCTCGAACAGAATCGCCGCTCATTGGCAAAGGCCCGTATGACCGATGCCCGGATTTCGGAAACACTACGTCTACTCGACGCGGCTTTCGACAATATGGCATCAGGCATGACTGTTGATATCAAAAAATTGGCAACAGACTTGAACATCGATCTGCCGGAACAGATAATCGATATGCTCGCCAAGAATACATCGAAACAAACTCCCTGGTTCAACTATTTCGTCGGTCTTCGTCCTCTCGACTACATCACCAAAGTAAACAGCAGCATACTTGCCCTCGGTGGCGACCGCGACACACAGGTATCAGCTTCAACCAACCTCGAAGCTCTCAAAAAAGTCAAAAACGATGCTGTCACACGTATCTATCCGGGCCTAAACCACATGTTCCAGCACTGCCAAACCGGAGAGGTAGCCGAATATAGCGAAATCTCAGAAACCATTTCTCCTGAAGTTCTTACCGATATTGTGGATTTCATAAATGCGAATAAGTAAACCGGGAATAAAAATACTATATTTGCCAAGTCAAAATAAACATCTATAATATGGAAAAACAATCTCAGCCATCGGTGGTATATTTTTGTCGGCGAATTACGGCAGACAATCTTGTAAAGGTATACGAGTGTCTTGGACGAAAAGCCGAAGGTCGCGTAGCAATAAAGTTGTCGACCGGCGAGGCCGGCAACCCCAACCACCTCTCTACTGATGTTATCAAAAAATTTGTACAGCTGGTAAACGGCACCATTGTGGAATGTAACACCGCCTACGACGGCAAGCGCAACACTACCGCCGACCACCTTCAGACAGCAGCCGAACACGGTTTCACAGCCATTGCCCCGGTCGACATTATGGATGCCGAGGGCGAAGACATGGTGCTCCCTGTCAAGAACTTCAAGCACCTGCCCTACGCCCTCATTGGCCACAATTGGGCTGACTATGATTTTACTGTCGTTCTTTCTCACTTCAAAGGCCACCCTATGGGAGGTTTCGGCGGCGCCCTTAAAAACGTAGCAATCGGCATGGCTTCATCGGCTGGCAAGGCGTGGGTACATACCGGAGGTAAATCCAATGCGATTCCTATAGACTGGTCCGCCATTCCACCGCAAGACGTTTTTCTTGAATCCATGGCCGAGGCTTGCGAAGCTGTTTTCGACCATGCCGGAGATAAGATACTTTATATCAGCGTTGCCAACAACCTATCAGTCGACTGCGACTGCGTTGCACAGCCAGAACCAATACGAATGGCCGACATAGGTATTCTTGCATCTCTCGATCCGGTAGCCCTCGACCGTGCATGTGTCGACATGGTATACAACTCTCCTGACCCGGGCAAAATCCACCTGATCGAACGCATCGAAGAGCGCAATGCCATTCACCTGCTCGACTATGCCGAAGAGCTCGGTCTCGGACGGCAGAATTACATTATCGAAGAAGTTGCAAACGAATCAACAAGCAATGGCGTCTGATTCAAGAGCTATTATAATGTGCGGAATTAGCGGCTCGGGAAAAACGAGGTACTCACGCATTCTCGAGAGCCAAGGCTACGTCCGCATTTCCGCCGACGAATTAATCTGGGATGAATACGGCGAAGACTTCACATCATTGGCGCCCGAGCAACGAAAGGCTGCCTTTATGGCCGTAAATACAAAAATAATGTCTTTAGCCCGCAATCTCCTTATGCAAGGAAAAAGCATCGTAGTTGACGCAACAATGTGCAAGCGCGTCAACCGCGATGCTATATCTGCTGTTTGCCGTCAGGCCGGTTCCGATGCCCATTTCGTATACCTGCAAGTTCCATTCGACATCCTCGCCAAACGTCTGTCAGAGCGCATCGGATCTGGCCCTAACGACCAAATCGTACCCGTCGAACAACTCAAGCAGTTTTATGCAAATTTCGAGCGACCACAGGACGATGAAGATTTCGAAACGATTGAATTCTAAACCGGTATCACAAGCATCGGCACATCGGTGCATATCAATATCTTATGCGCCAAGCCGGGATTGAACAGGCGGCTGAAGGCATTTCGATGCCGGTTGGGTACCACGATAAGGTCGTAATGGTTTTTATCCTGTAGGTCCATAAATTCCTTTTCTACATCAACCTGGCTTACCGGCACAGAGATAAAATGATAGTGACTGAAATTATCGCGACAATAATCGCTCAGTCGTCTCAATGCCTTGTCGGCTGACGCGAGTGAAAAGCGGCGTCGATTTGGCATATGCACTATCGTCACATTTGCCGAATTCGAACCAAAAAGCCTGTATAGCGCATCCATTGCTAAAATATCGTCCTGATCGAGATTACTCATAAAGAGGATATTACGAGGCTTCAACGAATCTTCGGCTTCGATAGGCTCCGGAACGGTAAGCACCGTAAACCGACCCTCGTCGAGCACCTGGGCTGTAACACTTCCTATCAGGTCCTTTTCCTTCTTGTCGGCACGGCGCGTACCCATTACAATAAGATATGGCGCATGCGACTTGGCATATTCGATTATCGCATCCTCAGGCACACCCTCTACTACAATCTGCTCGATTTTTACAACCGGCATATGCCCGCGCTTCATTGCCGACCGGGCTCGCTCATAAAAATTATGCAGAAGCTTTCGGGCATTGTCAATCATCAGCTCTCGAGCGCCGGTCTCGCCAACTTCGTACGAAAAACTATCGGTAAACTGCACATTCCCGGCTATATACGGATCGATATAACTATAGAGAAGCACCAATATACCCTTCGCAGTCGCGGCAATATTGGCAGCAACGCCTACTGCCTTGAACGAATTCTCGCTCAAATCAACCGGCACGAGTATCGTATGCTCCTTACTCTCACCGCCACCCGGATGCAGGAATAGCTCCTTATTCTCAATAATTCTCAGAGCCAAAGGCAGATCAGGTTCGGGAATTCGAACACGCACACCCGATGAAAAACCGGGTACTTCGAGATTAACATTATTCAACTCCACACTTATGCCCTCGCTTTCGAGCAGCGTTCGCAGTGCAAGAGCCTTCTCGTAGGTGTGTATGGCAACGGTTATATATCGCATAATATACAATCTGTGTTATGAGGAATTGGAGAGATAATAATTATAAAAGGACGCGTCATGAATGTGCATGAGCGTCCTTTTTTATGTCTTGTAAGTGTAAACCGGAAAGCAGCTTACTCTGCCTCCTGTCCTTGCAGGATTTCTACGGCCATGTCGTAGATTGTGCTGTCATCGAGGACCACGATTCCACCGTCGGGACCCGGCTCTATATGTACGCCACAGTTTTTACCGAAGTCGTAATTGCTGCCACCGAAGTAGTTGCGAACTGTTTGAACTGTTGTATTGAGACGGTCGGCGATCTGGTGCATCGAGCCGTCGGGTAAACGGTCTTTGAGTCGACGTAGTTCGTTGAAGGTGATTGTCTTTGTCATATCTTAGGTCGCTTTTCGTGGGTTAATTATTCGTGTTGTTTTGTTGTTTAGTTTTAGGATGTGCTAAATTAACACCATTATTTCATTTATGCAAACAAAATGGCAAAAAATAAATATGTTTTAAAACACATTTATATTCTCTCAACGTCGCTTGACCTCAACCACGCTTTTGTGGCATTGTTGATTTTAACATTATACCACATAGGTGATACCGGGTCATCGGGCGTCGGCACACTGTCTACGATTTCAACCGTTGTACCTTCGTGAAGGGTAACGACCTTGTCGGCAGAGGTTTTAGATGCCCTCGGTGCCGACGACAACTGCGTGCTCGGCGATATAACAACGGCGGTTTCGTGCGACGATGCAACCGATGTTGCATCCGATGCTACAACAAGGGTGTAGGCAAACAATACCAACAGCACAAGGCCACCGAAAAAGCCTGTCTTGCGCAAGCCTACATTTGTCGAGAAAATATACAGAGCCACCGCACCCATTAGCAGCACAAAAATGGCAAATGCAGTCCACGCCCAAGCATCAGCGGTCATCGAGCTAAGTATCGAATGATGCACCTCGGCAAGGAATGCTGTATCGTCTTCCGGACGGTCCATGATACGGCTTCTTACAAACTCGAGATTGCTGCGGGCATCGTCGTTGGTCGGGTCAAGGCGCAGCGAACGCTCATAGCACACTACGGCCATACCGAGCTTGTCGCTGCGATAGTACGCATTGCCAAGATTGTAATACAAGTCGCTCGAGCGGCCTTCTTCGGCCAATGATTTCTGATATAGATCTATCGCAAGTCGATAATTCTCGGCATTATAGGCCGAATCGGCACGCTGTCCAATACTGAGGGCATAGGCGCTGACACCGAAGATCAGCATGATAAGTATCGAAAATATCTTTTTCATCGTCTTGCCACGTTTTCAATATTATTAATTGCATCGGTTGCTTCCTGATATATTTCGGCCACGTCGGCATCGGTGTTGGGCGTGAAGCGGGCCATTTCGCAGCGGTCAAGTACGTCTACCACGCCACTTATCTGCTCCTGACCAAGACCATAATCCGAGAGCTTGGCCGAGATATTGTCGCGGGTCAGCTGCGATGCGGGAATCGACAGTTTATCTGACATATATCCCCACAATGCGCCCGACACGGCCTCGAAGAACTTGTCATTCTCATGGCGGTCCATAAAGGTACGGGCTGCTTTGAGGCGTTTGCTTGCCACTCGCGAAGCCTTGGCAAGGCGTCGGCCTACAACATCAGACTGTAATCTGATATGACGGCGATATACGATTATCACGCCTGCAAGGATTAGAGCTACCAACAAGTACGCGAGCCAATAATAGGTCTGACGGAAACTATAGTCAAGTTCAAATGTCTGATCCTCGGCATTGATAGGCTTGATATGGAGAATATCATCGATAGTATTGTCAATAGTATTCTGCTGGGGGGCAGGTGCGCTCGACAGGCCGCGCAACACCTTGATAGGTGTATCTGCCACATCTATAGTCTTGTAAGACTTACTGTCAAGATCGAAGTACACAAACGGCACTCCCTCGATTGTGAAGTTGCCGACCTCTTGCGGCACAAAGGTTATATCGGTGCGGAAAGTACCGCTCATATTCGTACCCCCTACTACCTGCGCCTGGATATCAGTCTTAGGAGTATAGGCATCGATACCCGAGGGGAACTGTATCGTCGGTTCCGACAGGAACTTGATATTACCACGACCTTTTACGATATACGAATATACGGCGGCTTCGTTAGTACGCAACAATTCAGGCTCAAGCTTAGTCTCAACGCTAAACGAACCTACAGCACCGCTAAAACCTGCCGGTTTAGGCTCGGGCAAAGCATTTACCTGAAGGGCTGCCGCATTCGACGATGTTGTCACCTGGCGCTCGATTGGTCGCTGCGTACGGAAGAAACCCATATTCACAGTCTCGTATTGAACTACGGTCACATCATACTTACCCGAGTTGACACTCAGTTTTCCGGGACGCTGCGGATATAGCAACAGTCGTTTGAGTACTGCTGTCTGGTAGTTCTGGCCATTGAAATGCTCCATCTGGCTTTCAAAGTTGACAGGCAGTTCTTCGGTAAGGAAGCCCTCGAATGCAGGCTGCGTGGTTACCATAAACGACGAGATGTCATACTTGGTATAAACCTTAATAGTCGCCACTACAGGCTCTTGCTCATAAACACTCGATTTTGAGAACGACACACGCACAAAAAGGTCGTCGGCACTGATTCGTCCCGATGCCTGCGATGATGCCGAACCCGATTGGCTGCCGCTGTCATATCCGCCCTGCGACTGCTGGTTGCGGTCGGCAGGCAATATGCTGAATGTTGCCGCACGCGACGATAGCGACTTACCCTCGCACGACACCGTTACGGCAGGTACATGCACCTCTCCGGCTTTTTCAGCACGATAAGTGAATGTATAGTCTATCGAGTAGGTCGACGTCATGCGTCCATTCATAATCTCGGTACTCTGCATCGTAGATGTCGTTGGACCGTAGAGAAGCTTGCAACCTTCAAGCTCGGGAGCCGCCGGCGGATTTGCCTCTCCGTCAGTCAATCGGAATGTCAGTGCGAAATTGCGGCCCTCTACCACATTGCGCGGCTGCATTAGCTGGAAATTTGCCGCCGATACACCGAGTACCGTCAGCAAGAAGGCCAGATATAGTATGAAACGTCGTTGCATCATAGTGATTTCCTTTTCTACCAGGGTTTATCTGTCTGCGGACGACCGCCTGCAGGCTGTTCTTCTTCTTTGACTTTGCGTCGTGTAGCGTTTTCTTTATTTTGCATCGACTGCAGTATCTGCTGGGCCGACTGGGTCATCGGTTGTTCCTGAGGCTGCTGCTGTTGTTGCTGCTGGTCCTGTTGTTGCTGATCCTGCTGTTGCTGTTGCTGTTGTTGTTGCTGCTGATCCTTGTTGTCCTGTTTATCCTGATTATCCTGCTGGTCCTGGTTCTGCTCTTGTTCCTGCTTTTTGAGCTGGGCAAGGCGCAGGTTCTCGCGGGCTTGCTGATTATCCGGATTCAGGCGCAGCGAACTCTTGTACATCGCGATGCTCTGATCATATTGTTCGTCGTTAAACGACATATTGCCAAGGTTGTAGTACGATTTTTCGGCAATTTCCTTATCATACTTTTTAGCATCGTCGATAAGATTCGCGAAAATATCGGCAGCAAGGGCGCGGGGGTCATTCTCTGTACCCTTGTTGTCGTCGCTCTGCAGTTGCAGCAAGGCCACTGCCTTGTTATATCTGCCTCGTATCGAGCCCTCGTTGACCTGCAGCGCCTTGTCGTAGGCTTCGAGCGCCTGATGATACTTCTCTGCATCAAAGAGCTTGTTACCTCTGCGGATAGCGTTTCGCTCGTCTTTATACGACTCCGACGGTGTATTGTAAATACCCTTTATCTGAGCTTTTTCCTGTACTTCTGCCGGAGCATTTACTGCGCTACTGTCGGGCATCGACATCTGCGCCGATGCCATGCCAAACGTCAACAGACTTAATATCAATATATAATTCCGCTTCATAGCCATGTCTACTTATTTCTTACCGGTAAAGAAGTTTACACCTTTGAGCCAGCTGATTTTACGCTCTACTACAAAGACATCAATGAGTAGGAATAGAAAAGCGAGGAATGCAAAAGTCGGGAACTGCTCGGCACCGGCGGTATAGTTGACGCTGCTGAATTCTGATTTTTGCAATTTGTCAAGCTGGTTCTCAAGGTCGCTAAGCGCCGACGGTGATGCTCCGTTGACATAGATACCGTCGCCGGCCTTGGCTATTTCCTTGGCAATTTCCTCATTGAGCTTGGTCACGACCGGACGGCCTTCATTGTCAGTAAATCCGGGCAGGATAGCGCCCTGCGGGGTTCCGAGGCCGATTACGTCGAGCTGTATTCCGTTCTCTGCAGCAAGCTTGGCAGTCTTCACGGCCTCGCCTTCGTGGTCCTCGGCATCGGTAATCAAGATTATCGCCTTGTGCATATCCTCTGCCGGTGAGAAACCGTTCATTGCCATTTTGATTGCGCTCGACATATCTGTGCCCTGATAGCTGATCAACGACGGCGAAAGTTCGTTGAGATACATCTTGGCGGTATAGAAGTCGCTCGTAAGCGGCAGCTGCATCTTGGAGTTGCCTGCAAAGATTATCAGGCCTACCTTGTCGTTGTCGAGTTTGTCTACAAGTTTCTCGAGCAACAGGCGTGCGCGGTCGATACGTGGTATTCCGTCCGGTCGGTCGGTCGACGATGCCATCATTGAGTTCGAAACGTCGAAGGCTATCATAACCTCGATTCCGGCCGAGGTCTCGGTCTTTTCGGTTGCTCCGTAGCGCGGGCGGGCAAGCATGATAACTATGGCCACAAGGGCTATAAGCTGCAATGTAATCTTCACTGCCGGGGTATACCTTGATGCATCGGGCATCAGATGTGCCACGATATCTGCTCGGCCGAAGCGACGCAATTTGGCACGGCGCGACATGCGGGCTGCCCAGAAGAGCAGCCATACTGCAGGCACAAGCAGCAATAGATATAGCAGGGTTGGATATGCGAAATCAAACATAGGCGTTAGGGTATAGTGCGGAGCACTGTATATCTGAGGAGTAGTTCAAGTGCGAAAAATGCGAAAGCAAGCCATGCCCATAGCATGTAATTGTCTTCGGTATGCGAGAAGTGGCGTACATCCATCTGTGTCTTTTCGAGTGAATCGATTTCCGAGAATATGTCTTCGAGTACTCGATTGTTGGTTGCTCTGAAGTACTTGCCTCCCGTCTTTTGGGCTATGGTCTCGAGGGTTGCCTCGTCGATTACAACAGGCTGGGGGGTAAATTCTATGCGGCCTGTAATGGTTCGGGTCGGATAAGGTGCGTTACCATTTGTGCCGATACCTATTGTATAGATTTTTACACCAAGTTCCTTGGCCACTTCCGACGCCGTAATAGGTGCCACAACGCCGGTATTGTTACTACCGTCGGTGAGCAGGATTATACTCTTGCTCTTGGCCTTACCTTCTTTGAGGCGGTTGAGCGAGGTTGCTATGCCGTCGCCGATAGCCGTACCGTCTTCGAGTACGTTCATCGAAAGCGTTTGCAGATACTGCAACAGCTGCGAGCGGTCTACCGTCATTGGAACACCCGTAAGACTTTCGCCGGCAAAAATCACAATACCTATATTATCGCTTTCTCGGCCCGAGATAAACTGTGCGGCTACATTCTTGGCAGCCTCGAAGCGGTCGGGAACGAAGTCGCGGGCGAGCATCGACGACGACACGTCCATGGCAATCACGATATCCGTACCCTCGGTCGAGGTGGTGCGCCAACTGTCGCGCAATTGTGGACGGGCCATGACAATTATAAGGCAGGCAAGCGTGGCCAGACGCAGCAAGAAGAGCAGATGACGCAAATATTGCTTCCACGTGCGAGGCAGTGTTGCGAATGGCAACGTTGTCGATAGTGCCAAGGTTGCATGGAGTCGGCGCTGCTTGAGCACGTACCATATTATCAGTGGCACCAGGACAAGGAGTGTCCATAAAAAATTGGGATGAGCGAACTGCATATACTATTGTGGTCGGGTGGTCTTTTGGTCTTGAGGTTTTGAGGCTTCGGATGTTGCCGGATCGGGTTCCGGGGCCGGTTTCGTTTCTTCTACAAAATCGAGGGCGCGGGTCATCGCTCTCACATTGTCGTCGGGCAAGGGGCGCACTTTTGCAAATTTCACAAAGTCGGCCATTGACAGCACGGAGCGCATCTGGTCGGCCGACATGCGTGTTTCTGGGTTCGAACGAAGTGCCTTCACTATTTGGGTTGAAGTCATCTCCATTGCATTGATTCCGAATCTGCCATGCAGGTACTGACGCAGGATATCTACAAGCTCGGTATAGTATGCCTTTTCCTGGCCGGATGAAGCAAGATTGCTCGTGCGGAGTGTATTGAGTCGCGATATCGCGAGTTCGTACGGCGGTACCGGTGGATTGCGGCGGATTTCAACTTCTTCTTTGCGCTTGCGAAGCAGTATAAATGCTACCACGCAAAGGGCTGCTATTACAAGAGCAAGAAGCGTCCAGAAAATCCATGTAGGAATATAATCATACCATTTTGTTGCAGGTGCTACAACACTTGCCATAGGGTTGAGGGTCATCGCAGAGTCAAGCTCTACTGGCAACACCTTAAGTGTAAGCACATTCGAAAGCGCTGTATCTGCAGCTCCGCTCACCACCGCAAACGGGGGTAGCGTAAGCGTGCCCGGGTCGAATGCCTGTATTGTATAATCATAGCCTATCGTACGCATGCCGTCGCTTATTGTCGAGGCACTGTCTACGGCTACGATATCCACACCGTTCCAAGGTAAATACTCTTTTCCGGCGGCAAGTTCGGGCATGCCGTCAAGATTAACATTCGACGCGGAGCTTTCGGGCATCTGCACTGTTACACGAACATGCGTTGTACTGCCCATAGTCACCACGGCTGAGTCAATCGACGACGTAACCTTGACACCCGATGCCGACGGACGCGAGGCTAACGAAACTCCGGCAAAGAGTACCGTGGCTAATACAGATAATATTATCTTGGTGGATTTCATACGCTTGCACGATTTTTAAACAATCCCATGAGCGCCCTCACATAGTCCTCGTCGGTTGCCACCGACACATAGTCCACGCGTGTAGACCTAAGTGTTGTGCTCATTTGCTGCTGGCGGTCATACCACCATTTATTGTAGACTTTGCGGGTTTTTGCCGAGCCGGTGTCGACCCAGCGTGTGAGGCCGGTTTCAAGGTCTTCTACGTTGACAAGGCCGATATTGGGCAGGTCGCCGTCGCGACGGTCATAGACCTGTATTGCCATCACATCGTGGCGCGATACGGCCACCGTGAGTGGCGTGCGGTAATCGCTGCTGTCGATAAAGTCGCTGAGCAAGAACATGGTGCAGCGGCGTTTCAAGGCATCGGAGAAATACCTTACCGCCGCAGCTATATTCGTGCCCTTGCTCTCGGGCTGGAAATCAAGCAGTTCTCTAATCAGGAAAAGTATATGCTTGCGACCTTTCTTGGGCGTGATAAACTTTTCTACATGATCCGAAAAGAAAATCGCGCCGATTTTATCGTTGTTCTGAATTGCCGAGAATGCGATTGTAGCTGCTATCTCGGCTATCATTTCACGTTTTTCCGGACCGGAAGCACCGAAGTTACGGCTCGCCGACACGTCGACAAGAAGCATCACTGTCAGTTCGCGTTCTTCTTCATAA
This sequence comes from Bacteroidales bacterium M2, assembly GCA_001689415.1. Taxonomy (GTDB): domain Bacteria; phylum Bacteroidota; class Bacteroidia; order Bacteroidales; family Muribaculaceae; genus CAG-873. Next base: position 45,910 of record LUJM01000034.1, on the reverse strand, counting down.
ACCTTCACGTGAGGTCGGTTCTGACGAGCTGTCACATTCCAGTCTATGTCGCGGATATCATCTCCGTATTGATACTCCCTGACCTCCGAAAACATCATGCCACGACCCTTGAAGGCCGAATGGTATTCTCCGGCAAAGATGTTTTGCGAAAGCCCGCGCGTTTTGATTTCTATCTTGCGAACTTTTTTTATAAGTTCATTCGAATCCATATAACTTCAGTTTTGATTGAGGAGCGATGACCGCTGCGATACCATTGGGTTTAGGGCACCTGTACTTTATCAAGAATATCGGTGATTATCATATCGGTGGTGAAGTTGTTGGCTTCTGCCTCGTAGGTAAGACCGATACGGTGACGGAGTACGTCGTGGCAAACCGATATTACGTCCTCGGGTATCACATAACCGCGCTGGTGCAAGAAGGCATATGCCCTGGCGGCTTTGGCAAGTGAGATTGACGCACGTGGTGATGCGCCGAACGAAATATAGCTTGCCAGGTCTTCGAGGCCGTACTCGCGGGGTGAGCGGGTTGCAAACACGATATCAACGATATAACGCTCGATTTTTTCATCGACATATATCTTTTCTACCACTTTCTGCGCCTCGATTACTTCGGACGGGCGGATAAGAGCGTTGATTTCGCGATGTTCGGGCGAGATGTTCATGCGGATAATCTCGCGTTCTTCGTCTTTGGTCGGGTAGCCGATAACAACCTTCATCAGGAAACGGTCAACCTGCGCCTCGGGCAGAGGATATGTACCCTCTTGTTCGATAGGGTTCTGGGTTGCCATGACAAGGAAGGGCTTGTCGAGAGGGAAAGTATGGTCACCGATAGTTACCTGGCGCTCCTGCATAGCCTCGAGCAAGGCACTCTGCACCTTGGCCGGGGCTCGGTTGATTTCGTCGGCAAGTACGAAGTTGGCGAATACCGGGCCTTTCTTGACCTGGAAGGTCTCGTTTTTCACCGAATATATCATTGTACCGATTACGTCGGCAGGCAGAAGGTCGGGGGTAAACTGTATACGGCTGTATTTTGCATCTATCAATTGTGCAAGAGTCTTGATCGCAAGGGTTTTGGCAAGACCGGGCACGCCTTCGAGAAGCACGTGGCCATTGGCAAGCATCGCAATAAGCAGGCTCTCTACAAGGTGTTTCTGACCAACGATAGTCTGGTCCATGCCACGGGTTACAAGATTGATAAAATCGCTCTTGCTCGAGACCAATTCATTGAGTTCTCGGATATTTACGCTTTCGCTCATAATAGTTGAGGATATATTTGAGGTATTTTTATTCCTTGATTTGTGATGAGTTCTGGCTTTTATCGCCTTTATTCTTTACAAAATTACTGATATAACAAATAACAGTCGCTCAAGGAATGTTAAATTTAACTATTAAACCTTTAATGTGTTAAAGTTTTAAGCATTTTTAATTTCCTCGATAGTCCCGTCTGCGGCAATGGCGATTCGGCGTTCTTTATACAAGTGACCTACGGCCTTCTTGAAGTCATTCTTTGAGCATTGGAAAAGCATCTCGATATGGGCCGGTGGCATCTTGTCGCTCAGGCGCATAGCCCCGGGCTGTGACAGGTACGCATAGATACGTTCCGACAGTTCGGCTACTCGACGGGCGGCCTTGTCATTGATTGTCAAATCTATCTTTCCGTCCTCGCGAACCTGCTTGACCCATGCCTTTACATGCTGCTCGATTTCTATGGGTTTGTAAATCTCGTTGGAGTAGATTATACCGCGGTGCTTATTGTCTACGATTACCTTGTAGCCGATTTCTGTGTGCTCTATAACAAGGGCATCGACCTGCTGGCCGCGTTTGTAGTCGGGGTATAGGTTGCCAAGGAATTTTTCGATTTTTGCCGAGGCAACAACTCTTCCGGTGGTTTTGTCGAGATAGACATATACCAAGTATATGCCGCCTCGGCGCATACGTGTTTTCTGTTCGCTGTAAGGCACGAGCAAGTCTTTCTGCAAACCCCAGTCAAGGAAAGCACCGGTATCATTGACGGCGTTGACGGTCAGGTAGGCAAACTGACCAACAGTTGCAAATGGCTTCTCGGTTGTGGCTACGGGGCGGTCCTCTGAGTCTTTATATACGAATACGTGTACCATAGTCCCCGGCTTCATTTCATCGGTGAGGTAGCGCCTGGGCATGAGCACCTCGGCGGCATCGTCACTATCGCCAAGGTAGGCGCCAAACTCGACCATGCGTTTGATTTCGAGGTCTTGATACTTTCCTATTTCTATCATGCTTGTTTGTGTTTATGTTAAGTTAAAGTTGCAAAGAAAACGCTTTTATTTCAAATATCACAATTTGTTGTACAGGATTTTTTATTAAATTTGCATTCATTAAGTATCTCGCAAATATTCGATGTGAGTAATTTTTTATGAGTTACTTACTATAATCTATTTTTTGAGAGTTACTTACTAAACATTTAACATTGCAATATTGTTGCACTGACATGGAAACACAACACGACAGCGTCGACATCATTACCAGGTATTTCCCAAATCTGTCTCAAAGCCAGGTCGAAGCATTCTCCCGGCTCGAAGCATTATATACCGACTGGAATTCCAAAATAAACGTTATATCCCGAGCAGATACCGGGAATCTGTATACTCGTCATGTTCTACATTCGTTGGCAATCGCTGAGTTTTTAGGCCCTCTCAAGCCGGGCACCCGTATTCTCGACCTCGGCACCGGCGGAGGTTTCCCCGGCGTACCTCTTGCCATTTTTTATCCCGAATGTCGATTCCACCTGATCGACCGCATTGGCAAGAAAATCAAGGTAGCTGCCGACATAGCTTCGGCGATAGGGCTCGATAATGTCACATTCCAGCATGGCGATTCCGGTGAATGCCACGAGATGTTCAACTATGTCGTTTCGCGTGCCGTAATGCCTCTCGACGCTCTTATAAAAGCTTGTGCAAAGAATATAAACCGCACAGGCAAAGATGCCGGGAAATACGCCCCGGGGATTGTTTGCCTAAAGGGCGGCGAGCTCAACGACGAAATCGCCGCAGCAAAGCGAACGGTAATCGATGTGCCTGTTACTGATTTCTTCAACGAGCCTTTCTTCGAAACTAAAAAAATTATATACGTTCCGTTTTAGCCATGCTAAAAATAAAACAATTTGCATTCAACCCATTCGGCGTAAGCACATTCGTAGTTTACGACCCCGACACCCTCGATGCCATAATCGTTGACCCGGGCATGGTTACCGACCGTGAACGTAAGTTATTCGACGACTACATCATCGAGCATCACCTCAATGTGCATCAGGTTGTAAACACCCACTTGCACCTCGACCACTGCTTTGGCGACAACTATGTGCGCGACAAGTACGGTGTCAAGGTGGCTGCAAATATCCTCGACGCACCTCTTGCACAGAATCTCAAACGACAAGCAGCTGAATTCGGCTTGGTACTCGATATCGACGACAGCGTCGAAATCGATGTTCCGCTCAATGAAGGCGACACCATAGCCGTTGGCAATTATAAAATAGAACTAATCCATGTGCCGGGCCATTCCCCCGGAAGCTTGGTGTTGTATTGCAAGGAAGCAAACGTAGCGATCGTCGGCGATGTTTTATTCCGTGGCTCTATCGGCAGAACAGACTTACCGGGAGGCAACCACAACCAACTGATCAACGGTATCAAGTCAAAACTGATGCCATTGTCCGACGACACCATGGTACTCCCCGGCCACGGACCGGCTACGACTATCAAATACGAAAAGGCATCAAATCCTTATCTTGTATAATGTAATCGGGGCTTGAGAACAATCTCAAGCCCCGATTGCATTATTTTATTACAAACTTTTCAACTCCTTGTGGTGTGCGGCGGATATACACACCGGCTTCGGTAGGTTTGGAGTCAAGCCTGATACCTGCAAGTGTATAATACCCTGCCCCGGACTCAACCACCAAATCTTCTATGCCGGTCTGTTCTCCCGACTGTTTCCGGATTGTGTATTTGGCAAGGCCCATATGATTTGTATAGGTATAAAACTGCAACCCGTCGGTTGTATTTCTATCGGCGTGTACCGACATCACCTTGTAAGTTGTCCATATATCATTTACCTTCTCAGACTTCTGAGAGTAAGGAGTCTCGCCAAGCGACCACAGCAGCTGCGATGTCGCCAGCGACTCCGGGAAATCGGGCATTACAGCAACTGCATATCTTGCAGGCTCGAAACCTGATCCATAAAGCATGAAGTGGCGGTTGTCGTACAGGCAGTAGTCAATACCGGTAGCATTGACATCGTCCTGAACGAATTCGTTGAGCAAATTCGGTTTGGCATCATGCACGAGAGTACAAAGCGTAGGCGAATACAGTTCGCTTGTCGGATTGCCGCGAAGGGTATGGCCACAATTATATATCAACATTTTATCGTCTCCGACAGGTATTGCCGAGCCGAGGCTCATACCTACGGATGAAGCTGCCTTAAAAGTCGGAACGCCTTCTTTCACATCCCACTCGGCAAAACCCCATATCACAGGCCCGAGCTGACCCTTGTCTTTAAATATCGTAGCCACAACACGGAAATTCCCACTGAGCAGGCTTCCGGCAACGGCTGTTTCATGCGTCCACCAGGAATCTTCTATCGGAAATGTGTACACATCCTGTGCAACCGGCGTACCGTCTACAATCGCCAGGGTCGTAATTGTAAACGGATATCCGAGGGTCTGGTACTCGCCATGCGAGAAGGCCGACACATACGGCGTGCCCTCGCTATCCATTCCTACGAAATGAGTACCGTTAGGCGAGTGCTCTACTCCGTCCCATACTATTTGTACCTGGCCTTCGTATTCTCCGCTTGCGGCATCCACCACGTGTAGATAGTGCTTGCCCTCTTCCATGTCAAGATGATTGAAGTACAATTTGCCATCGTAGACAAAGAAGTCGGTACGTTCGAAAGTGTTGGGATAAGCTGCCGGATAAGCGCCAAATACCGACGGTTTGTGCCAGTCACAAGTCAAAGTGTAAGTATCGGCATCGAGAGCTACTGGTTTGTAGTCCTTGCCGTCAGGACTTTGCGCAAACGCAACAAACGGACATAGACACAAAATCGGCATTAAATAACGTAATTTCATGGTATTATGTGTTGGTTAGTAATGTAGTTGTAGTAATATATGAGCCAAGCCCATATATTACTATACTAAAGTAATTTACGTAAATTATTTATACAAAAAACGTCGTATCGAGCGCTTGGGAGTCTTTTCGAACTCCTCGGGCATGATTTCTATTTCCTGTACACGTTCGTAGGGTGCAACCAGGGCATTAAGACCGGTAAGATTAGCCTGCATAGCTTCTTTAAGCTGTTCATCCGACAGACCGTCGCGGGCGACCTGATCTGCATCAGGATGACATAGTGCCACAAGGTGGCCGTTGCGCTCGACTACAAGGCATTCGTTGACATAGGGCATATTGCTTAACTTTGCCTCTATCTCCTCAGGGTATATATTCTGACCGTTTGCTGTCAGAATCATTGTTTTGTATCGACCTCGGATATGAATCGTTCGACCGTTGGGGGCGCTGATCCAGCCCATATCGCCGGTATGCAGCCAACCGTCTTCGTCGAGGGCGGCAGCAGTGGCTTCGGGGTTCTTGTAGTAGCCTTTCATCACGTTCATACCGCGCACAATGATTTCGCCCTGATGATGACCGTCGCGCATAGGCAAGGTCGAATCAGGAACGATTCGTGCTTCCATGACACCTTTGAGGGTACGCCCGGCAGAACCGGCCTCGAACCTGCGCCACGGAGAGTAGCTGATCAGCGGGCCGCACTCGGTCATGCCGAAACCTACCGTCATCGGGAATTTGATGCGCATCAGGAACTCCTCTACTTCGCTGTTGAGAGGCGCTCCGCCCACAATCACTTCCTCGAACGAGCCGCCGAAAGCCTCTACGAGTTTGTTGCGGATTATACTATATACAGCCTTCTCAATGCCCGGCAATTCAAGAACCCAACGAATAGGCTTCTTGGTAATCATGGGTACTACGACCTTGCGATAAATCTTCTCAAGAATCAGCGGCACACATATAATCAACGAGGGGCGAACCTGCTTCATCGCCTTGAGAAGCAATGCCGGGGTAGGTATCTTACCTAAGAGCGTAACATGCGATCCCACCGCAAGGGGCACGAGCATATCGAACGCACAGCCGTAAGCATGAGCCAAAGGCAGAAACGACAGCACACGTGAGTTTTGATAATGCAACTTCGAGCGGATGCCGAAAACCACGTTGCCTCGAAGGTTGTCAAGCGACAACATGACACCTTTCGAAAAGCCGGTAGTACCCGAGGTGTAATTGATCACACAAATCGAGTCGCCGTCGTAGTGGCGGTATACAATATCCTTAGGCGCAAAGCCTTCGGGATAACGCTTGCGGAAATTGCGGGTAAGGTTGGTAACTATCGACTTATGAGTAGTCGGAGTGCTGCGGGTCTCGTTGCAACGAGGCTCGCGCTCTGCAATCACCGTGCGCGTATCGAGTGATATCGCGGCCCTGAGCTGCGGCAGTTGGTCAAAATCAAGCGTTGGGAATATTCCATCGGCAACAAAAAGCATCACCGCATCGGAATGATTGATGATATGACGGGCATAAGCCGGATTGAAATCGTTGAGTACAGGCACAATAACGGCACCGTAGGTAACGGTTGCCATAAATGTAATGACCCAATTGGGAGTATTTCGTCCCAGGAGCGCGATTTTGTCGCCGGGTTTTACACCGGCAAGTTCGAAAAACAGATGCAGGCGTGCGATACGACGCGCCATGTCGCCATAGCTTATAGTTTTCCCGCTTATATAGTCAGTCAGAGCCGGCAGCGGGAAATTATCAGCAAAGCTATGCTGATATATCTGTAACAGGTCATCATATGGAGCAACCTGGTACTGTTCTTCGAATTTATATGTCATTTCTTATCTTTGTGTTGGTCAAGTCGAGAAGCGATATCATTCGATATCCTGTCGAGGTCTCCGTTACCGTCAATGGCATGATAGCGCTCTTTCTTGATGTAATAGTCGCGCAATGGAGCTGTCTGGCTGTGATATACTTCAAGACGCTGACGTATTGTATCGATATTGTCGTCGCTGCGACCGCTTGCCTTGCCTCGTTCAAGCATACGGCGGATAAGCTCGTCTTCGTCGACTTCAAGACCGATTACAGCGTGAACCTCCGTGCCGTACTGTTTCAGCATCTCGGACAAAGCCTCGGCCTGCGCGATTGTACGGGGAAAGCCGTCGAAAATCACGCCTTTAGCAGCCTGTTCGGGATGCTCTTTGAAAATCTGGGCAAGAACCTCTACCATAAGGTCGTCGGGGATGAGTTGTCCTTTCGAGATGTATGAGTCGGCGATTTTGCCAAGCTCAGTGCCGCGTGCGATATTGTCGCGAAGCAACTCGCCGGTAGAAATGTGGTGCAGGCCGTAGCGGTCGATCAGCCTTTCGCTCTGAGTGCCTTTACCACTTCCGGGAGCGCCAAAAATAACAATATTCATAGTCAGTGTAGTTTATCAGTCTTCTTTAAGGATATATATATCATTGAGATTGCGGGCCTTATCATTGATATCAAGACCGTATCCAATGATAAATTTAGTAGGTATGTTAAAGCCTACATAATCAGGTTTAACATCACGCACCAACGCATCGGGTTTGAAAAGCAGAGTTGCCACCTTAATCTGTGCCGGGTTCTTGGCCTTGAGGTCGTTGATTAGGCGGTAAATGGTATTGCCGGTATCTACAATATCCTCTACTATAATAACCGTGCGTCCTTCGATTTTTTCATTAAGACCGATTACTTCTTTCACAACGCCGCTGGTTGATGTACCTTCATAGCTTTTCAGACGGATGAAAGTAATTTCAGCGTCGGGGTCGTCGACAGCCCTGAAAAGATCACTCGCAAAAGGAAATGCCCCGTTGAGTACACACACAAACAGGGGCATTTTACCGGCGCAATCGCGCATTATTTCTTTTCCAAGCACTTCTACGCGGGCTTGGATATCTTGCTTTGAGATATAAGGCTCGAATGTCAAGCCTTCATAAGTCACTTGTTTCATCGTATAGAGAAAATAATTACGCAAAGATAATCATTTTCCACCACTCAGCCGAAACATATCAAGATTAAAAATGTGTTAAAAAATACTAACACGCTTATATGCCTTTATTTTCAACTACCATTACTGCGGATCGGCAAGGCGGTGGCCGACATAGACCATTACGAGGCCAATGGCAAAACTGAGCGTCGCATACAGCAATGTTTCCAAAAACCTGCCCTGTGAAATTGATACATAATTCTCATGCACGAAAGTGGAAAATGTGGTAAAACCACCACAAAACCCCACCGTGAGGAACAAGCGCCAATGCTCATTGCCGATATCGAAACGGTCGAACAAGCCATAGAACACGCCGATAAGGAAACAACCGATTATATTAGCCGCAAACGTACCCCACACCGACGGCACACCGGCAAAGGCTACAATCGCCTTCCCAAGTCCGTAGCGGGCAATGCCGCCAAGGAAACTTCCCACACCAATAAATAATATAATCTTCAACATATGTTTCTTGCATTTCGTGACTGCAAAATTAAGCAAAAATGCTTGCACGAGATTGTCGTATTTTCAACATTTATGATTTACGCCCTCTATTTATTGGTCTAAATGATGTGATTTGTGACCTGTTTTATCCAATTGTTAAATATTTTTAGTAATTTTGCAGCCAGATTAAAACATACACGTTATTCACAATGAAATTACTCGAAGGAAAAACCGCCCTTATCACAGGTGCAGCCCGCGGTATCGGCAAAGCTCTCGCTATTCGCTTTGCCCAGGAGGGTGCCAATATTGCATTTACCGATCTCACAATCGACGAAAACGGCAAAGCCACAGAAGCTGAAATCGCTGCTTACGGTGTAAAATGCGTAGGCTATGCATCAAACGCCGCCGACTTCGCACAGACCGAAGAGGTTGTAAAACAAGTGGTTGAAGACTTTGGCCGCATCGATATCCTCGTAAACAACGCCGGTATCACCAAGGACGGCCTGATGATGCGTATGACCGAATCTCAGTGGGATGCAGTTATCGCTGTCAACCTCAAAAGCGCGTTCAACTTCATCCACGCTGTTCTGCCCGTAATGATGCGTCAGCGTTGCGGTTCGATCATCAACATGGCATCAGTTGTCGGCGTACACGGCAATGCAGGTCAGTCGAACTACGCAGCTTCAAAAGCAGGTCTTATCGCCCTTGCCAAGAGCATCGCTCAGGAAGTAGGTTCTCGCGGCATCCGTGCCAACGCTATCGCCCCCGGCTTTATCGAAACAGCTATGACTGCTGCACTGTCGGACAGCGTTCGCGAAGAATGGGTTAAGAAAATTCCCCTGCGTCGCGGTGGCAAAGTGGAGGATATCGCAGATGTTGCAACATTCCTCGCTTCTGACATGTCGAGCTATGTTACAGGCCAGGTTATCCAGGTCGACGGTGGCATGAACATGTAATCAATATTTGATTAAAGCATAAAAAAAGCGGTCGCATGACCGCTTTTTTTATGCCTCTATCTTTTCCAGAAATGCCTTGCGATAGCTTTCTGATATTGGTATTGCCCTACCCGACATTATTATACAGTTTCGCTCAATCACCCTCACTTTGTCGAGGTTGACTATAAACGACCTGTGCACCCTCATAAAAGCCGAATCCGGAAGCGCTTCTTCAAGACTCTTGATGCTCATCAGCGAAAGAATGGCTTTTGCTTCTCCGGCAATATATATTTTCACATAATCCTTAAGGCCTTCGATGTATTCTATATCTCCAAAAGGAATACGGAGCAGGCGGTATTCGCTCTTTACCAACAGATGACCGCCTTCTTGCACGCGGCTTTCGGCCGGGGTCAACTCACGAAGGGCACGGGTCGCAGACTCAAGAAATTCCTCGTAGCTGACCGGCTTGAGCAAGTAGTCGAGGGCGTCGAGCCTGAAACCTTCGACAGCATGATCGGAATATGCAGTTGTAAACACAACTCGAACGTTTTTCGGTATAAGTCGAGCCAGCTGTACACCGCTCAGTCGTGGCATTTTAATATCAAGATATACCAAGTCTATCCCGCCACCGCTCAATATTTCAAGGGCTTCTTCAGCGCTGTGCACCTCACCGGCAAGATGCAGAAAGGGCGTCCGCTCCACGTAAGAGCGAATCAATGTTGCGGCAAGGGGTTCATCGTCGACAACGAGAGTCTCTATCATAGGTATCATAGCGGTATCCTTAATGTTGCTGTATAAAAATGTCCGTCGGCCGTAGTAGAAAGCGAAGCCTTGTTTCCATAAATAAGCGACAGACGCCTGCGCAAATTAGCGAGACCGATGCCCGAACTATGCGGGTCCTGGTCATTGGAGTTAGGCTCATACGAGTTTGTAGTCGTACACACGGCATATTGACCGTCGATATATAATTTCACACTCACAGGGGTGTCGTCATGAGTATTAACGCCGTACTTAAACGCGTTCTCTACCAGCGGTATAAACAGCAGTGGCGGCACATTGTCCTGTCCATGATTGTCAATATCTATACTCAGGTGCGTTTCGCGGCCCGAGAGGCGCAGCCTCATCAGCGACACATAATTCTCGATAAAATCAGCCTCCTGACTCAGCATCACATTCGCAGTGTCCTCATACAGCATATACCTCAACAGGCCCGACAGACGGTGAACGGCCCCCTGTGCCTTATCCGGGGCTACGGCAATCAGCACATAGATTGTATTGAGGGTATTGAACAGGAAATGAGGATTGAGCTGGCTTTTGAGATTATCGAGTTCGACCGCCCGCTGGTTGGAAATCAGCTCCCTACGCTGTTGCTGAAGGTCTTTCCACTTTACCGACAGCCTCAAAGCCACAGCCAAAGCGAGTGTAAGTGTGAGCATGACAAAATCGCGGAGCATTAGCGAAGCCGTCTTCAGCAACACATAGTGCTCCGGGCGAGGCTTGCGAGGCCTGCGCGGCACGCCCGGGAACCACACATTCGACGCAAGCCAACACAGCACAAGGCCGGCGAGAACGATACCTATGTTAATTGCAACAAAGGTACCGATACGTCGATGTCCATTTCCGGCGGCAAGGGTGCGGTCGATTACCCACAGGTAATTGATATAGAAAACCGCAACATAAACAAGGGTCTTGAAATAAAAACCGGGGTAAAGGCCAAAGCCGTTTTTATGCGGAAAAGCTATTGCCATGAGCACATCAGGCAATATAAAGAGTATTACGATAAAAATCAAGTGAGAAGCGGCATTCATAAACCTGCTGCTTCCGGTACTATTCTCGCTCATTCTATCTCTTTTTACACAAGGTTCACTTTCGGTATAATCAACACGGCAAGCACTAATGGCAGTGAGCTAATTACAACTTGCGAAACTCAAGATTTTTATTCAAAATTATCTTATAATCTACAAACCGGCGCATCAAAATCGACCGACAGCTATAATTCATCGACAATTATCCGCAAAAGTACGAATTTCTGACAGAACAATTATCATATCGAGGGTGTATTATTATATATCATAACAGAGTTTCCCCACCCAAAGGGACATAAAACAGAACATCACAATGATACGCAAATTTCTCCTTCCAGCCATTATAGCAACGACTATAATGACAGCGGCGGCACAAGAACCGACACCAAGCGTGACCTACGGAGTACGCCTGGCAATGGATGTCACCGTTCCCGGCGGAGGCCGAAGCGCCTACAAAACCGGCGCGGGATTCTCGCTTGGCGGCATCGCACAGATTGCTATGCCAAGGGGATTTTACTTCGAGCCCGGATTATTCTTCACATACACAGGCATGACAGCCAAGAATCTAATTACATTTGACGAAGAATACTATTACCAGGATGCAGCCAAATATTACGGACTTCGCGTACCTCTTGATTTCGGCTACAATTTCAGTGTTGCACCACAGATCAACATGGCGGTAGCCACGGGGCCGTACATCAACTTCAACCTCTACGCACGCCAGCAGCAAAGCCCCAACCTGAGTGCTCCCGACCCGTTGCCGGATAAGAAAATAAACCTTTTCGACCACGGTTGGAAACGAATAGATGCAGGCTGGTCTATCAAACTGAGCATGACATTCGCCCACGACTATTATGTAGGTATCACGACCGGAATAGCTTTTACCCCTTTGGCAAGTTATGGCGATAAAGATAAAAAGATACGAATCCACCGTAATACGATAGCAATATCCTTGGGATATAATTTTTGATACAACTTGGTTATACAACAGCCCGTTAGAATAATCAAGCCTGCTCTTTTTATTGCATGTATTAGATTTTTTGCTAATTTTGCAGGCGTAAATAAAAACGGAAAATGTATTTTTCACCTATCATACCCGATATGGCCTTGTGGCTATTGTGCGCCACATTTGCCTGTATCATCATTCTATCAGCCATATACATATTGCGAGTGCGCTCGGTAATCAACTACCGCCGTCGAGCCGACCGCGAACGCCCCGACAAACCCGATGCCGACTATCTGCCGGCATCGGTAGTTATTTATTCACAGGGCGAGGCCGACAGCCTCGAAGAAATGATAAAGACTATCCTCGGCCAGGATTACCCTGCCGCCTTCGAGGTGATAGTTGTCAACGAAGGCGAATCAGTAGAGGTACGCGACACGGTATCGATGTTCAGAGCCTTGCACAATAACATCTACCTCACCTTCACCCCTCAGGGCGTAGTAAATCTATCGCGCAAAAAACTTGCGCTTACTCTTGGCATCAAGGCTGCCCGCTACGATATCGTAGTCCTCACAACTACAGCAGCCGATATAGAATCGCCGCTTTGGCTCAAACGCATGATGCGCCCCTTCGACCGCGACGGCAAGACCGAGATTGTACTTGGCTATTCATATATCGACCCTTCAGAGGACCATGCTTTCGGAGCCCGACGCCGCGCCTTCGACCACGTTGCCGAGAGCGTGCGCTGGCTTGGCACGGCAATAGCCCGTCACCCTTTCCGAGGAACAGAATACAACATCGCATACCGCAAACAAGCCTTCCTTCGCAACAAAGGTTTTGCCCGCTCGCTCAACCTCCACTATGGCGACGACGATATTTTCATCAGCGAGATTGTACGTCCGGGCAATACAGCTGTCGAACTCTCCGACGAATCAATAGTAAAGCTCCGTCAGGGCAATCATCCACGATTATTTACCGAGCGAGTATTGCGTAGGATATTCACAGAGAGCCATATCCGTCGCCGTCCGCGATTCCTTTTCGGGCTACTCGGCTGGCTCCAGATAATCGCCACACTCACAGCACTTGCCGCCGCATATATCTGCTACCCCAACATGCAGGCTGCCACTATAGCAGGCGTAATGCTTTTGACAATGTTCACGCTTGACATCGCCATGTGGCGTCCGGCAATGAAAGCCATGAAATCGCGCCCGCTATTAATTACAATACCCTGGCTATCTATCACATACCCTCTGCGACGCTCGGCACGTAAAATACGCTCAAAACTCGGCAAGCAGAAGAAGTATACCTGGGACTAACTACACAGGTATTAGAAAGCCTTACTACAAAAAACGGGATAAACTGCACACAGGGCAGCTTATCCCGACCGGATTTCTCTTATCGAAAGCTTGTAGCTATCCGAGGAAATGTCGTTTTGACTTACATTTTCGTCCAAATACATGCCCGCCGACAAAAGCCGTAATCGACAGTATTGCCAGGCCGGCAATCAGGACATGGTGGATACGTTCGCGACGCTCACGGCGCACGAGATCTTGCTCTACTTTTTTCAGCAGCGATATTTCGCGCTCTTCTTGTGTCTTAATCAGTGCCATATACTTGATGATTTGATAATCTTACAATTAGTAAAACAACAAGTGGCAAGTATAGTTCAAACACGAATGAAAACACAACTTTCCTGATACTTATCTTTGCCATAACATTATTTTTGCGTAACTTTGTAGTCTAAATAAAGAAAAAACAACCATGGGATTTTTTGATTTCTTCAGCAAAGATAAAAAGCAGAACCTGGACCGAGGCCTGCAAAAAACCAAAGAAGGCGTTTTTAGCAAGCTTCGTCGCGCATTTACAGGTCGACGCACAATCGATGATGATTTCCTTGACGAATTAGAGGAAATCTTTATCACAAGTGATGTTGGAGCAGAAACCACCCTCAAAATCATCGATCGTATACAAGCACGCGTGGCACGCGACAAATACGTAGACATGGATGAGCTCAACGATCTGCTTTGCGAGGAAATCAGCGATATGCTGGCCGAGAATGACACCGACAACACCTCAGGCGAATTTATGCCTCCGGCAGGCAAGAAGCCTTATGTGATTATGGTAGTGGGAGTCAACGGCGTAGGTAAAACCACGACCATTGGCAAACTCGCACACCAGTACAAGCAGGCAGGCAACAAGGTGATGCTCGGAGCTGCCGACACCTTCCGTGCGGCTGCGATAGAGCAGCTCGACGAATGGGCCCGTCGCGCCGACGTACCGGTAGTGAAGCAAAGTCTTGGCAGCGATGCCGCCGCTGTAGCATTCGACACTCTCTCGTCGGCCCTGGCAAACGGCGTTGATGTTGTAATCATCGACACCGCAGGCCGTCTGCACAACAAAAAAGGCCTTATGGACGAGCTGTCGAAAATAAAACGAGTAATGGACAAGGTCGTACCGGGAGCTCCACACGAGGTGCTGCTTGTTCTTGACGGCTCTACCGGTCAGAATGCATTCGAGCAGGCCCGTCAGTTCTCTGCAGCCACACAGGTAACCCACCTTGCCGTGACAAAACTCGACGGCACAGCCCGCGGCGGTGTGGTAATCGGTATCAGCGACCAATTCAAAATACCCGTAAAATACATCGGTATAGGCGAAGGCATCAACGACCTGCAGCTATTCGACAAACGCGCTTTCGTAAGTTCGCTTTTCGGCAAGCAGGGATAATGCTATCACCGGATTCAGCTATCCGATATATTGTATACTCCTATAGTTTCGCAAGCGACAGCTTGCTCACGATTTTCGTTGACCGCCCCAAAACCTATCGGGTCAACAACAAGCTATACGCTAACAAATTATCAAACTTGCGAAACCTAAATAAACACGACATTGATTGATGAAAGAACACATCAATATATTCAGTCTTGGCTGCTCTAAAAATCTTGTCGACAGCGAACGCCTCGCACGTCGATTTGCCGACCTCGGCATAGAGGTGGCATTCGACGAGGATGTACCACCGCGTGGTTCGACAGTGATTGTAAACACATGTGGCTTTATCGGCGACGCCAAAGAGGAGTCTGTGTTCGAGTTGCTTCGCTTCCTTGATTTGAAGAAACGCAAACATGTCAAGGCTGTATACGTCATGGGGTGTCTTAGCGAACGCTACCGCGATGATGTAGCCGAACAGATGCCCGAACTCGACGGTATTTATGGCAAATTCGACTGGCAGGGAATAATTGACGAGGTATTGAGCAAAAAGACCGCTACCCCCGCAAAGCCCTGGCAGCGAAAACTATCCACTGCCCCACACTATTCTTATATCAAGATATCGGAAGGCTGCAACCGCTTCTGCGCCTTCTGTGCCATACCCTTGATTACCGGCCGACACCATTCTCGACCGGCTGAAGAAATCCTTGCCGAAGTAGCAGAACTCGCAAGCGAGGGCACACGCGAATTCAATATCATCGCCCAGGACTTGTCGTCGTACGGTCACGACCTCAGCGACGCCCCGTCGGAGCCCTTAGCCGACCTTATTGACCGCATGGCCGATATCGAGGGCGCAGAAATGATACGCTTGCACTATGCATATCCGTCGGACTTCCCCTATGGCATCCTCCCGGTAATGGCAAAGCGCAAGGAAGTGTGCAAATATCTCGATATCGCATTACAGCATATCGATGATACCGTACTCTCTAACATGCGTCGCCATATCACTGCCGACGAAACCCGCCGCCTGCTCGAGAGGATTCGCCGCGAAGTACCGGGCATACATATCCGTACTACCATGATGGTAGGATTTCCGGGCGAAGACGACAGTGCATTCAATCGATTAATCGAGTTTGTAAAAGAGCAGCGATTCGAGCGACTCGGCGCATTTGCATACTGCGAAGAAGAAGACACTTTCGCTGCGAAGAATTTCGAAGATGCTATCCCCGACGAGGTAAAACAATCGCGCCTCGAACAGCTAATGGCCGTACAGGAAGAGATTGCCACAGAGGTTGCTGCATCTGAAATCGGAAAGACGCTTCGAGTAATAATCGATGAATTCGATGATAATATGCAATGCTGGATAGGCCGAACCGAATTCGATTCGCCCGAAGTAGACTGCAATGTATTCGTTTCAAGCGAGAACGAGCTTGAAGTCGGGGCTATATATGATGTTGAAATAACAGGAAGTGAAGGTTTTGACCTCTATGGAACTGTTTGACTATAGTTTGCCCTTTATCTTTTACCGTCTTCCCGGAGACAACGAATATAGGTTTGTTGACAATCTGACAACCGAAGTCGGCTGCCTGCGAGGCAATGGCATAGCCATTACACAGTGGCTCGACCGCCCATTTCAACAAACCGAAGTCGCACAGATATCTACCCCGGCAGATATATACAGTCATTCGGTGACAAGTGCAGCCGAAACCGCACGCCGAAATAATGGCAAAGTAGTCATAGCCAGGCAGATTTGTGGAAAGTTCCACAACTTTGCTCCAATATCTATGGCTCAAGAGTATTTCGACATGTTCCCCGACATGTTCTGCTTCTTATTTTACCACCCGGTTACCGGATATTGGATGGGAGCAAGCCCCGAGCTGCTTGTCAGCCTTAAAGACGACATCGCCTATACACGAGCGCTTGCCGGTACAAGAAGAGTGGGCACAGAAACTAAGTGGGACGACAAAAATATCGCCGAGCACAATATGGTTATCGACGATATCCGCTCTAATATCCGCGAGTTATACCCGACATGGAATTGCGATGTGAAAGAAACCGCCACACTTCGCTACGGCGAAATAGAGCATCTCTGTACATCAATCGAACTCCATTGTAGCGAAAAAGGCTCAATCACAGTCGGCAAGGTGGCCAAAGCCCTGCATCCGACAGCGGCGGTTTGTGGTTTGCCACGCGACATAGCCGTAAAGAATATCGACCGACTCGAGCAATTCGACCGTCGGTTTTACGCAGGCCTCATCTCTACCGCCGATACAGCATATGTGATTCTCCGCTGCGTGCATTTCGATAGCAATCATTGGTGCATCTACTCGGGCAGCGGCATCACCGGCCAATCTGTCGCTGATGACGAATGGGCCGAGACGCAAGCCAAAGCCGAACCTCTAATCTCCCTTCTCAACAAATTCTAAGTACATTAATGCCCGAAAATAACGATTCTTCTTCTCGTCATTTACTCACCGTGGTAGTCTATACCTTCGGCTTGTTGCTGCTGATGTCGGCTATACCATGGGGCAGACTGACAAATAATTCTCTCAAAGACTTCAACCTCTTTGAGGACCTCTTTCCTACGACCGCAAATATCGCCGCTACAACCACGTCGGCTATAGTAGACCCCGAACTCGAAGAACTAATGTCGAACAGCGGCGAGCAGTCAACACCGGAAAACAGCAACACCTCGCAAGGTGTAGTAAGTGACACAATCTCCGCCGATACCGTGGTCGAACTTCCGGCTCCGATAAGCGAGGCTCCGATTATCGACGGCTCAGTGGCTATCGAGAACTATAGCCGTGGCACTTCGTTGGCAAAATTCCGACAGGCCCTCAGCGATGCACGGAACAGAACGGTACGCATTGCAATCATAGGCGACTCGTATATCGAAGGTGATATTTTCTCATCTAATCTTCGCGACCTGTTGCAACAGCGATATGGCGGCAGCGGCGTCGGATTCATGAATGCGCATTGCGAGTTTCCCGGATTCAGGCAGACAGTAGGCCAAAGAAGCCGAGGCTGGACTATGCACGACATACGCTCGATGTCGCGCAAAGATTCGATCCGCACCCTTTCGTGCGACTACGGCGTAGCCTCCGGGAAGGCATCGAGCGGTTACGACGGCAAGTCTAAATTTACCACAACAACCAACTGGCAGAAAACAAGTTTTGTCTTCCTTGCGCCCGATTCCGGCACTGTTACCATTAGCGGCAGCGACGGCCTTAAAATAACCAAGAGTATTTCGCCCTCCCCCCTACCCCAGGCTGTTGTACTCGAAGGGGCGACAGGAAAAGCCGATATAAGTGTCAATGTACCCGGCCTTATCGCATTAGGTGCATATCTCGACGGTGCAACAGGTGTGCAAGTCGACTGCATGTCGATACGCGGAAATTCGGGACTAAGCATAAGCCGTATGAATCGCGCACTCTGCCGCCATATGGCTCAATGGGCTGACTACGATTTGATTATAGTAGAATACGGCATGAATGTGCTGAGTGCCAAGCAGACCGACTATACCCCTTATATGGAGAATATGATAAAGGGTATCAGCCATTTGCAATCGTGCTATCCAAATGCCGACATCATAATAATGGGTGTCGGTGACCGCGGTGTTAAAATCGGCACCGAGGTACAGTCGTTGCCCACAGTCACAGCCATGGTGCACGCCCAGCGAGAGACCGCACGACGCAGCGGCACTCACTTTTGGGATACGCGTGCGGCCATGGGTGGCGACAGAGCCGTTGTAGACTGGCGTAAACGCAAACTCCTCAATGCCGACTACATACACCTCAACCATGCCGGAGGTGCAGAACTTGCCAACCTATTCGACAAAGCTTTAAAACACGAAATTGATGAATAAGATAAGCTCCATATCGGCATTGTTCATCGCTTTCTCGCTGACAGCTCAGGACGTAGATTCTATCGCAGACAATCAAACTGATCTGCGCCTCAATCCTGAAATCGAGAATGAATCGGTTGTCGAAGCCTTCGATTATTCAGAATATCCATTCATAAAACTCCAGCACAACAAAATCAATCTCAACGGAGATGACTGGACTTGCCTTGGCGAAAAATTTTCGGCATCGCAGGCCGGAAACGGCAAATTTACAGTTGTTTACCTCGGCGACTCGCACGTGCAGGCCGATTTTGGCGGGAGTGAACTACGCCACCGCCTCACCAAAGCCTCACACGACGCAGGCAGAGGGCTGATAATACCATTTAAACTTGCCGGTACCAACGAGCCCAACGACTACAGCATCGGAATGTCGAGTGAATATACCACTTCAAAACTCATGCGTACGCCATGGGCAACAGAAATGCCATTTACAGGCATCGGCTTACAACCACAGACCCGAGAATACTCGATACGTTTCAAATCGCCAAGCCCGGCAAGGCAGATACGTTTCCACACTCGCGGCACAGTTCCGACCCCGGTATCAATAGTTGCCGACGGCATCAAGACTGACTTTGTAGGCAACATCGACAACTCAGGCCTTGCCGTGATTGACTTACCGGACCCTGCAAGTGAATTCAAAATCGATTTCGAAGGAGATAAAACCACCGTTTATGGCGGTATCGAGCTTATCGCCGACAGCGTAGGGACAAGCGTACATTCGATAGGCAATAACGGCGCTACATTCTCATCGTATGCGACTACCGACCGATTTGGCAGCGGCCTGTCAGCACTTTCGCCCGACCTTGTAATCATAGCCCTTGGCACAAACGAAGCTTTTGGCCGCATATCTGTAGAAACCCTGCAAAACAATATAGATGTACTGCTAAGCACTATCCATGCGCACAGCCCCGAAGCCAAGATACTGCTCGTGGGGCCTACGGAGTGTTACCGTAAAGTATACCGCCGCCGCAAAGGGCGTCGCCGCACCTCATCTACCGTAGTCAACACAAAGACAG
The DNA here is from genome assembly GCA_001689415.1 of Bacteroidales bacterium M2. Taxonomy (GTDB): domain Bacteria; phylum Bacteroidota; class Bacteroidia; order Bacteroidales; family Muribaculaceae; genus CAG-873. Next base: position 26,067 of record LUJM01000034.1, on the reverse strand, counting down.
CCGACATCGCCCGGGCAATCAGGCAATATGCCGAACGCGAGGGCATTCCATACTACAATCACTATGCCGTGGCAGGTAGCGCGGCGAAAATGAAAGCAGCAAAAGTGCTGTCGCGCGACGGCATACATTTCACTGCCGGAGGTTACCGCCTGTGGGGCAACCTACTCAGCGATGCCATCTTAAACCAATTGATCAAATGAACACCTCACTATGGATATCACGCCGCCTGAGCCTGCGAGGCAAGGGCAGCAGCACTGCCGGAGTAGTAATCGCTGTAAGCGGTGTTGCTCTTGCGCTGATAATCATGGAGTTTACCCTTGCCATTGTCGTTGGTTTCAAAGACGGCATCCGCAATCGACTCATTGGCTTCGACGCGCAAGTAACTGTATGCCCTGCCGACGGACGGTACCTGCAGGCAACACCCGAACTTATAGAATCGGTAAGAAAGCGTGTTCCTGATGCCGACCTGCGGCTGGCTTTGCGACAGCCGGCCCTACTGAAGACCGACAACGATTTCGAAGGGCTGGTATTTCTTGCACAATCCCCGGATGCGGATTACAGTTTCGAGAAAGGCAATATTGTAGAAGGCGAATGGCCGGACTATGCTTCAGACAGTTGCGACAATAAAATCGTGATATCCGTACCCACGGCCAAAGCCCTCGGCATCGGAATCGGCGACAAGGTATACAGTACATTTTTTGTTGACGGAAATGTAAAGATGCGCAGGCATAGTATCGCGGCACTGTTCCAGTCGAACTTCGGCGAATATGACCGCACTGTGGCCTATGCGTCGTTGAATGGACTGCAAAAAGTTGCCGGTATCGACAGCATTTCGGGTAACAGGCTCGATATCAGAGGCATCGACATCGACAACATAAGCATGACCGCCGACCGTCTGCAAGCCGGACTTGTGAGCGACGCAGCAGCCGGGACACTCGATTCGTACTATCCGGTTGATTCAGTGCTACGCACCGGGGCACTCTACTTCAATTGGCTGTCGCTGCTCGATACCAATGTCACAGTCATCTTTATCCTTATACTATGTGTTGCCGGGCTTACGCTTGTGTCGAGCCTATTTATACTCATACTCGAGCACGTGACCATGATTGGCGTTCTACGCGCAATGGGAGCATCTAAAATGTTTGTTCGCAATATATTCGTAGGCATGGCCATGCGCCTTGTAGGTCTCGGTATGATTATAGGCAATGTATTGGGTATCGGTCTACTGCTGATACAGAAACACACACACATCGTACCCCTCGACCCGGAGATGTACTACCTGAACTCCGTTCCGGTAGAAATACAGCCCCCGGCATTTGTGGCCCTTAATATCGGCGTGGCAGCAGTAGCGTGGCTGATATTGGTACTACCGGCACGACTTGCAGCATCTATCGACCCTGCCAAAGCTGTAAAATACGAATGATAGCGCACTTTTTGGCACGATAATTGTTAAAGAATTATATACGACTAAAATCTTCAGAATAATTCATTACCTTTGCATAAATTAAGCTAATATTGTTAATGACTCAGACAACCGACATCAAAGCACTCATCATAGAAGGCATACAAAATCGTAAAGGTCACAACATCAGCATAGTAGACCTCAGTTCTATCGATACCGCCGCAACCGGCGCATTCATCATTGCCGAAGGCAATTCGACAACCCACACAGCATCAATAGCCGAAAGTGTAGAAGAATTCGTACGCCTGAACAGCGGTGTAAAACCGTTCGGCATCGACGGCGAAGAAGGCAGCGACTGGGTAATCATGGACTATGGCGACGTGTGGGTGCATATCTTCATGCCCGAGACACGCATGCGATATAATCTCGAAGACCTATGGAGTGATGCCAAGATCATGCAGGTAGCAGATCTTGATTAACTGTTACAAACACAAAACATCATCACAAATGGCATTTCCCCCCTTAAATAACGGTCAGTCGAACAAACCTAAAAAGAAAAACACCATAGGTTTCAGCCTTTGGTGGATGTACGCCATTGTATTTCTTTTTCTTGCAGGCATATTCTATTTCGACAATAACACCATGACCAAACAGGTCAACTACACCACATTCGAACGCTATGTGGAGGTTGACCATGGTATCTCTAAAATCATAGTCTACTCGGACAAGAAACTTGTAGAAGGTTTTCTCACCGACTCGCTTGCCCAGGTAGTCTTCGGCGCAAACTATAAACCCGGACAGAACATCAAGGCAAATGTAGAAGCAAACATTTCGTCGGCCGACAAACTCAGCGAGAAGATTGACCAATGGCGCGAATCGGGAGCATTCACCGGCGAAGTAGAGTTCGAGCAATCGAGCCAGTTCGGAAATATTATATGGTCCTTCCTGCCGTTCATACTCCTTATCGCCGTGTGGTTCTATCTGATGCGCCGCATGTCGGGAGCTGGCGGTGGTGGCGGCGCCGGTGGCGGTGGCGGTATATTCTCTGTTGGCAAGTCGAAAGCTATGCTGTTCGACAAGGATAATGCCGACAAAGTGACATTCCGCGATGTTGCCGGTCTGAGCGAGGCCAAAACTGAAATCGAAGAGATTGTAGAATTCCTCAAGAACCCCAAACGCTATACCAACCTCGGCGGCAAAATACCCAAGGGCGCACTCCTGGTAGGCCCTCCGGGTACAGGTAAGACCTTGTTGGCCAAGGCAGTTGCCGGTGAGGCAGATGTGCCTTTCTTCTCGATGTCGGGCTCCGACTTCGTTGAGATGTTCGTGGGCGTAGGAGCATCGCGTGTACGCGACCTTTTCCGTCAGGCAAAAGAAAAAGCACCGTGTATTGTCTTCATCGACGAAATCGATGCTGTGGGCCGTGCCCGCGGACGCAACGCCGGTATGGGCGCAAACGATGAGCGCGAGAATACTCTCAACCAGTTGCTTACCGAAATGGACGGTTTCGGCACAAACAGCGGTGTCATTATCCTTGCAGCCACCAACCGTGCCGATATCCTCGACAAGGCTCTTATGCGAGCCGGACGTTTCGACCGCCAGATCTATGTAGACCTGCCCGACCTGCCCGACCGCGTAGAAATCTTCAAGGTACACCTGCGCAAAATTAAGACCGCACCCGACCTCGATATTGAGCTTCTTGCACGCCAGACTCCCGGTTTCTCGGGTGCCGATATAGCCAATGTATGTAATGAGGCAGCCCTTATCGCCGCCCGTCATAACAAGGAAAATGTAAGCAAAGAAGACTTCAACGCAGCTGTTGACCGTATCATCGGCGGCCTCGAAAAGAGGTCGAAGATTCTTACCGACGACGAGAAAAATGCAATCGCCATTCACGAAGCCGGACATGCCACAGTATCTTGGCATCTGCGCTACGGCAACCCGCTTGTAAAGGTAACGATTGTGCCTCGTGGCAAAGCCCTCGGAGCGGCCTGGTATCTGCCCGAAGAGCGACAAATAGTACCCTCGCAGGTACTTCTCGACGATATCTGCTCACTCCTTGGCGGTCGTGCAGCCGAAGAACTCTTTACCGGCCACATCTCAACCGGCGCGGCAAACGACCTCGAACGTGTAACCAAGCAGGCCTACGCCATGGTTGTATATTACGGCATGAGCGACAAATTGCCCAACCTGTCGTACTACGACTCGACCGGCCAAAGCAATATGTTTACAAACCCCTATAGCGACGACCGTGCCAAGATTATCGACGAAGAGGTTTCGCGCATCATTGCCGAGCAATACGAACGCGCCAAATCGATACTGAAATCACACTCGGAAGGTCATCACCAGCTCGCACAGACGCTTATAACCCGCGAAGTCATCTTTACCGACGATGTAGAGCGTATATTCGGTCCGCGTCCGTGGACATCGAGAACCGACGAACTCTTCGGACACAAAGACAATGACAACGAACCTACCCCGCCGCCAATCGACGACGTTGATGCCACCGAGGTAGAATCCAAGTAAGCTATACTCACAAAAAAACTGCAACATTCCACGGTTGCAGTTTTTTTATTGAGTCAACTGTCAGATTCTCTTTCCTAAAAAACGGAGCCAAGCATAGGGTTTACGCCTTTTGAGATATCCAAGTTCTACGCCATATGTGTATGCTTCCTGCTCGAACGAAATGCTTCGATATGCCTTGAATGAATTGCAGTAGAAAATCAGTCGCACAAACCATTCGAGAAGGTACAGAACATAAAACGGCACAAAGAGTAATTCACGCTGTTGGGCGGTGTGTATACGCTCATGGTTGATTACATATTTATCTATCCACGATGTATCACGAGACCACAAAGTACCGAATAGATTCACACAAAAGCCCTTCGGTATAAAACGGCATTTAACAATAATAGGGTTTGCCATATACTATCGAAACAGTTTCATGACATTCGAAGCCGGGCGCTGAGCCTTATATTCGTTGGCCATAAAATCCATATATGGCTCGACGTGTTCGAAGAAACGGCGATAGCCTTCGCAGAGATAGTTGTGCCTGCGATCGGTATCATCTATTTTGACAAATCGGTTTTTCGGGCACTCGCCATAACAAGCTTTAAGGTATGGGCAAGTACGGCATTTGTCGGTAAGCCCCTGAAGCTTTTTCTTGGCAAATTCATTTTGCGCATTGCCCGACATCATTTCTACAACACTAAGATTCATGATGTTGCCAAGTTTGTATTCAGGAAAAACAAAATGGTCGCAACTATATACATCGCCGTTGTGCTCGATAACACCCGCATGTCCGCACACTTTGCCCATAGAGCAAAGGCCCGGCATCTCGCCAAGCCAGTTGGCCAAAGTAGCATCGAAAAGCTGAACAAAAACGCTACCGACATCACTTCTCACCCATAAATCAAAAACCGAGCATAGGAACTCGCCCCACTCTGCCGGAGTCACAGACTGCGGCGACATCATGCCGTCGTCGTATGCACTTGCCAGTGTACCCGATGAAGTATAGCGCTCGACTATGGGAGTGAACTGAATGTAGCGGCAACCTATTTCCTTGAAGAAATTATAAAAATCCTGAGGCCGCTTCACATTGAGATTATTGACTACGGCCATGGCATTCCACTCAACATTGTAGCGTTGGAGACGGCGAATACCTTTCATTACAGTATCGAAAGTACCCTTACCTGCAGCGTTCTTTCGGTAGGCATCGTGAATCTCGCGAGGTCCGTCTATCGAAACGCCTACGAGCCAGTTGTTATCACTTAGAAATTCGCACCATTCATCAGTAATCAGCGTGCCATTGGTCTGAATACTATTTACAATCATATCGGGCCTTGCGTATCGGTGCTGAATATCCACAACCTTGCGGTAAAAATCGGGTTTACGCAGCATAGCCTCTCCACCGTGCCATGTAAACTGCACATACGGGCCTGACTGAGCCTCGATATACGAACGAATAAAACGCTCAAGAACTTCGTCGCTCATCATCATATTGCCTTTCAAACCCAGGACCTCGTCTTTCTCAAGATAGTAGCAATATGAACACCTAAGATTACAACACGGGCCAACAGGCTTTGCCATAAGGTAAAGCGGCGAAAAGAAAGGATATTCGATATTTGTCATTATTCAGCAAGGGTAAAAGTTGTATTCACAAAGTTAGCAAATAAACCCGAATCAATCATCGCAGCCATGTCGATACTGTGTTAAATATTGTACCAAAAGATATTAAGGTCGTAGATTTTCACTAATTTTGCAATCGTAATGGAAAGTGTACTCAATCGTCTTGCCAGTCTGCTCACATTCGACGCAGCCAACCCGATGCTATTCAATTCGGGTCTCTTCCTCGTGCTATTTGTTATATTTCTGATAATATATCAGGCAGTTCGCGGATACCGACACATACGAATGTTGCTCGTGATAGCATTCTCGCTCTATTTTTACTATAAATCGAGCGAGTGGTGCGTGTTTATATTATGCGGAGTGTGCCTGAGCGATTATTTACTGGGCTTGTGGCTTGGAGCGGCAAAGGCCCCGTGGCTGAGAAAGAGCATAGTTGCCCTAAATGTTGTAATCAACGTGGGCATGCTGGTCTATTTTAAATATGTGAACCTGCTATTAGATGCTTTCACAGGCATTATCGGCTCAACATTCGACCCGCTTGATGTGATACTGCCCGCAGGTATATCTTTCTTTACATTCAGGTCGATAAGCTATATGGTCGATATATACCGAGGCGACCTTAAGCCTTGCCGCAACCTTCTGGACTACAGCTTCTACCTCACCTTTTTCCCGCCATTGCTTGCCGGTCCAGTCGTGAGGGCTAAAGATATGCTGCCACAGGTACAGGCCGACACCAAGGCCACGCCGGCCATGATGTCGGAAGGACTTTTCCTCATTATGACCGGACTTCTGAAGAAGGTTGTGATTGCCGATTACATCAGCGGTAATTTCGTTGACCGTATCTTCGACAACCCCATGCTCTACAGCGGATTTGAGAATCTAATGGGGTGTATCGGCTTTACTATACAGCTCTACTGCGACTTTTCCGGCTATTCCGACATGGCAATCGGTCTGGCTTTGCTGTTGGGCTACAGATTCAAAATCAACTTCGATGCTCCGTTTAAATCACAGAGCCCAACCGAGTTTTGGCATCGGTGGCACATTTCCTTGTCGACATGGCTCAAAGATTACATATATATACCCCTCGGCGGCAACCGCAAAGGTCGTACCCGTGCCTATCTCAATCAATTCACCACCATGGTAATAGGCGGCCTATGGCACGGTGCTTCGTGGATGTATATCATTTGGGGCGCATACCACGGACTATTATTGGTTATTCACAAGACAATAAAACGCTTCTGGACTCAGCCCGACTATCTCGTTGGCCGCCCCGAGGTCAAGATTGCCAACATAGCACTGACATTCATGCTTATTGTAGCCGGTTTCACCATTTTCAGAGCACCAAGCCTTGAAACCATAGGCCAGATAGCACAACAAATATTCACCAACTTCCACCTCGACGTAGCACCTCAGTTCGTAGAAAGCTACATGATGATAGTTCTCGCTGCAGCCACAGGATATATCGCGCATCTTACCCCCCGCGCATGGACGACCGGAGCTACACAAGCCTACATAGCCATGCCGGTAGTATGGCAGGCGATACTTATGGCGGCCATACTATTTGTTGTGGTTCAAACCCGCCAAAGCGAACTTGTACCGTTTATTTACCTGCAGTACTGAACATTTTTGCACGTCTGTAAGTTTTAATCTAAACTACTATTAATTCTTACAGACATTATGAAATTCTTCAAACTGCTACTATTAGCCCTCGTTTTATTGATCGTTCACGGCAAACCACAGGCTTGCTCGCGAGTAGTATACATTGGTGATAAGAATTATGTACTTGTAGGCCGAACACTCGACTGGCGTACGCCTATCCCCACAAACCTATATGTTTATCCCCGCGGCATGGAACGCACATCTATGCCCGCCGAGCCTTGGCTAAAATGGACTTCGAAATATGCCTCGGTGCTGGCTGTAGGTTACGACGGCGGTGTTACCGAAGGTATGAATGAAGCAGGCCTGGTAATGAACGGTCTTTTCTGCAAAGGTACTATCTACAAAGAAGCCACAGGCGATAAGGAAACCCCTATTATGAGTCTTGCCGTAATTATAAGCTACTTCCTCGACAATTTCAGCACTGTCGACGAGGTCGATTTATGGCTCAAAACCAATGAATTTGCGATTTTCGGCCAGACCTTCGACGGCGGTACGGTATCGACCCTGCACTGGGCTATCACCGACAAGACAGGCATGACACTGCTTATGGAATATGAAAACGGCGAACTACACACATTCAAAGGCCGCGACCTCAAGGTGCTCACCAATGACCCTACACACGAGAAAATGGAGTCGATTGAGCAGTACTGGACCCAGATAGGAGGTATAAACATGCTTCCCGGCACAGTACGCAGCGCCGACCGCTTTGTGAGGGCATCGTTCTTTATCAACCACGTTCCCACCGATTTTGATTATCCACAGGCCCTCGGTTCACTATTCAGCATCATGGGCACTGTAAGCGTACCCTACGGCTACGAATTGCCCGGAGAACCGAATGTATCGTCAACACAGTGGACATCGGTATCAGACAGCACCGGCGGCAAGTATTATTTTAAGCGCACAACTTCTACCGGCGCACTTTGGATCGACATGAACCACCTGATTCTGAAACCCGGCTCACCGGTACTCAAACTCGATATGACCAAGCATAGCGATGCCAGCGGATGCGCAAACCACCTACTCGAAAAATCAGCACCGTTCACCCCTATGTGGTAAGGAGCTACATATAAATGAAAAAGAGACGCGATAAATGTCGCGCCTCTTTTTTATAATGTTACCTGTAGTTTATTTGGCAAGTTCTTCGAGGATGGTCTTCTTGAATTTAGAATGGTCGCGAAGGTCGGGACGGCCTGTTGCTTTGCCTTTCTTGTCAACAAGAATATAGTAGGGAATGCCGTCGACACCAAACTGTTTGCGAACAGCAGAAACCTGGTCGGCATTGAGAAGGTAGTGATGACCCTTGATTTCTTTAATCATGTCAAGATAGAGAGGAACAGACGAACTCTCATCGGCCAAATATATCCATACAATATCATCCGAAGCGAGTTCCTTGCTCTTGGCAGGCTCGTTCTGGGCCAAAGCCGCACGGCAGGGGCCACACCAAGTGTTCCAGAGGTCAACCATAACCACCTTGCCACGATAAGGCTTGGTGATTTCGGCGATGAGTTTTTCGGCAGGCACATCGGGAGTCGGAGTGACAAGCGAAAAATCGAGACTCGCGAGTTTGTCTTTCATGTACTGAGCATGAGCCTTCAGGTCTTCTGTAAAGCCTTCGGGAGCTTTTGCGAGGTCGGCGGGAACTGAGGTAAACTCGCCTTTGTCAGCGCGAGCATACGCATCGCTGTATGCTCGCAGGTACTCGTAGATTCCGGCATCGATACCGTTTGCACGCCATATATCTGTGTTTAAGGCATCAAGAGCATCAGGAGAGAGATAAATATAAGGATCATTGAAGTCGATCTTCTCGGCAAACTTACGCACGTTATCCGACGACAGTTTACATTTAATACTGTCGCTCGGTACAGGTTTACCCCAGCCATCGTTTTTGCTCCAGTAGCTAACCTGCATCTGTCGCATGAAGTCTGTGGCAGCTATTGCGAGCTCAACCTCGAGTTCGCCTTTAAGCTGTTGCTTATACATAGCTGGCATGTCGGCAGCATCAATCGAGTCGTTGAGAGCTGTAAAGAGATTTATCACTTGGTCGGTGTACTCGTCGCCTGTCATGTGATAATCGGCAATGAAGTTCTCGCGATTTACATTGAGGCTGTATTCGGGCAGACCGGTTTTATCGATGCGGTCCCAGTTAGCATACGTACCATTGTGATAAAGCGGCAGATATCCGGCAGGGATGAAGTACTTGTCGTCGCGAGTAGCCATATTCTCGAGGCCCGAGACATGAGTATCTACATACATATCCACAGTCTCGCCCGGAGCAAGGTGTGCCTCGCCTGCAAGGAAGAGATTCTGGTTGCCGCGGATAACCATTTTTGCAGGAGCGGCAAGAGCGAATTTAAGCTGCAAATTGCCGAGCGAATCGGGAGTGAGAGGCTTATCGGGTTTGTCATATCCATGCGAGGAGAAAAGGAAGTAAGACACGCCACCCATTTCAGGTTTGTAGCCGAGCAGGTGCATATTGACAGTAGTAGAATCATATTTGAGGACAGGATCAGGGAGCGCACCGTCGGCGAAAGGCTTGCGCACGTCCGAGGGCAGTTTGCCTATGTTGACATTGTAGTCGAGAGTGCCGGTAAGGTCGATACCGGCGAGCTGGTAGCCGTTGGCAAAACCTTCGCTAAAGGTAATGCTCTTGACATCGGCAGGGATTGCAGGGAATGTCATGGCAAAGTGAACGATACCCGAGTCGGGCATCACTACACGCTCGTTGGCCACGATACCGTCGATCGATGTCATGTGGTACTTCACTCCGTCAGCCTCGATATAAGAGCTGTCAGATAGTGTAAACCACCATCCCGGACGGAAATTAACAACTGCATCGAGGACAGTAGAGCTGTCGGTAAGTGTTATTTTATCGAAGCTGAAAGTGTTAGTGCTGGCTGTCGAGATATAAGGATTGACAATCGTGCCACGATTAGAGAAGCGCGTGCACGAAGCAATCGTACCCAATAGCACTATGAGTAATAATAGATTGCTTAATTTTTTCATGTTCTTTATTATAAATAAACAGTAAAGCCCTTTGCAGGGGTAAAGATATAAACCTGCAAAGGGCTTCAATGTGGAGAAGTTATGTCGGAATTATTCCGAGAACTTGGCGTTGATGAACTCGCGGTTTAGACGAGCGATGTTGCTCAGAGGAATGTTCTTGGGGCACTCGGCGGCGCAAGCACCGGTGTTGGTACAGTTACCGAAACCGAGTTCGTCCATTTTGCGAACCATAGCGCGAGCACGACGTTTGCGCTCAACCTGACCCTGGGGCAGGAGTGCGAACTGGCTTACCTTTGCCGAAACGAAGAGCATAGCCGAGCCGTTCTTGCAGGCAGCCACACATGCGCCGCAACCGATGCAGGTAGCCGAGTCCATGGCGGTATCGGCAACTTCCTTGCTGATAGGCAGGCTGTTTGCATCCTGAGCGCCACCGCAGTTGAACGATACGTAACCGCCGGCCTGCTGGATTTTGTCGAATGCGCTACGGTCTACCATAAGGTCGCGGATTACAGGGAATGCAGCCGAACGCCAAGGTTCGATAGTGATTGTATCACCGTCGTTGAACTTGCGCATGTGGAGCTGGCATGTAGTGATGCCCTGTACGGGACCGTGGGGATGACCGTTGATATATAGAGAGCACATACCGCAGATACCTTCGCGGCAGTCATTGTCGAATACGACGGGTTCTTCACCTTTCTCTACCAGCTGCTGGTTGAGCATATCGAGCATCTCGAGGAAGCTCGAACCGGTAGAAACGTTGTCGAGCGAGTAGTTGACGAACTGTCCTTTCTCTTTGGGACCACGTTGACGCCAAATTTTCAGTTTTACGCTGATTGTATGTTCCATTATTTTTGATTCTTTGGTAGCCAGGCCAACAAAAGCCGACCCGGCCGCGTGGTTTGATTAGGATTTGTAGTTACGGGTCTGTACCTGGATAGCTTCGTAGTTGAGCGGCTCCTTGATTAGGATAGGCTTCTCGGTATCACCGGTATATTTCCAGCAGCTTACATACATATATTTGTCGTCGCGACGTGCAGCCTCGCCGTCGGCGGTCTGATACTCTTCGCGGAAGTGAGCGCCGCACGACTCGTTGCGGTTGAGAGCGTCGATAGCCATCATGCGAGCGATAACGAGGAAGTCTTCGAGACGAAGAGCCTTCTCGAGCTCGGTGTTGAGGTCATCAGCCTTGCCAACGACACGCAGGTCGGTGTAGAATTCCTTGCGAACTTCTTCGATTTCGCCGAGGGCCTTAACGAGGCTCTGGAGAGTACGTCCCATACCTACGAGGTTCCACATCACATGACCGAGACGCTTGTGGATTTCGTCGGGGCTCTTTGTACCCTTGATATCCATGAGGCGCTGGATGCGTGAGCGAACGTCGGCTTCGGCCTTGTCGAACTCGGGATGGCTTGTATCGAATGTCGAACGAGCAACCTTGATCTGGTCGCTGAGGTAGTTCTGCATTGTGTAGGGGAGCACGAAGTAACCGTCGGCAAGACCCTGCATAAGAGCAGAAGCACCGAGGCGGTTTGCACCGTGGTCAGAGAAGTTACATTCGCCGATAGCGAAGAGACCCTTGACAGAAGTCTGGAGTTCGTAGTCAACCCAGATACCACCCATTGTGTAGTGGCTTGCAGGGAAGATCATCATCGGGGTTTCATAGGGATCGTCGTCGCTGATCATCTGGTACATGTCGAAGAGGTTGCCGTAGCGGTCGCGAACGACATCCTTGCCAAGACGCTCGATAGCATACTTGAAGTCGAGGTAAACGGCATTGCCTGTACCTACGCCGAAACCGGCATCGCAACGTTCTTTTGCAGCGCGGCTGGCGATATCACGGGGGCAGAGGTTACCGAATGCGGGGTAACGACGCTCCAGGTAGAAGTCGCGATCTTCGTCGGGAATATCGGTGGGGCGTTTTTTGCCGGCACGGATAGCCTCGGCGTCTTCTTTCTTTTTGGGAACCCAGATGCGGCCGTCGTTACGGAGCGATTCACTCATAAGGGTGAGTTTTGACTGATCTTCGCCGTGTACGGGGATACATGTGGGGTGAATCTGAGTGAAGGCGAGGTTGGCAAGGTATGCGCCTTTCTTGAAAGCCTGTACAGCAGCCGAGCCGTTGCAGCCCATAGCGTTTGTAGACAGGAAGAATGCACGACCATAACCACCGGTAGCGAGTACTACAGCGTGAGCAGCATAGCGCTCGATTTCACCTGTAACGAGGTTGCGAACGATGATACCGCGAGCACGACCGTCGACGATAACAACGTCGAGCATTTCACGACGAGTGAAGCTATGTACTGTGCCTTTCTGGATCTGGCGGTTGAGCGAGCTGTAAGCTCCAAGGAGCAGCTGCTGACCGGTCTGGCCTTTAGCATAGAAAGTACGGCTCACCTGAGCGCCACCGAAAGAACGGTTGGCAAGGAGACCGCCGTATTCGCGAGCGAAAGGCACGCCCTGGGCAACGCACTGGTCGATGATGTTGTTAGATACTTCGGCAAGGCGGTATACGTTTGCTTCGCGAGAGCGGAAGTCACCACCTTTTACAGTATCGTAGAATAGACGGTATACAGAGTCACCGTCGTTCTGATAGTTCTTAGCAGCATTGATACCGCCCTGAGCAGCGATAGAGTGAGCGCGACGGGGGCTATCCTGGATGCAGAAGTTGTAAACGTTGAAGCCCATCTCGCCAAGGGTAGAAGCGGCAGAAGCGCCGGCGAGGCCGGTACCTACCACGATGATGTCGAGGTTGCGCTTGTTGGCGGGGTTTACAAGGTGCTGATGAGCTTTATAGTTGGTCCATTTCTCAGCGACAGGACCTTCGGGAATTTTCGAGTCAATCGTGTACTCAGGCATGTTGCCGGTTTCGATGTCGGCGTAATCGTGCATGATGGGGGTTGAGTCGATCATGCCCTCAAGGTTGGTTGTTTGTGCCATATCTCTGAGTGATTATTAGTTAATTGAATCTGTTTGTGCCTCGGTCTCTGCGGGAGCAGTCTCGGTTGCAGCGGGAGCTGCCTGTACCTTGGCATAATCGGTACGCTGCTGGATAAACTGGCCGAACTGACCGATCTGCTGGAGGTACTGACCACCATTCTTGCAATCGGGAGCCTGATTTTCAACAGCTTTGCTGATAGCTTCTGCAGCAGCCGAGTAGTAGTCGCCGCGTTCTGCAAAGAATGTTGTTGCAGCAACAGGGTCGGCCTGGTTGAGGGCAGAAGCCTCGGCCTGGAACTCTTCGATAAGAGCCTGTGCACGTTCGTTCCAATACTCAGCATACTGCTCCTGAAGTGCGGGAGCGGTGAGGAAGTATTTGTTGTTGGCCTGAACGGTGAAAAGGATTGCCTGAGCGGTGAAGAGAAGCACTACGATAGTTGTCCACCAGCAAGCGATAGTTTTGAGGCGGGGCAACCAGATGCTGCCGTTCCAGCCGATAGTCTGGAACATCGACCAGAAACCGTGGTTCATGTGGAACCAGAGAGCAACGAAGCCGACGATATAGATTACGGGAGTCCACCAGTTTTCGAAGGCAGCCTGAAGGAACAGGGTACCGAATTCGGGAGCAGCGGGAGCGCCGTTAACCTGGGGCAGAACAGCGAGGTCATGAGACATAAGCTCCTGAAGCTGCATTTTAGCCCAGAACTGCACGAGGTGAACGATAAGGAATGCGAGAACCACGATGCCGAGAACGAGCATGTTTTTCGACGACCATTCCACACCGGGATAATGGGCGTTGACAGCGTAGCGGTCGTTGCCGCGAGCTTTACGGTTCTGCACTGTGAGCCACAGAGCGTAGATAATGTGGATGATGAAAAGCAGCGCGAGACCGGCCGAAGCAATCAGCGCATACCAGTTTGCTCCTAAGAACATACAGATCTGATTGTAGGCTGCAGGCCATATCAGAGCAACGGCATTCATCAACACGTGAAAAGTTACAAATAGGACGAGGCAGATGCCCGTTAAGGCCATCACGAACTTACGCCCTATAGATGAGCTTGTTAACCACATAAGATGATTGATTTTTGATTGATTTATGAATTGTTTGTTTTTCTTATCGTTCACTTTGACAGCCCACACCGCAAGGCATGGCACTCCAAATATTGTGCAAATTTAAGGAGTTTTGGCAATCTTAACAACTAATTGGCTAAAAATTTCTTCATTATTCGGCGACAAAACCGTTTTTTGTGCGTATTCTTGCATATACGACAACAAAAATGGATAAAGAAAGATTATACGATATCATAGCAGGGTCGCTAATAGGCGGAGCAGCCGGTGACGCCCTCGGCTATGAAGTAGAATTCAACAGCCTCGCAAGTATCGAGAGACGTTACGGCCAAGAAGGCATACGTCACTATGTGCTACATGGCGACAACGCTCTCATCAGCGACGACACCCAGATGACCCTCTTTACGGCCTATGCCCTCACCCGGCTCAACGGCCGCCCCTACGATCACGCCGAGGCATTAGCCGAAATCGGCAAGGCCTATCTGGCATGGTACCGTACGCAGGGGGGCTCGGCAGAATCGTGCCCGCATTGCCCTCTCGAGGACATAAAGGCCCTTCGCTGCCGCAGAGCACCGGGCGTGACATGCCTGACTGCGCTCGAGACCATGAGCAAAGGCGGCATTCCCTACAACGACAGCAAAGGCTGCGGCGGAGCAATGCGAGTAGCGCCAATCGCCCTCTACGCCCTTGGCCGAGACGACATGGACGAAAACGATGTTGCATTGCTTGCAGGCGATGCGGCAAGGCTTACGCACCGACATCCGTTAGGATTTATAAGTGCCGCATATCTGGCCACACTAATGTACATCTCCCATGACGACTACAGCCACAACTCTTTCCCCGAGAAGGTGTTGCTTCTCAACAATGATGCAAGCAAGATTCTAAAAGCCTGCTATGGCCCGACTTACGAAAGCGATATCAATATAATGTTTTGGCTTGTGAGCCGTGCGTTTCAGCACTTTGTAGACGACAACAGCAAGCCGATCGACAATATCCGCTCATTGGGTGAAGGCTGGGTAGGCGAGGAGGCTGTGGCGATAGCATATTACTGTGCGCTGAAGAACTCCACCGACTTCTCAGAGGCGATACGCATGGCAGTCAACCACGACGGTGACAGCGATTCTACCGGCGCTATTTGCGGCAATATCCTCGGCGCACATATCGGCTACAAGAATTTGCCCGACTGCTGGAAAGATAAGCTCGAGCTACACGATACCATATTGGACATAGCAAGGCAACTGGCGCAAATAAAAGATTAAAAAATTCGTTCTTAAACAAAAAATATAGAAAGATTATGTGTACTTTTGCAGTGGATTAACTTCCAAAAGCACACATAATCTTTCTATCTCATGAAATTAATACACATTGCAGCAATGGCCACACTCGGAGCGTTGAGCCCCGTATTGGCATTTGGAACAGACAACAAACTGACCGGGGATTTTATCGACAATATAAGCTCTACGGCCTGCAACTTTCAGGCTTATCCAGACAGCAAATTACCCAAGCTCACCAAAGCCCCCAAGGGCTACGAAGCATTCCACCTTGAACACTATGGGCGCCACGGCAGCCGCTGGCTCGTAGGGCCAAACGACTACATAGCCCCGCGCGAAATCCTCCTCAAGGCCGATGCCGACGGCAAGCTCACACCGCGAGGTAAAGAAGTACTCAATGAGGTTTGCGACATAGCCGTAGGGGCACATCTGCGCTGGGGCGACCTGACACCATTGGGCGCTCGCCAGCACCAAGGCATTGCCCGGCGAATGGTGAAGAACTACCCTACTATCTTCAAGGACGGCACAAAGGTTGATGCAAAGTCGACCGTGGTGATACGCTGTATATTGTCGATGCTCAACGAATTGCAGGAGATGAAGCCCATGGTACCCGGTCTCGACATCACGACCGATGCCTCATGGGCCGAAATGCTGTATATGAACAATTCCGACACCGACTCGGCAAAGACAGCCGAAATAGCCAAGGCTCAGCCGGTGTTGGCAGAGTTCAACCAGCGCCACCAAGGACCGGGCGATTTTCTTGCCGTGCTCTTCAACGACCCCGAGTATGCCCGCACGCAGGTCGATGTGGTTACGCTTGGCAACACCTTGTTTGATATGGCTATGAATATGGCCAGCCACCCCGAGCGCGAGTCGAATCTTGCCGATATCTTTTCGAAAGAAGACATTGTGAATAAATGGGCGACTACCAATGCCAAATGGTTTATCAACGGCGGAAACTCGTCGATCACCAACGGCAAAGTGCCCTTGTCGCAGCGCTACCTTCTTGAGAATATCCTTGCCTCAGCCGATACTACCCTCACCTCCCCGACTATTAGCGCCAACCTGCGCTTCGGCCACGAATCAGTGGTGCTGCCCTTGGTGGTGCTAATGGAAATCGACGATTTCGGCAAACAGATCGACAGTCTCGACGATCTTGCAACTCAATGGCATTGCGACGAGGTGTTCCCCATGGCAGCGAACCTGCAGTTAGTTTTCTATCGCCCTACCGATATTAAGAAAGTGAAGCCGGAGAATGTGCTTGTGAAGGTACTGCTCAACGAGCGCGAGGTCAAGCTGCCTATCGCCACTAAAACCGCGCCTTACTACCCATATACCAAGGTAGCGGAATACTACCGTAACAAACTCGCACAGAAATAAATCACACTCATAGACAGACTATGGAATACAAGATACAGAAATGGAAACTGCTTGAGTCGGAATACCTGATCAAGCGCCCCTGGCTGACAGCGCGTCGCGACAAGGTGGAACTTCCCGACGGAACCATACACCCCGAATACTATATACTCGAATACCCCGACTGGGTAAATGTAATCGCCGAAACTACCGACGGCCACTATGTGCTTGTAGAACAATACCGCCATGGCATAGGCGAGGTATCGATAGAACTTTGTGCCGGATGCGTAGAAGAGGGTGAAGCCCCGATAGACGGAGCCAAGCGCGAATTGCTCGAAGAAACAGGCTTCGGCGGTGGAGAATGGGAGCTTATCGCCACCGTCTCGCCGAACTCGAGCACCTCGTCGAACCGCTGCTATTGCTTTGTTGCACATGGCGTTGAGCAGCTCGACAAAGAGCAACACCTCGACAAGACCGAGGACATTGCCGTGCACCTTGTGAGCCGGCATGAGCTGTTTGAGTTGCTATCAAATGGAGAAATCAAGCAAGCCATGATGGCAGCCCCTTTATGGAAATATTTTGCAACTAAAGAAAAATAATTTCGCCGAAACGACTTAGTTTATTAACATTTTTTGTAACTTTGCCTCATTAAGACAAAAAATTAATGACAGCAATTAATACAAACTTGTGGCGTTCGGCCCGCGACTATATCTTCATTACATTAGCCATGGCAATCTATGCCTTTGGCTTTTGTGCTTTTATCCTACCTGAAAAGGTCGTGATAGGCGGTCTTGCCGGTATCGGAACTATAGTTTACCTAACCCTCGGCATACCTGTTGCAATCACCCAGTATGCCTGCAACCTTGCCCTCTTGGCAATAGCATACAAGGTTGTTGGCAAGAAATTCGTGCTCGGCACAATCTACGGTGCTACGATGATTTCAGTATTCGTAGGCATATTCCAGCCCTTGTTCGACGCGCCGCTTACGAACGAACCGTTTATGAACGTCGTACTCGGCGGTCTCATGGCCGGTATCGGTGTAGGCATGGCCTTTACGCACAACGGCTCGTCGGGCGGCACGGATATCGTAGCGGCAATGGTATCGAAGTACACCAATGTGACCGTAGGTCGCACGATGCTCTACAACGACTGCATCATAATATCGTCGTCGTACTTCATCTCGCACCGCATCGACCTTGTAGTGTACGGTTTCGTGGTGCTGATATTATGCTCATATATGGCCGACATGCTTATCAATACCAACCGTCAGGCAGTTCAGTTTACCATTTTTTCAAAGAAATGGCAGGAGATAGCGACAGCTATCAACAACGAGGCTCGCCGCGGCTGCACGGTATTGAGCGGTATGGGCTGGTATTCGAAACAGGAAGTTAAGGTACTTTTGGTTATGTGCCGCAAAATAGAATCGGTTACCATATCGCGCATCATCAAGTCGATAGACCCCGATGCATTCGTAACACAGGCCAACTGTAACGGCGTGTACGGCAAAGGATTCGACGAATTGAAGGTAAAAATGCCATTAACCCACAAAGGCGACAAAAGCCGCGTAAAAGTAGCAGATGCAGACGTGGCTGAATAAGGTAGTATCGATGTATGTCGACGGCTTCCGCTCGATGACAGTCGGGCGGAAACTGTGGCTATTGATAATCATCAAGCTATTTATATTCTTTGCCATACTCAAGGTGTTTTTCTTTCCGGACATACTGCACACACAGTACACAACCGACACAGAAAGGGCCGAAGCCGTTCGCAAAGCCCTGACAAAACCCTGACGGGCGGTATTTAGAGCGAATAACTAATCAATAAACAACAATATTATGAATGAACTATTAAGCGTGGTAGATTGGTCGAGGGCGCAGTTCGCACTCACAGCCATGTACCACTGGCTCTTTGTGCCTCTCACCTTAGGCCTTTCGGTGATAGTCGCAATCATGGAGACCCTCTATGTGCGCACCGGCCAGGAGCGCTGGAAAGGTATTACCAAATTCTGGATGACACTATTCGGCATCAACTTTGCCTGCGGTGTTGCCACCGGCCTTATCCTCGAGTTTGAGTTCGGCACCAACTGGTCGAACTACAGCTGGTTTGTAGGCGATATCTTCGGCGCACCCCTTGCAATCGAGGGCCTTTTGGCGTTTTTTATGGAGGCAACTTTTGTTGCCGTGATGTTCTTCGGCTGGAAAAAGGTGAGCAAGGGCTTCCACCTTCTGTCGACATGGCTTGTAGCGCTTGGCGTATCGCTTTCGGCGCTGTGGATTCTTATTGCCAACGCGTGGATGCAGTCGCCGGTAGGCATGGAATTTGACCCTGCACAGATGCGCAATGTGATGAGCGACTTCTGGGCAGTTGCCTTAAACCCGGTGGCAATCAACAAGTTCTTCCACGCTGTATTCAGCGGTTGGGCACTTGCAGGAGTCTTCGTAATCGGCGTTAGCTCATGGCTTTTATGGCGCAAGCGCAATGAATCAGCCGCCAAGAGCTCAATGCAAATTGGTGCGTGGGTAGGCCTCGCCGGTATACTCCTTACCTTTATGACCGGCCACGGCTCGGCAGTAGAGGTTGCCAGAGTGCAGCCCATGAAACTCGCAGCTATGGAAGGTGTGTACAACGGCAATGTGGGCCAGGACCTGACAGCAATCGGCATACTCCGCCCCGATGCCAAGGATCATCCCGACGACCCGATGCTGTTCTCAATCGACCTGCCCAAGGGCCTGTCGTATATGATTAATATGAAAGGAGACTGCTTCGTGCCAGGCATCAACGACCTTATCACAGGCCGCACAATCACAGCCGAGGGCGATACAGTGTACGGACTTAGCTACGCCGATAAGAAAGCGATAGGCCTTGCCGCACAGGAAGCCCTTCGCGAATATGCCACAGCCAAAGAAGCCGGAGACGAAGCCGCTATGGCAGAAGCCGCCGCCAAAGTAAAAGAGAACTTTACCTACTTCGGCTACGGCTACCTCGAGAATGTAGAAGACGCCGTGCCGCCTGTAGGTATGACCTTCTACGCTTTCCATATTATGGTTGTCACCGGCGGATTCCTATTTGCTTTCCTTGTGCTTATAGCATTTGTATGCTACCGCAAGATGCGAGTGCTCGAGCGTCCGTGGCTCCACTGGCTCGGTATGCTGTCGGTAGCAATAGTATGGATCTGCAGCCAGTCGGGCTGGGTTTTGGCCGAGGTAGGCCGTCAGCCCTGGGTGATACAAGACCTTATGCCTACCGGCGTAGCAATCAGCGGCATACCGTCGTCGTCGGTACAACTGACATTCTGGATATTCGCAGCAATCTTCACAGCACTGCTGATAGCAGAAATCAGCATCATGCTAAGATATATCAACACAGCATCAAAAACCAACATCGAAAAACACGACTGAAATGGATACACTTTCAATGTTACAAGCCTATTGGTGGCTCTTAATCGCAGTCCTCGGGGCCGCACTTGTATTCCTGCTTTTCGTACAGGGAGGCCAGTCGATGCTTTTTTGCAGCTTCACCGACGAACAGCGCCGCCTCATGGTCAATTCACTTGGCCGCAAATGGGAGTTTACGTTCACAACCCTTGTTGTCTTCGGCGGTGCATTCTTTGCATCATTCCCCTTGTTCTACAGCACCAGCTTCGGCGGAGCCTACTGGCTATGGATGCTTATACTTGTGAGCTTTGTGCTGCAGGCGGTAAGCTATGAGTTCCGCCGCAAAAAAGGCAACGTGTACGGCACACGAGTCTACGACGGCTTCTTGCTCTTCAACGGCCTCTTTGGCTGTGTATTGCTCGGCGTAGCAGTGGGTATGCTTTTCTTTGGCGGAGCGTTTACCGTTACCAAGACCAATATCCTCAACGTTGGCGCACCGGTAATCTCGCAGTGGGCTCCGACTCACGGCCTCGAGGCAATCGCGTGCTGGAAGAACCTGCTTCTCGGCTTTGCTGTCTTTTTCCTCGCCCGCACCATGGCGTGCATGTACTTCATCAACAATATCGGTGGTGACGAGGCATTTACAAGCCGCATGAGGAAGAAAACGCTCTACAACGGCCTTATTTTCGCCGTACTGTTCGTAGCATTCGTAGTGGTACTGCTTCTGCAGCCCGGTTATCGCTTTGTCGACAATCAGTTTATCACCGAGCCCAATATCTATCTCCACAACTTGCTCGGCATGTGGTGGTTGGCCGCAATACTGCTTGTAGGCGTAGTAGCAGTGCTGTATGCAATCTTCCGCTCAGCTTTCGACAAGACATGGCGTGCCGGTATCTGGTTTGCCGGATTCGGCGTAGCAGCCGTGGTAGTGGTGCTGTTCCTTATCGCAGGCTATGCCGACACAGCCTACCTGCCCTCTACCGTCGACACAGCCTCGTCGCTGACACTTGCCAACAGTTCGTCGTCGCTGTTTACGCTTACAGTGATGAGCTGGGTATCGCTACTTGTTCCGTTCGTTCTTGCCTACATAGCCTACGCATGGTACAAGATGAACGCCACACCACTCACAGAAAATGAACTTGACAACGATTCACACGTATATTAATGGCTGATACGTTCAAAACCATAGTCACTCCCAGCGAAGCTATCTTCAAAGAGAAGATGAGCAAATTTTTGGCTTTCGCCCACCCGGTTTCGACCGGAGCAGAAGCCAAGGCTGTGGTGGCAACATATCAGAAGAAATATTTCGACGCCCGCCATGTATGCTGGGCATATATGGTAGGCGCTGCACGGACCGACTTTTTGAGCAGCGACAATGGCGAGCCTTCGGGCACAGCGGGCAAACCTATTCTGGGTCAGATAAATTCCTTCGGTCTGACAGATGTGGTAATCGTGGTAGTGCGCTACTTCGGCGGCATCAAACTCGGCACAAGCGGCCTGATAGCGGCCTATCGCGAAGCTGCTCGTATGGCCCTTGAAGAAGCCGAAATCGAAGAACGTCACGTTATGGCGCAGATAGAGTTTGTATTCCCCTACCTTGCCATGAACGATGTGATGAAGCTGACCAAGACACCGGGCATAAGGATTATCGACCAGCAATTCGACAACACTTGCCGCATGACCGTGGCTATACGGCTCGACGATGCGGAGATGCTCAAGAAAAAACTGTCGGATATTGACGGTGTAAGCCTCAACGAATGAACCTTTCGCATGCCTCAATCGTTGTTATAATCAGAAAGGCATTTTGCTGACTTCATTAAAAAAGTCCGTGACATAGATTACTCCTTTCTCCTCAACCCTCGCCAAACCCCTTGGCGAGGGTTCGTTGTGTAGAGGGGGATGTGGGCGTAAGAGGGTCGCGGCATAATGCTGTTAACGTGAGGATATGATGCACAAAACTGACGTGCTGATTCCCACAGTCATCCCCCACTCTCGTAGGGTCGCGGCATGCCGCGACCGGGTATCAAAAGCATTTTTCTTTTTGATAATCAAGGTGTTATCTACTGTAAAGCTCACAACATAAGACGTTGTCCATGACTACCATGGGCTGATAATGGGTTGATAATCAAATAAATGTACTTCTACCCGGTCGCGGCATGCCGCGACCCTACGAGAGGATGATTAGATAGAAGGTTGACTATCTGCAAGTTAGTATCGCCTGACCGTGGCTTGTCTCAGAGAGCCAAGCTCCTATCGTTGCCGACCTTTTGAATAATCACCCCTTAAGTTAACAGCATTGTGCTGCGACCCTACGAGTGGGTGGTGGGGATGGGCGTGGCAAGCGGCACGTCAGTTTCGTGCATCCTTAGGGGGGCCAAAAACTATTATCTAAAACTTAGACCAAATCTATGATTGCGTCGTCTCCGACGACTTTTTAATGCTCGGTTTGAAGTTTAGGTAATAATTAGATTTTTCGTGTTGTTGGCTTCTGTATTTCAAAAAATATTACTAAATTTGCGCTCGCAGACCACATCGCAGAGGCCCGGTCAAGGGCTATGTGAGTGGGTCGGCAGACATAATAGAAAGCGTTTATCCGCGCTGATTCTTGACTGGTCGAAATTCTCGCAAAATTTCAAATCGTAGTCAAGGATTGAGCAACGGTAGATGCCCGTGGATATGTAATTATCTTGCATTCGGCATAATATTTCAGGAGTAATATAGCCGAACGCATTGATTGCATATACAAGCGTGGGCTTCTGCGTTGCCGTCCGACTACGATTAGGCAATGCGAGAAGCCCCGACCAGTAGGACGGTAACTGATACAGATTCCTACGCTTTTTTCGTACTAACCATTATATATTGCCGGCGAGTGGAATCCGAGGCACATTCTTTTACAATGCCCGACATCGCGGCACTTGAGCCACATTATAACTATTGGGATAATTTCAGCATCGAGCTTCTGCCATTCCAAGACGATGCCCGCAGGCAAGGGCAAAATCAAGGTCGAGACATTCAGGCTGAAGGAGGCCGGATTCAGCGACGTGCTGTTCGTGTACCTTTCGGGGGCGCGTAACAGTCTGCCCTCTCATAAATCTTTGAATGAAATACTCAAAACAATAAATAACTCAAATCATTAACCAAATCACAATGCAAATAAAAAAGTATTTACTTTTCCTTGTGGCGGCCATGCTCGCAACAGTAGCCCGAGCAGCCGTCGGCGACGCCTTCACCTATCATGGACTCAAGTTTGAAGTAACATCTGAAGATGACCGCACCGTAGCCGTCGGTAAAAACGACCGTGTTTACGTTTACGGTGACATTTCCATTCCACCCTTTGCCTTCAAAGGCTCGTTACGCTACTCTGTAACCGAAATCAGAGGACTCGCTTTCTATAATTGCAGCAGCCTGACTTCGGTCGATATCCCCAACTCAGTTACCGAAATCGGAAGTAGCGCTTTCTCTGGGTGCAGCAGCCTGACTTCGGTCACAATCCCCAATTCGGTTACTACAATCGGAAATTACGCTTTCTCTAGCAGCAGCCTGACTTCGATCGATATCCCCAATTCGGTTACTACAATCGGAAATAATCTCCTACTGCCGCAGCCTGACTTCGGTCGATATCCCCAACTCGGTTACTACAATCGGAAATAACGCTTTCGCCAACTGCAACAGCCTGACTTCGGTCGATATCCCCAATTCGGTTACTACAATCGGAGAGGGCACTTTCCGTGAATGCCGCAGTCTGACTTCGGTCACTCTCCCCAATTCGGTTACTACAATCGGAAGTATCGCTTTCTATGGGTGCATCAGCCTGACTTCGGTCACCATCCCCAATTCGGTTAATGAAATTGGAAATCGAGCTTTCTTTACATGTAGCAGCCTGACTTCTGTCACCATCCCCAACTCGGTTACTACAATCGGAGAGGGCGCTTTCTCGAATTGCAGCAGCCTGTCAGAGATTGTAGTCGAAGATGGCAACCCGAATTACTGTTCAGAAGACGGGGTATTGTTTAATATCGACAAAACAGAGCTTATAACATGCCTGGTTGGTAAAGAAGGAGAATACTCGATTCCCACTTCAGTGAATGAAATCGGAAAAGAGGCTTTCTACAACTGCATCAGCCTGACTTCGGTCACCATCCCCAATTCGGTTACTACAATCGGAG
>LUJM01000034.1:0-1635 GCA_001689415.1 Bacteroidales bacterium M2 | reverse complement strand
TCCCCAATTCGGTTACTACAATCGGAGAGGGCACTTTCTGTGAATGCCGCAGTCTGACTTCGGTCACCATCCCCAATTCGGTTACTACAATTGGAGAATTCGCTTTCGATGATTGCTACAACCTGACTTCGGTCGATATCGCCAATTCGGTTACTACAATTGGAAATAACGCTTTCTCCTACTGCCGCAGCCTGACTTCGATCGATATCCCCAATTCGGTTACTGAAATCGGAAATAGTGCTTTCTATAGATGTAGCAGCCTGACATCGGTCACCATCCCCAATTCGGTTACTACAATTGGAGAATCCGCTTTCAATGATTGCTACAACCTGACTTCGATCGATATCCCAAATTCGGTTAATGAAATCGGAAATAGAGCTTTCTTTAGATGTAGCAGCCTGACTTCTGTCACCATCCCCAATTCGGTTGTTGAAATCGGAGAGAGCACTTTCTACAGCTGCGGCAGCCTGACTTCTGTCACCATCCCCAATTCGGTTATTGAAATCGGAAAGTGTGCTTTCGATGGGTGCTGCAATCTCAAGACAATCTATAATCTGAATCCGACCCCTCAAAAAATAGCGGACAACGCATTTCGCGATGTCCTGATAGACGTCATAGTATATATCCCCAAAGGCAGTCTAGATAATTACTACGGCTGGTATAGATTCACTGACTTCCGCGAAATGGGCGCTTTTGACATCGCTCTGAGCGAGCAGGCCCTTGAACTCACTGCCGGCAACACGGCCACAGTCACAGCTACCGTGACGAAAGATGACGACATGACCGTAAAATCCGAGGAATGGACCACGTCCAACCCCAAAGTTGCTACCGTTGACAATGGTGTGATAACCGCCGTGGCTCCCGGTGAGGCTGTGATATGGTTCACTGCCGTCGACGGCTACGGCGTGCCCCACACCGAGGCGTGCAAGGTGACTGTCAGCGAGAATTCCGGAGTCGCCGAAGTTGTGACCGACACCGATACTCCGGTCGACGTTTACAACCTCCAAGGCGTGGCAGTACTCCGCAATGCACCCGCCACCGAGCTCGGCAATCTCCCTGCCGGTCTCTACATCGTGCGTCAAGGCACAAAATCCCGCAAGATTGTTGTGAGATAAAACTCACCACTTAAGCTTTGAGGCTGTGTTCGCTTTTTTACGAGCACAGCCTTTTTTACTTAGCCCAATAAATTCGCTGATTATCAAGGAGAAAATGCTCAAAGAACAAGTCGCCGTTAGATGCCGGGGGTCAGCACCCTCACTCTCGCTGGGTCGCGGCATAATGCTGTTAACTTGAGGAAAAAAAGTGTCAGCGATAGGAGCTTTTCAGTCTAATGGGCAGTGTCTTCGACACTAATCACCAGAGGAGAGGCGTAGCCCCCGGCAAACTTCGTAATGCCGGGGTTCAATAAAGTAATGCTCTTCGAGCAAGTCAGGTGATGCTAACTTTCATATAGTCAACACTCTATCTAACTACCCTCTCGTAGGGTCGCGGCATGCCGCAACCGGATAGAAGTACATTTATTTATTTGACTGTCAAGGAGAAAAATGCTTTAGACACCCGGTCGCGGCATGCCGCGACCCAATGCTGTTTACTTAAGGGGTAATTATGTAGGGATATTCAGTTAATGGCTTGATT
>LUJM01000033.1 GCA_001689415.1 Bacteroidales bacterium M2 | reverse complement strand
TAAGTGTCTTGGAATAACCTTAAAGTTACTGAAATTCAGCGACTTGACCAAATTTTAGTGTTCAATTTTATGCTAAACATCAGATTTTTAATGGATTAAACACCTGGCTCCTCGGAGCCGTTAACAAACTCTCAAAAAATAACCGAAGTATTGTTTTAAGACTTGCTTGAATAAATATGTCGTGTACGCTTCGGTTTTATGAATAATTCTGAGAGATAATGACAATAACGAGTGAAAATATATTGCTGGTGAGCTCTATCCTGTTGTTGACCGGCGTGCTTATCGGTAAATCAAGTTATCGTACCGGCCTCCCTTTGCTGCTTGTGTTTATGCTTGTGGGCATGATGTTTGGTGTCGACGGCCTCGGCTTGCACTTCAATAATATGCACACGGCGCAGTTCGCCGGTATGGTGGCTCTGTGTGTAATCTTGTTTAGCGGCGGCCTCAATACGTCCGTCAAAGCTATAAGGCCGGTTATTCTGCCGGGCCTTACTCTCGCAACTGTAGGGGTGATGCTCACGGCCTTGCTCACAGGTGTGTTTATTTTCATACTTTCCGGCGCGGCGTGGACAAATATCCATTTTGCACTCTTGCCTTCGCTTTTGCTTGCTGCGACAATGTCGTCGACCGATTCGGCTTCGGTTTTCGGTATCCTTGGCGGGCACAATGTAAAACTACGCCACAACCTCAGGCCGATGCTCGAACTCGAAAGTGGCTCAAACGACCCAATGGCCTACATGCTCACGATTATCCTCATTCAGTGTACTTCGCTTACCGATTCTGTATCAGTGTCCGATGTCCTGATTCAGCTTGTGCTGCAATTCGGTGTTGGTGCAGCTCTCGGTATGGCAATGGGGCGGCTTGGGGTAAAACTCGCTTTATTTTACCGCAAGATAGGCACAGGTGAGGACGGTGGGCAGGCCACGGCGATGATTTCGATTCTGATGCTTGCAACGGTTTTCCTCACATTCTCGATTACAACACTTCTCGAAGGCAACGGCTACCTCGCCGTATACCTTTGCGGTATAGTGATTGGCAATTCTAAGATTCCTTTCAAAACCGGTGTTACCAAGTTTATGGATTGCATCACATGGCTTGCACAGATTGTGGTGTTCATTATGCTGGGCTTGCTCGTCAATCCCCACGAAATGGTAACCGTTGCACCGGTGTCGATACTCATTGGTGCGTTTATGATTTTGGTTGGGCGCCCTGTGAGCGTCTTCTTATGTCTTGCGCCATTCCGCAAAATTTCGCTCAAGTCTAAGGCCTTTATCTCTTGGGTGGGGCTGCGTGGTGCTGTTCCTATTATATTCGCTACATATCCCGTGGTTGCCGACGTGCCCGGTGCATCACAAATTTTCAACATCGTATTCTTCGTCACCATTATATCGCTGATTGTCCAGGGCACGACGGTGTTGTATTCGGCCCGTAAGTTCGGGCTCGTGGATCATACAGCCGACAACGACGAACCCTTCGGTGTCGAACTCGTCGACGAGCACCCGGTGGCCTTGCAGAGAAAAGTACTTACCGCACAGGACCTCGAGGGTGTAAGTACTCTGCGCGATATGCAGCTGCCGGCAGGAGAACTGGTGATGATGATACGCCGCAACGGCAAATACATTGTGCCCAACGGTAAGGTAAAACTTCAACCCGGCGACGCACTCCTACTTGTTAAAGAAACTAACGAAAACCAATAACCATAAAACCTATGCGCTTATTCACATTTACTCTTGCTTTGGCCTTCTTAGGCACGCTGCTGTCGACTGCTACTCCAAAAAGGGTTATCGCAAGCGGCATTCCTTTGTTTGATGACAACAATCATATAGTCAATGCTCACGGGGCATCGATTATCGAGGATGGGGGCCGCTATTATATGTTCGGAGAATGGAAATCTGATACAACGAATGCCTTTCCGGGCTTTTCATGTTATTCATCTCCCGACCTCGCTAACTGGAAATTCGAAGGTGTTGCCTTGCAGATGCAGCCCGACGGCATACTCGGTCCCAATAGGGTGGGGGAACGTGTTAAGGTGATGAAATGCCCAGCTACCGGCGAGTATGTTATGTATATGCACGCCGACAACATGCAATACAAAGACCCCTATACAGCCTACGCTACTGCAAAGAATATCACCGGCCCTTATACCATGCAAGGCCCGCTGCTATTCAATGGCAAGCCTCTTAAACATTGGGATATGGGTGCTTTTCAAGATTCCGACGGATCGGGCTATATCCTCATTCATCACGGGCCGATTTATAAGCTCTCCGACGATTATAAATCGGTAGCCGAAAAGGTCGCTCATGTCGAAGGCTGTGGCGAGTCTCCGGCTGTGTTCAAAAAGAACGGACGCTACTATCACCTGTCGTCAAAACTAACAAGCTGGGAGCGAAACGACAACTATTATTATACTGCTCCGTCGATTCGGGGACCATGGAAGCGTCAAGGTTTATTCTGTCCCGAAGGTTCGCTGACTTGGAATTCTCAAACAACTTTTGTCTTTCCTCTGATTGTCGACGGCGACACTATACCTATGTATATGGGCGACAGGTGGTCATACCCTCACCAGGCCTCGGCTGCGACATATGTATGGCAACCAATCAATGTCAATGGCGACAAATTATCGATACCCGACTATATGCAGTTCTGGGATGCCTCGACAGCCAAGCCGGTCGATATCCTTTCGGGTACTCGCCGTGATCATAGGGGCTTGGTCGAACCTTCGGGCCGTGCCGTAGGCTCTCAACTGTTCAATTCCGACAAGCCCGGCGAAAAACTCGTTTATAAGTTTATTGGCTCTAAAGTAGCCATTGCCGGTCGCACAGCCCCCGACGGCGGATATGCAAAGGTGAGCATGCTCAATAATAGCGGAGATACTGTATATTCGTCGCTTGTAGATTTTTATTCGCTCAAACCTGCGGCTGATATCCGCCTCATCACCCCGGTAATGCCGGTGGCTGCATATACCCTTGTCGTCGAGGTTACCGGCGATCACCCTGTATGGTACAACAAACGTGGCGATCGATTCGGCAGCGTTGGTTACCGTGTCGCTGTCGACGATGTCTATATCTACGATATCGAAGTTCCCGAACCTGTTTTTGCCGACCGCCAATTCTCGATTTCAGATTACGGCGCAGTTGCAGATACCGATACTCCCAAGGCTGTAAAAGCCAACACAAAGGCTTTTGCTAAGGCCATGAAGGCTTGCAGTGAGGCCGGTGGCGGTCGTGTGGTAGTTCCGGCAGGGCGCTGGCACACAGGTCCGGTTCATTTCTGCAGCAATGTGAATCTTTACCTCGCGCAAGGTGCCGAACTTGTATTTTCCGACAATCCAAAAGACTACCTGCCTGCTGTGCCGACCTCGTGGGAAGGCATGGAATGCTACAACTATTCACCCTTGGTATACGCATACGACTGTGAAAATGTTGCTATTACCGGCCCGGGTAAGCTTGCCCCGAAAATGGACCTGTGGCGCAAGTGGTTCAAACGTCCGGCCCCTCATATGAATGCCCTCAAGGAACTGTACACCATGATGTCAGAGAATGTGCCGGTAGAAAAGCGCCAAATGGCTAAAGGTGAAAATAATATGCGTCCTCACCTCGTTCAGTTCAACAGGTGCAAGAATGTGCTCCTCGATAGTTTCTCGATATATCAGAGCCCATTTTGGACCATTCATCTTTATCTGTGCGAGAACGCCATTGCCCGAAACCTCGATGTATACGCTCACGGTCACAACAACGACGGCATTGACTTGGAGATGACTCGAAATGTCCTTATCGAGAATTGTAATTTCGATCAGGGCGACGACGGTGTGGTAATTAAATCGGGGCGAAATCAGGATGCGTGGCGTATCGGCAGACCGACCGAAAATGTGGTGACGCGTAACTGCAATATCGCCAATGCGCACTGTCTCATGGGTATAGGCAGTGAGATTTCAGGTGGTATTCGAAATATCTACATGCACCATTGCACCGTGCCTAAGTCTGTCTTCCGCCTTTTCTTTGTCAAAACCAACCACCGCCGTGGCGCTTTTGTCGAGGACGTGTATATGGAAGATGTCGAGGCTGACCATGCCGATACCGTATTCGAAATCGATACCGACGTGCTCTACCAGTGGCGCGATTTAGTGCCGACATACGAAACAAAGCTTACGAGAATCAATGGCGTATACCTGCGCAATGCCGTGCTTAATTCGGCAAAAATGATGTATCGTTTTATTGGTGACTCTCGCGAGCCCATACACAATGTAGGCATGGAAAACGTACATGTAAAGACCCTCCGCGACAAAGCCGGTGTTGCCGAAAATGTTGTGGATTTGAACATCGTCCGAACGTCTTCGGGCTCAAAGGAGTAGTTGTCGAAAATCCCTTGGCGGTGAAATGCTTAAATTTTTGTTAAAATGCTCGCCGTTTGATGCGGATTGACTATTTTTGTGGAATCTAATCTAACTGAAGCCATATGACACAGTATAATTTCGATGATGTGATAAATCGCCAAGGCACTCTGGCGAAGAAAATCGACGGCCTCGACCAGATGTTTGGACGTCATGATCTCACTCCTCTTTGGATTGCCGATCTCGATTTCGCTGTTTGCCCCGAGATTACCGAGGCGCTGGCTCACCGCTTGCAGCATCCGGTCCTGGGCTATTCTGAAGCCGCCGACAGCTATTGGCAGTCAATCATCGATTGGGAACTGCGACGACATAATTTCGCTATTGCTCGCGATGAACTGAGCTTTATCCCGGGTGTTGTTAAGGGTATAGCTCTGGCAGTTAACTATTTCTCCGAGCGTGGCGATGCTGTCGTTATTCAGTCGCCGGTTTATACTCCGTTCCGTACTGTTGTCGAAGGCAATGGCCGAAGGGTAGTGGAGAATCCTTTGCTCCCGACTGACGATAGCTATTGCATGGACCTGGACGGTCTCAGGAGAATTGTCGAAGTCGAAAAGCCAAAGATGCTCATTCTCTGCAACCCCCACAACCCCATTGGTTTGCAGTGGGATTACGATACCATGGCCGAACTTGCTTCGATTTGCCGTGCTGCAGGCGTGGTTGTGGTGAGCGACGAAATACATGGCGACTTGCTGCTGTATGGTCGCAAGCACATCCCGTTCCTCGCATGTGGCGAAGACGCTCGCGCCGTTGGCATTATGCTCGGAGCTCCGTCAAAAACTTTCAACATCCCCGGTCTTGTCAGCTCGTGGATGGTAATAAAGAACGAAGAACTGCGCACTCCTTTCTATAAATGGATGGAAGCCAACGAATTCAACTCGCCGGTGCTGTTCTCTACTATTGGTGCGGAGGCTGCATATAATAATGGTGAGCAGTGGCTCGACCAGATGTTGCGATATGTCGAAAGCAATGTCGAATTCGTATGCGACTATGTTGCTAAATATATTCCCGGGCTAAGGGTCGTGCGTCCTCAGGCCTCGTTCCTGCTTTGGCTCGACTTCCGCTCGCTGCACCTGTGCCACCGCGAGGTTATGGACCTCCTGCTCGACAAGGCGCACCTTGCTCTAAACGACGGTGCGATGTTCGGTTGTCAGGGTGAAGGCTTTGCCCGACTCAATATTGGCACTCCGCGTTGTGTCCTTGCCAACGCCCTCGAAAGACTGCGCACTGCCGTATGCAGCGTTTGCTCTCAAAATGCTTGATAGAATGGATTACCGCATATTCCCCCCGGAAGAAATATTAGAGACCACCGTAGCCCTGCCTTTGAGCAAGAGCATGGCTATGCGTGCAATTGCAATGCAGTGGCTTGCCGATGCTACTGTGCCCGAAGATCTTTTGCCGCTTTGTGCCGACACGGCAATACTTGGCAAGAATCTCAATGACTTTACGCCTAATACTCCGCTTGTGATAGACTGCGGTGCGTCGGGTGCCGCTCTGAGATTCCTGATTGCCATTTTGAGTGCCACTCAGGGGGCATGTTATTCTATTGGTGGGTGCGAACGCCTCAATAAGCGGCCAATTAAACCCCTTGTCGATGCGCTAAGGGCCTTGGGCGCTTCCGTTGAATATCAAGGCGAAGAGGGTTTTGCTCCTGTCAAAGTCGAGGGTCGTCACTTGCAAGGCCGTGCCTCGATTGAGGTCGATGCATCTGTAAGTTCTCAGATTATCTCAGCTTTGATGCTTATTGCCCCAAAGCTTGCCGACGGCCTCACCATATGCTTTAAAGGCACGGTGCAGTCGGCGCCATACATCAAGATGACTGCCGATATGATGTCGGTATGCGGCATATCGGTCGACCTCGACCGAGAGTCGGTAAAAATTGCCCCGGGTGCATACTCCAAGGTCTTCTCCGGGGTCGAACCCGATTGGAGCGCAGCTTCGTACTGGTATGAGATTGCTGCTCTCACCGCAGGCTGGGTAACTCTCGAAGGCTTGAAAGACCTATCTATGCAAGGCGATAGGGGCATAGTAGCCCTGTTCGAACGCCTCGGTGTTATTACCGAGTTTGGCGACGAAGGTGCTGAGCTTTCGGCAACCCCCGACCTTTACAACAGCCTCGATGTCGATCTTACCGACATGCCCGATGCCGTTCCGGCCCTGGCGATTACTGCTGCAATGGCAGGTATACCCTTCAAGCTTTCGGGCGTAGGCGCTCTACATCACAAGGAAAGTGACCGTATCGAAGCTCTTGCGGCCTCGCTATTGAAGCTTGGAATTGTCACCGAAACCACACACTACGGTACTGTATTCGAATGGGACGGTCGCAGGGTGCCTATTACCGAAATGCCAGTGTTCGATACCTTTGGCGACCACCGCATTGCAATGGCGCTCGCTCCTGTTTCGGTATTCGTGCCCGGTATAGTGATCAAGAATGCCGAAGTGGTAGATAAATCTTATCCCGGTTTTTGGGATGACTTGCGTAATGCCGGATTCGTTCTGCGCGACCCCGACGAGAATTTGGAGGAAGCATGACTGTAGCGCTCATTTTACTTGCGCTTCTTTTAGGAGTTGGAGTGCTGTTGTGGCTTCACGACCGTATGACACGTTCCGATGCCGACAAACAGTCGCCCGCGCAGCAACAGCAACCCGAAGAGTGTTGTGGCATGCACATTACTTGCGAACGCGACTCCTTGCTGGCTTCGGTGTCTCCGCAGATTGAATATTACGACGACGAGGAACTCGACGCATTCAAGGGTTACGACCCCGAGGAGTATACCGATGTCGAGATTGAGCTTTTCCGCGACGTGTTGCTCTCTATGCGGCCCGACGACATTGCCGGTTGGGCTCGTAGTCTTCAGCTTCGAAATGTGCCTTTGCCTCCGGTCGTTCGTGATGAATTGTTAATGATCGTGGCCGAGGCGCGTAGTCAACACTCTGTTCACAATGTTTAGATTCCTTGATTATAGTTTCTTTTGCAACGCCCTCGTTGGCGTTGTCCTCATAAGTATATGTGCCGCAGTTATCGGCACATATATTATCACAAGGCGTATGGCTGCCATAAGCGGCGGTGTCACACACGCTTGCTTTGGTGGTCTCGGGCTGGGTTATTATTTGGGTATAAACCCTGTGATATCCGCCGGTGTTTTTGCCATTGCTTCGTCGATAGGTGTCGAGGTGCTGTCGAGACGCATGAGCCTGCGCGAGGATTCGGCGATTGCTGTGATTTGGGCCTTGGGAATGGCTCTCGGCGTGCTGTTTGTATTTCTTACGCCGGGATATGTGCCCGAGCTGAATGCATTCCTGTTTGGCAATATACTCACAATATCAACCGGCGATCTACGGGCGATTGCAATATTCACTATTATTCTTGGTGCATTCTTCATTTGGCAGTATCGCAATATCATTGCTGTGGCTTTCGACCGCGATTTTGCCACTGTCGCAGGGCTGCCGGTCAACTTCGTGTCGTATTCCATGACAGTGCTGGTTGCCGTTTGTATAGTGCTTACAATCAGGCTCGCGGGAATAATGATGCTCATGTCGATGCTGTCACTCCCTATTATTACTGCCGAGGTTTTCTGGCGGAGGTATCTGCCGGTAATGTTAGGCTCGGTGGCATTCTCGCTCGTTGCTTCCGTATGCGGGCTGTTTGTGTCTACTGTCGTTGATGTGCCGTGTTCGGCAATTATTGTCCTCATCATGGTTGGCATGTTTATAGCCGCCCGTGCGGTAGGACTGATTATTTCTAATCGGAATAAAATATGAAACCATATATTTTGCTGCTTGCCGCACTTGGCATTAGTGCGCATGCTCAGATTACAAACCCGGGGTCGGCCGGTGACCACGAGAGGGCAAGGCTGCTCTTCGATGCCGGCAATTATCGTGCGGCGCTGGCGCAATTGAATGATTGCTCTCTGTTTGCGCCGGATATTGAGCCTCAGGCTTGCCTGTTGAAAGCAAAAACACTATTCGCCCTTGCTGATTACGACGGGGCTGCGATAGAATATAAAAGAATACTGGCCGATGCTCCTCTGTGCGACGATGCCTTGTTTGCTCGCCTCGGTATTGCCGACTGCCTGTATGCTCAAAGGAACTTCAACGAAGCTTTGGCAGCCTATCAGGCGCTCGATTGTGTGCGACTTGACCCTGCCGATGCCGCAAAAGTTAATTACAATTGCGCTGTGTGCGCTTACAAAACCGGCGACAAGGCCTTGGCTGAAACGTGCTTCGCGCTTGCTGCTAAATCTAAAAATACACGCTCGGCTGCAAACTTCTACCTGGGTGTGCTGGCTTTCGAAAACAAGGATTTTGCAAAAGCGAAGTCTTATTTTGCCCTGTCAAACCATTATACCGAACCCGGTAATCGTGCGCCCTACTACCTTGCATGCATCGATTTTGCTCAGGGGCAGTGGGTTAAGGCCCTGGCGCAGGCTAAGCAGGTGCTAAAGGCCTGCCCGGCCGATCAAAGGCCCGAATTGCTGCGTGTCGCAGGTGAATCTATGATAAGGCTGGGACAGAAATCCGAAGGTGTAAGCTACCTCCGAAAGTATCTGGCCGAGAATGTCGAGCACGAAAAATCTGCTCTTTACCTTGTCGGTATTGCTGATTTTGAAGACGGAAATTACGACTCTGCGGTCGAAATTCTCAGGCCTGTTACCGACAGCGACGACTCCAAACTCGCCCAATCGGCATACCTATTTATCGGCCAAGCCCTAATGCACAATGGCGACCACGACGCTGCTCTGATGTCTTTCGACAAGGCCATGTCGGTCTCCGGTGGGGACCCGGCGGTCGAAGAAGCCGCTTTCTACAATTATGCCGTGGCTAAATTCCAAGGCGCTGCCATTCCTTTCAAATCTTCCGCCGCGACATTCGAGAAATTTTTACAGCGTTATCCTTCCGGACCTTATAGCGAACGTGTAGCCGAATATCTGGCCGGCGGATACCTCGCCGACAAGGATTATGCCCTTGCGGTAGAACGTATCGACCGCGTGGCCCGCCCCTCGGATGCTTTGTTGAAAACCAAGCTGCAGGCGCTTTACGCCCTCGCATGGTCCGATTGGCAGGCGGGCGATTACAAGTCTGCCCTTGCTAATCTCGACAAGGCAGGGGAGTACTCTCGCCTCGACCCGGCTACTGCGGCCGAAGTCAACCTTCTCAAAGCAATGGTGCTGTCGCGCCAAGGCAAGGATAAAGATGCCGTACGCCTATACCGTGCATACCTCGAAAAAGCTCCGCGACAGGCTGCTAACCGTGCAATTGCCTCTTACGGCCTGGGTTATGCGCTATATGCTCAGAAAGAGATTTCCCCGGCGCGAAGGGCCTTTACCGATGCCCTTGCAGGGTTGTCAGGTAAGACTAAAGCCGATGCATACAACCGCCTCGGAGACCTCGCTCAGGCTACAGGCGATTTCGAATCGGCGGCTAAATATTACGACAAATCGCTACAAGGCAATGGTGGTAGCTCTGACTATGCTGCCTTGCAGGTTGCGAAAATGAAGGGCTATCAGCGCGACTATAACGGCAAACTCAGCGCTCTCGATGTTTTCATGCGCGACTATGCTACATCGCCTCTTATTCCCGATGCTCTGCTCGAAACAACTCAGGCCCAGATCAGTCTCGGGCGTAATGCTGATGCGGTTGAAACATACAAGAAACTAATAGCCGAATATCCCTCGACATCGCAAGGCCGTCGGGGATATCTCGAAATGGCCATGACGCTGCTCGATATGGAGCGCCGTGCCGATGCTCTCGATGCGTATCGCAGCGTGATTTCGCTATATCCGAGTTCCGAAGAGGCGGCCCAGGCGGCATCGCTCCTCAAAAATCTATATGCCGACGAAGGTCGTGCTGCCGAATATATCAATTTTATTAACTCGGTCGACAATGCGCCGAAAGTCGACGCTGCCGAAGCCGAGACACTCAATTATACTTCAGCAGTCAATGCCTACAGGCAGACCGGCGATATCGCGCAGATCAAGGCTTTCATTAACAAATATCCCGACTCGAAGCATCAGGCCGAACTCCACGGTATTTTATTGGCCGATGCTGTCCAAAAAGGCAACGATGCCGAAGCTATTGCCTTGGCGGAGACTATAATAACTAATTATCCCGACAGCCGCCTTGCCGAGCAAGCACTCGACATCAAGGCCTCGAATCTCTATGCTCAAGGTGCTATCCCCGATGCTCTTACGCTCTATCAACAGCTCAAAGACCGGGCTTCCGATCAGCAGATGACCACAAAGGCGCGTCTTGGCATCATGAGGGCGGCTCGCGACATGGGCGACAACAAGCTTGCTGCTGCTGAGGCCGACGCGCTTCTCGATAATTCTACATCTCAGGCCGACGACTACAGTGTAGTCGAAGCTCTGTTTACCAAGGCTTGCGCCCTCGAAGCCGACGGAAAGGTCGACGAGGCAATCGAATTGTGGCAGGCCGGTGCTGCAAACACTTCTGATATATTCGGTGCCAAGAGCGCATACAGGGCTGCTGAGGCTCTGTTCGAAAGCGGAAAAAGCAAGCAGGCTCTTGCGGCTGCCCAGAAGTTTGTAAAGTCAGGCTCTAAGCAAAAATACTGGCTCGCTCGTGGCTTTATTCTATTGAGTGATATATATAAGGCTCAGGGTAATAAGTTCGAGGCAAGGCAGTATCTCGAAGCTCTGCGCGACAATTATCCCGGCAATGAGACCGATATTAAAATGATGATCGAAAGCCGTCTGGCCGATAAATGATGTTGATATGAAAAAGCTTTTTCTGCTATCTATATTATTACCCTTTGGCGCTCTCGCCCAGGACCTTAGCACCGAGGTGGTGGTCGACCGCACTGTTGCCGTCGAGCTCCCCGAGGCTTCGCCGCTTGCTGGCGTAGGACCGGCCTTGTCGCTGCCGATGCGCAGTGATGCCGCTTTGCGTATTTCCGACTATACAATGTCTACCGATTTCGAACCGTCGGTGGCTCGAAATTCGCCCTTTGTCTACACAGGTATCTCGGCTGCAACTCCGTATCGCGGTTTTGCTTGGCTCGGTTATTTCCCGGCATACAACCTCGACGCCGGTGTCGGCTATCAGATTCTCGACTCCGATGCTGATAAACTCGGGGTGGCCGCGTCTTTCGAAGGCGCATCATGGCACGGCTTTGGTAGCAAGGATGTCAAACCTTCTGTGAGTTATAATACATTTAAGCTGATTGCTGACTACAGGCATACTTTCAATAATAATGCAACTGTCTATGCCAAAGTCGACTATGCTCACGATGCTTTGCGTATGCCATATTTCAGCCCGCATTATGATGCCGATGCGCCACAAGCTTTCAACCATGGTAATTTTGCCGCCGGAATCATGCGCGACGGTAAGATAAACTATGCGGCTCAACTGTACTACCGATTTTTCGATGTCGCCGATGATGTCATCGTCGGCGCTCCCGATAGCCCTGTGCCGGGTACGGTGGCTTTCGACGGTGCTTCCGACAATTATTTCGGCGCTAAAGGACATATCGGCGCTTGGATCAGCGATAAGTCTGCCGTTAAGATAGGTGTCGATATCGCACATCAGAATACTTCCGGTATCCGTCACGATATGATTTCGCCCATACGTGTCAACAATAGCCGCTGGATTATTGGCCTTAACCCAACCTTCACATTCTCAATTAAGAATTTCGACGTGCGCCTGGGTATTCATGCCGATTACTGCAGCAGTACTTCCAAGGCATTATTCCTTGTTGCTCCTGATGTCGGCATAGTTTGGAATGCTGCAAAATGGGCCGAGGTATACTTCGATGCCGACGGCGGAGAACGTTTCAACTCCCTCTCCGATCTCTACAACTACTCCGTTTTCGCTCCCGGATTCTCTGTTTTCGACACCATGTGGAATAAGGTTGATGCCAAAGCCGGAATCAGACTTGGCTCATTTAGAGGTTTCAGCGCTGGAGTACATGCTGCTTATGCCGCCACCTCTGATGCTCCAATGCCTGATATTCTCAGCTTCGACAGTGGTCGTACTGCTGCGACTTTTGTGTCAAGATCTGTCTCCGGCTGGAGATTCGGCGTCGATTTCTCATACAGATATTCCGATATCCTTTCGGCATCGATTGGTGGCGAAGTATTTTCACATGGCTTTGGCAAAGGCTACTGGCTCAACATCGACAATGCTCGGGCAACACTCGATGCTAAGATGTCCGTCAAGGCTTCGGAGAGGCTGACCATTGCTGCAAAATACAAGCTGAGGGCTTGCCGATTCGCATATTATAATATTGCCGGTACTTATGGCGAGTATAGTCTTGGCAACATTTCAGACCTCGGTTTGGAGGCGGTATACCGCATGTCCGACAGACTCAGCTTCTTTGCTGACATCGACAATATGCTGTGCCGTCGATATCAGATTTTGCCGGGAACTACAAGCCGCAGGCTGCATGGCCTGATTGGTGCTGCATATCAGTTCTAAGTAACCAAATAGCGCCGCAGCCACATCGAGATAATATAAACTAATTTTTAAATGGTACTTAATAAAAAACGAATAATCTTTAACCAAATAATATTATGAAATTCAAAGTATTGGCGGCGATGTCGTTTGCCATAGCCATCGCATCGGGGGCTGTAGCGCAGACTGTGCAGACTTTTTGCTATTCTACCCCCGACGGTAAATCGGGTCTGCGACTTGCTTGGCGTAATGATTCTACCGAACAGTGGCAACTCATCAAACGCGACCTCGTAAAGGGCGATTTCGGTTCGTGGGCAAGTGGTAAGAGAATGTATAACCCGCGTCTGTTCATCAACGCTGCCGATAGCATGTGGACTGTTGT
This sequence comes from Bacteroidales bacterium M2, assembly GCA_001689415.1. Lineage (GTDB taxonomy): Bacteria > Bacteroidota > Bacteroidia > Bacteroidales > Muribaculaceae > CAG-873. The sequence goes on along the minus strand of LUJM01000033.1, from coordinate 9,482 downwards.
CTTCGAGTGTACTCCCTCTGGCTCGGTTACCGGCATTGCTACAAGCCGCAATCTTACTCAATGGCAACCCCAGCGTTATGTCGAATCGGTAATGGATATCCCTGCCGACATGCGCCCCCTCGTGCAGCTCAAACCCGATTCTGCTGTCGTAAATGGAAAGCGATATGCCGGATATACTCAGCCGATGCAAAAGGCTGCTATTGATGCCATTATTGCTTACGACAATGCCGACAGAGAGCGTTATTCGCGTTTCCATGAAAAGACGCGCGACGACTCCGCGCGGTTTGCCGGTCTCGCGCCCGTGTGCGTTAATATAAAGCCTATGCCTCAACAGGCTAAACCTATTTCCGACAAACTGATTGGTATTTTCTTCGAGGACATCAACTATGGTGCCGACGGTGGTCTATATGCCGAACTCGTGCAGAACCGCGATTTCGAATACTCTGCTGCCGACCACAAAGGTTGGGACAGCAAGACCGCTTGGTCCGGCGATTTCGACATCCTCGTTGACAATCCAATACATGTTAACAATCCTCACTATGCCCGCCTCGCTGAAGGTAAAGCAATGATAAACATCGGTTTCGATAGCATTGCTGTCGTAAAAGGCGACAACTACCGCTTCAGCATCAAGGCGCGTGCCCCGAAAGCTTTGAACCTTAAGGTCGAACTTATCGGGAAAAACGACAAAGTGCTTGCCGCTAAATCTATTAAAGTTAAAGCCGGAGACTGGAACGACTACAAAGTCTCTCTCAAACCGGCGGCTACAACCGGCAATGCTCGCCTTAGACTAACGGCTACAAACGGATGCGTTGACCTCGACATGGTTTCACTCTTCCCGGCAAAGACTTTCAAAGGTCGTGAGAACGGCCTACGTATCGACCTTGCGCAGACTCTCGCCGACCTCAAGCCGCAATTCGTCCGCTTCCCCGGCGGTTGTGTGGCTCATGGCAAAGGCATCGACAATATCTACGATTGGAAAGGCTCTATAGGCCCGCTCGAAGCTCGAAAACCGCTTTTCAACCTCTGGGGCTATCACCAGACAAGGGGTCTCGGCTACCACGAGTATTTCTTGTTCTGCGAGGATATTGGCGCTGAGCCTCTCCCCGTTGTTGCAGCCGGTGTTCCTTGCCAGAATTCGCATATCAACGCCCACCATACCCACAGCGACATCACCGCTATGGGACAGCAGTGCGGTGTGCCTTGGGAAGAAATGGAGCAATATACTCAGGATATTCTCGACCTTATCGAATACGCTAACGGTGGTGTTGATACCGAATGGGGCGCTAAACGTGCTGCCGCCGGACATCCTGAACCTTTCAACCTGAAATATATAGGTATCGGCAACGAAGACCTCGTAAGCGAGGTGTTCATCCCGCGCTTCAAGATGATCTACGATGCCGTGCAGGCAAAATATCCCGACGTGACGGTAATCGGCACTGCAGGTCCTTTCTGGGAAGGCGCTGACTACGAGGCCGGTTGGGAGCTGGCTCGCGAACTCGATATACCCATGATCGACGAGCATTACTATGTTGCTCCGGGTTGGTATCTCTACAACCGTGACTTCTACGACAAATACCCCCGCGACGGATCTAAAGTATACCTTGGCGAGTATGCTGCTCATGCGCCGGAGCGTCCATCTACTATCGAGACAGCTCTTTCTATTGCTCTGTATCTTACCGATATCGAGCGAAATGGCGATGTCGTAACCATGACTTCTTACGCTCCTCTGTTGGCTAAGAACGGCCATACTCAATGGCGTCCCGACCTGATATATTTCGACAACACCGATGTTTATCCAACTGTTGATTACCAGGTGCAGAAGCTCTACGGAAACAACAGCGGCACAACATATGTCCCTGCCAATATGGCTATCGCTTCCGACAACGACAAGGTAAAGGTTCGTATCGGTAGCTCGATTGTCAAGGATGACGCTACCGGCGACTACATCCTGAAGCTTGTCAATATGCTACCTGTCGAAGTAAACGCCGATATCGACCTCGCGCCACTGGGTATTAATGTTAATAAAGCCGTGGCCGAACAACTTTCCGACAGGCACGATTCTAAAGATGCAAAAATCAAAAAGGTAGAGATTTCGCTCCCTAAAGCTGTTTTGCCGCCTTATTCTTTCACAGTGCTAAGACTAAAGGCTCGCAAGTAATAACTTTTTGTAAAAAACATTTGCCTTTTCAGTTATTGTGCTTATCTTTGCACCTATATTTTAGTTCTAAACCTACCATGAACAAACAGTACCGCAAGACAATCCCTTGCGGTACTTTAAAACAAACATTGCTATGTTGGAGAATACCAATGTAAAAACTCTCGACAAGGTTGTTGTCCGATTCTCTGGCGATTCCGGCGACGGCATGCAGCTGGCGGGCAACATCTTTACTAATGTGTCGGCTGGCCTCGGTAATCAGGTGTCGACTTTCCCTGACTATCCGGCCGAAATTCGTGCTCCTCAGGGCTCGCTCGGTGGTGTGTCGGGTTTCCAGGTTAGTGTCGGTAAGGGTGTGCACACCCCCGGTGACAGTTGCGACGTTCTCATTTCTATGAACGCCGCTGCTCTAAAGCAGAACCACCACTTCCTGAAACCCGGCGGGGTCATTATCGTGGATATCGATTCTTTCCGCGAGAGCGACCTCAAAAAAGCTCTGTATAAAACCGACAATCCTTTCGAAGAACTCGGTATTAAGGCGCAGATTGTTGAAGTTCCGGTCACTACTATGACCAAGGCGGCCCTCGCTGAAAGCGGACTCGACAATAAGAGCGTGCTTAAATGCCGTAATATCTTCGCTCTCGGCCTCGTTTGCTGGCTTTTCGACCGTCCTCTCGAAGCTGCGGAACACTTCTTGCAAAAGAAGTTTGCTAAGAAGCCTGCTGTTTTCGAAGCTAACGCAAAAGTCCTCCAAGCAGGATACGACTACGGTCACAATATACATGCGTCGGTTTCTACATACCGCGTGGAAACTGAAGACCCGAAACCGGGTATTTATACCGACATCAACGGAAACACTGCTACTGCCTGGGGCCTAATTATGGCTTCTGAGAAGTGTGGCCGTCCTTTGTTCCTCGGTTCATATCCCATTACTCCGGCTACCGATATTCTCCACGAGCTTGCCAAGCGCAAAGACCTCGGAGTTAAGGCGTGCCAAATGGAAGACGAAATCGCCGGCGTATGCTCGGCTATCGGTGCTTCCTTCGCCGGTAATCTTGCTGTTACTTCTACTTCCGGCCCCGGTCTTGCTCTCAAGAGCGAGGCTATTGGTTTGGCGGTTATGGCCGAGCTTCCTCTCGTTATTATCGATGTGCAGCGTGGCGGCCCTTCTACCGGTCTTCCTACGAAAACCGAACAGACCGACCTTATGCAGGCGCTATACGGTCGCAATGGCGAATCTCCGCTGGCCGTGGTTGCTCCTGCTTCGCCTACTGATTGCTTCACAATGGCTTTCGAGGCTTGCCGTATAGCCGTAGAGCACATGACTCCGGTGATCTTGCTAAGCGATGCGTTTATAGGAAATGGTTCCTCGGCTTGGCGTGTTCCCGAAGCTGATGAATTCCCTCTGATCAAGACTCCAGATGTTCCTGCTGAGAAACTCGCTGACAAGAGCTGGAAACCTTACGACCGACGCGAAAACCTCGGACGTTTCTGGCCGGTAGGTGGTACTGAAGGTGCTACTCACCGTCTCGGTGGCCTCGAAAAAGATGCTGTCACAGGTGCGATTTCTAACGACCCTGTTAACCACGAGAAGATGGTTTGCCTGCGTCGTGAGAAAATCGAACGCATTGCCGACGATATTCCTCTGCTCGAAGTATTGGGCAACACCGAAGCCGATACCCTCCTCCTTGGTTGGGGCGGTACTTACGGCCACCTGCGCAGCGCTGCCGACGAACTCAACGCAGCCGGTAAGCCTGTCGCTATGACGCACTTCCGCTACATCAGCCCAATGCCTAAGAATACTGCCGAAGTTCTTGCCAAGTACAAGCGTATTATCGTAGCCGAATTGAATACAGGCATGTTTGCCGACTATCTGCAGTGCCGTTATCCCGACGCTCATATTCTGAGAATTAACAAGATTCAGGGTCAGCCGTTCTCGGTTTCTGAAATCGTAGAACGCGTAACTAAATTTATGGAGGAAGACTAAGCTATGGAACAGACAACATTCACCCCCGCCGATTTCAAAAGCGACCAGGCAGTTCGTTGGTGTCCCGGTTGTGGCGACCATGCCATTCTCAACACCCTCCAGAAGGCTATGGCTACCCTCGGTATCGCGCCCTACAAAACCGCTGTGATTTCTGGTATCGGTTGTAGCTCGCGACTGCCGTACTATATGAATACTTTCGGTTTCCACACCATTCATGGCCGTGCCGCGGCTGTGGCTACCGGTTACAAGGTGGCTAATCCTGAGATGACTGTATGGCAGATTTCAGGCGACGGCGACGGGCTCGCTATCGGTGGTAACCACTTCATTCACGCAGTGCGTCGCAATGTAGATATCAATATCATTCTTTTCAACAACAAAATCTACGGCTTGACAAAGGGTCAGTACTCGCCCACAAGCTCGCGTGGTTTTGTTTCGAAATCAAGCCCTTACGGAACTGTCGAAGATCCATTCATCCCGGCTGAACTCGTTTTCGGTGCGCGTGGTAATTTCTTCGCCCGTTCTATCGATGTCGAACTGGCTACTTCGCAAGAGGTTATGGTTGCGGCTGCTAAGCACAAAGGTACTTCGGTGGTCGAGATTTTGCAGAACTGTGTAATCTTCAACAACGGCATTCATAATCCTATAACCGACCGAGAGGTTCGTGCCGAGCGCACTATCACTCTGAGACATGGCGAGAAGATGCTTTTCGGTCCTAACAAGGAGCGTGGACTCGTGCGCGACGGTTTCCTGCTAAAAGCTGTTACTTTAGGCGAAGACGGATACACGATCGACGATGTGCTCGTGCACGACGCTCATACATCTTCTAACTTCCTGCACCAGCAGTTGGCTATGATGGACGGTTTGAACGACCTCCCCCTTGCTCTCGGTGTGATTCGCGATGTAGAAGCTCCCACTTACGAAACCGGAGTGAGCGAGCAAGTCGACGAAGTAAAAGCTAAAAAAGGCTTCGACTCTCTGCGCCAGATGATTCTCGCAGGCGAAACCTGGGAAGTGAAATAAGTCAACTTTTATTCTACAATTTGAGATTTAATAGGTTAAAGAGCATAGGGTACAATTCCTTGCCTCTTTAACCTTTTTTTTATACTTAAATGAAGCTATTCCTTTTTGTTGTTCTGTCGCTTTTTGTGACTGCGACGTCGGCTCGGTCGGTGAGCTATGACATTTCTGCTAATGTCGATGGCCTTGATGGCAAGACGGTTTATATAAAAGATTATTTTAAGAATAATATGCTTGTCGACTCTGCAATCGTTAGAGACGGCAAACTGCATTTCTGCGGTAATTACGAACGCAGGGCCTTTGTGAGGGTCGAATGTGGTCGTGTTTTTGCAAACTGCGTGTTGGAGGATACTCCTATCGAGCTCGACTTTGATAAGCATTATGTCAAAGCTGGCGGACCTTTGTCGGCAATGCATCGAGACTACTGGCTTGCAAGGGAAGAAAAATTTGGCCGTATCGACAGTGCTGTGAAAGTGCTGCGAGGCAAATTTGCTGATTCTGAGCAGTTCCGTGTCGAGCTCGAAAAATATTATGATGCTAATTTTGCCCCTTACGATGCCGCGATAATCGACAGCCTTAAGGCTCATGCTTCCGATGGTTTTGGCGAATGCCTGTTTATGTCTGAGCACAGGGGAATAGAGCTGTCTGAGTGGCCCGCCTTGTTTGATTCCCTGCCAGCAAACTTTACAGCGTTGCCGCTGGCTCAGAAGGTCAACAATGATAAGATGAAGGCCTTGATGACTGCGGTTGGTGGAATGTTTGTCGATTTTGGAGCTAAAAACGTCGATGGCTCATCGGCCAAGTTTTCCGACTATGTTGGCCGGGGCAAGTATGTGCTTGTCGATTTCTGGGCAAGTTGGTGCGGCCCTTGCCGCGAAGAAGGGCGTACCACTCTAAAGCCTCTTTATGATTTGTATAAAGAGGACGCCCGACTGATAATACTTGGTGTTGATGTGTGGGACGAAGACTCGGCTGCGTTAAAGGCTATCGAGGCCGAGGACTACGCTTGGCCGCAACTTATTGGTGCCGGTAAAACGCCGATGAAAGCGTATGGTTTCGACGGTATACCTATGCTGATGCTGTTCGGACCCGACGGCTCTATCTTGGCCCGTGATATAAGGGGTGAAGAGGTCCTTAAGGCTGTGAAACAAGCCATTGGCGAACCTCTTCACTCTCGATTGAATTAGAACGAGAAATCTTCGTCGGATGCCTGGGCACTTTCCCGGCTGTCGGCATTGCTGGCTAAATTGCAGACGCGGCTGTAGAAATTACGGCGAGAATTGTTCTGGTGCTCGAACATTGCTCGCGTACTTTCTTCATCGGCTGTAAATGCCAGCGTGTGGTTTATCGATAGTTCTTCGGCCACCTTTTCCAAGTCCTGGTTTGCTCCGATGTAGCTGAAAACCCAGCCGCTGCCGCGTTTGGCTTCGATGAGGGCTTTTATGGAGCGGGCAGTGAAATCTGTAGAGCTGTTTTCTTCGCCGTCGGTGATGATAGTCACAAGCACCGAATCTCCTGCATTTTTTACGGTGTCGATTATGCCGATACCTTTGCCTATGGCATCGTAGAGAGGTGTGCAACCCGATACCACGTATTCGTTGCGTGTAATGTCGAGGGTCGACGCTGCAGGGCTGTTGCGGTAGATTTCATTGAACCACTGCGACGAGAACGAAAGTACGGTGATTTGCTGTTTGAGTTCGGGGTTCTCGATTGCTGCGTGGCGGATGGTTTGAAGGGTTTCGTTGAGGCCGTTCAGGGCCTGGCTGTAGATCAGCTCCATCGACCCGCTGGCGTCGAGGATGATGAGGTTGTGTACTGTAGGGCTTACTTTTGCGTCTTCTGAGGCTGTGTTGTCGTGGGCAAGAGTTGAACTCTTGCCGGTGAGGAGATCGATAAATTTCATCTAATCTGTTGAATTTGTTATGTTTATTAAATCTGTTTTATGGGTTCTAAATTAGTCTGTCTCCAGCCTCTTCACAGTATCCACGCCCTCGATAGCCGAGATATGCGAGATGATAGACTGAAGTTCTTCAAACGAATGCACTCCAAGGGTTATTGTGCAGGTAACTATCGAGTCCTTGGTCGAGGTGTTGAAACTCTCCATGGCAAGATGTAGCTGGTTGGTGATAGAGTCTACAAGGTCGATAAAGAGGTGGTAGCGATCTACTGCCGTGATGACTATCGTCTGGGAGTAGAGTGTCGAATCCGGCTCATAGTCTACAGCTCGGATGCTCTCGCCCCACTGAGAGGCAAGGCTCACGGCCTCTTTACAGTCGCGCTTGTGAAGGGTGATATGTCCGTCGCTGTCTGCAAAGCCGATAACCTCGTCGCCGGGGATAGGCATGCATATCGGGCAGCGCTTGTAGGTCGGGCGGGGGAGGTTGTCGAGATAGTTGCTGATTGCATAGCGGGCCTTGTATGTCACAACATTGTCGAGCCAGTCGGGCTGTGGGCGAACTTCGGGGTCGGTAAAGATTTCAACTACGTCGCCGCGGCGTAAACGTGCCTTGATTGATGATAGAAAGCCGTTTACTCGCGCATACTTGGCTCGCTCGCCAATCTTGGTGCCAACCTCGTAGGCAAAGTCCAGTACTGTTGATTTCTGCGGTAGTACAACCGGCTTACCCTTGGGAGTAAAGGTCATGATATCATCATTGTAGAATGCCGTTACCACCTTCTCGATAAACTCAGTGCCGCCGGTGTTCGACGATTCGCGAAGCACGGTGCGGAATTTTTCGATCCAACGCAGTATGTTGTCATCGTCGCGGTCGGCGATACATCCAAGGCGAGAATTCATAACCATTCTGCGGCTGCTGATATGCACTTCCTGCCAGCGTCCGAAATCGGCAAGAAGCTTCACATGGAAACTCTGGTAGCCGTTTTCCTTCGGTGAATCGATATAGTTGGAGATTCCTCCGGGTTTTTCCTTGAAATGGTCGGTGAGCACAGAATATATCTTTAGTGCCATTGCCTTTTCGCTCATTCCCTCGGGAGTGTCGTATACAATTTCGGTGAAATGCCTGTACTTGAGGTGGTTGAAGTCGTCGCCGTATTTGTGCATCTTGCGCCATATGCTGTATGGTTCGCGATACTCTACTGTCACCTCTGTTTCGATTCCGGCTTTCAGCAGGGTTTCAATTATTTGACGGCGGAAACGTCCGAGGCGCTCGGCCTGGGCTGCCTCGTCCTGGTCGGTCAGACGCTTGATTTCATCATATTCATGTGGGCAGCGGTAGCGGAAACTCAGATTTTCGAGCTCTGTCTTGATATGGTAAAGACCGAGTCTGTTGGCCAACGGCGCATAGAAATAGTCGGTCTCGCCCGCTATCTTCATCTGCTTGTCGGCTCGCATTGCCGCCAATGTGCGCATATTATGGAGGCGGTCGGCGAGCTTGATGAGCAACGGTCGGACATCGCTCTGAATCGATGCAAGCATCTGGCGGAAGTTGTCTACCTGCAGCGACGCATCGTAGTGCTCTTTTTTCTGCTTGGTCACAACTCCTACAAGGAAAGCTACATCATCGCCGAAGCGCTCGCGTATTTCTTCTATAGTATGAGGCGTGTCTTCTACCACATCGTGCAGGAAGGCGGCGATTACCGGGTTGACATCAAGGTGCATGTCGTCGGCGGCGATCGTGGCTACGGCGATAGGGTGGAGGATATACGGTTCACCTCCCTTGCGGCGCTGAGGTGCATGGGCCTCACGGGCAAGGGCAAATGCATCACGCAGACGAGCCATGTCGTCTGCGCTGCAGCGGTCCGACATGAGCGCAAATACATGTTCGGCCCGTTCGTCTATTAGCTTGTTGTAATCCGTAGTATTCTCCATGGTGTGTCCTTTTTTATTCAATACGCAAAAATACAAAAAAAATCTTCCTTTTTGAAAAAATATTTTAAAATGACCGTCAATAATATCACCTTCTTAATAATTTGTCTATATGTCTTTATGCCCAAAACAACGACCAACAAAATATGGTGAAAATTTTTCAATGCTTAATATATTGAAAATCAGTGGTTAGATAAAATGGCCGTCAAAAATGTCAAAAAAAATCGCAAGAAAATTTTGGAGAATGAAAAAATGTGTGTAACTTTGCAACCGCAAACGGGAAAAGACGCCGCTCTTTCTACCCCGCCGCAGAGAAAATTGACAATGCCTCTTTAGCTCAGTTGGCCAGAGCACGTGATTTGTAATCTCGGGGTCGTTGGTTCGAATCCGACAAGAGGCTCAAAATGAGATTGCGGCAGCTCAGCCGGGCTATCGCAAACAGAGACACCCAAGTCTCGCACTCGACACGGGCGTGTTCCAGAGTGGCCAAATGGGGC
>LUJM01000032.1 GCA_001689415.1 Bacteroidales bacterium M2 | reverse complement strand
TGGCAATATATTTCACCACTAATGATGAAGGACCATACATTCAAGATGTTTCTCACCCGCAATCTCAACACTCTCTTTCGCCGTGTGCGTCAAGGCCTCTATCGTAAGCAGTCATGTTACTCCGCTAACAATGTTACTCCGCACGGGTATGAAAGCGAATCAGAGTAACAGAACAATGGCCGGCACCGAAACACTCGGCAAACGCATGTGGCCACTCATCCGCGATATGCCATAACTGCGGTATTCCGTGCAATCCAAACAACACCAAAGTCAAACCGAGCGCAAGCTCATAAAAAAATCAAAAAAGTGAAAGCAGAAAAATCTCCAAATCCTCAGTCATCCGAAATGACTGATATGTCTAACAATTCAATTTTCTCTGAATCTATGGAAAATACTACCACTCCCGATGTTCAGCCAATCGCCGGACAGAGCGAAAACGCTCAACCAAAGTCTAACCGTCCCACCGCCAAGCAGCGCAAGAGCGACCTCGAAGATTACCGTAAGGCATACTTCGGTCTGATTAAGCTCGGCAAGGACAACAAGCATCAGGTGGCAATCAGTAACGACACGTTTGACCGTGTCGAGCGCATCGCCCGCTTTTTCGGTGGACCTGGTTACAGCGTCAGCAACTTCGTCGAGCATATCATAAACGAGCACCTCGACAGTAACTCAGCCAACTATGAGAGTTGGTTCACCGTAATCAGTAAATCGTTCTGACCACTGCTCCGAGGCAGTGAAATGGCGAAGCCATCGGCAACGCCGGTATCCGGATAATCTGTCAAGATTAGGAGGATAGCAAGGTAGTGGCAATGTAAACATTCCCGACCTTGCATCCTCCGTTACCGGGCGGCTGGAGTCCGTTCCCGATGGTCACAATGTCGAATCTCAAAAACTCAAGACAATGACTTTTTCAAAAAGAAAGAAAGCTCCTCCGGGAGCGACAAAAAAGTCCGGCAAGTCCTATGTTGTCAGTGTCAGGCTCAATGAAGAACAGTATCAGACCGTTCAAGAGAACTGTCGCAAGTCCGGCAGAAAGTTGTCAGACTACTGGCGTCACGCTCTGCTCAACGCCAAAGTTACAGCGATTGCCACACCTGAAGATATGGCGATTCTGCGTCAGATAGGAAGCATGGCTAACAACCTCAACCAGCTTGCGAAGAAAGCCAACGAAGGCGGTTTCAAGCTCGTGCAATGGTCGCTCGACAAGCTGAGCAAGGAGATAAAATCACTTTACACCAAGCTGTCGCATGATTGGAAGCATCACTAAAGGAAGTAGTTTTTCGGGCTGCGTAGAGTATGCTCTCGCTCTGAAAGAGAAAAATAAAGAGGCTCGACTGCTCCACTCCGAGGGTCTGTTGACCGATACGCCAAAGGATATAGTCGATGGATTCGAGTGCCAGCGACATCTCAACAGTCGCGTCCAGCATTGGTGCGGACACATTTCTCTATCCTATTCGCCGGAGGATTCGGCACGGCTTTCAGATGAAGCCATGGTGAAACTCGCGCTGGAACATATGGAGAAAATGGGCATCAAGAATACCCAGTTTATCATAGCGCGCCATCTGGATAAAGAGCATCCGCACTGCCATATCGTCTATAATCGGGTGGATAATAATGGCAGATGCGTGAGCGACAGTTATGAATATTACCGCAGCAATGCCATCTGCAAGGAGCTAAAATTGAAGTATGGTCTGACCTTCGGCGAGAACAAAGACAAGGTAAAAGTTGACCGGCTGAAAGGTCGCACAAAGACCCGTCAGGAGATTTATCTCGCTGTTCAAGCCGCCAAGCGGACAGCAAAGGACTGGACATCTTTTCAGCGCGAACTGGCGCAGAAAGGCATCTCCGTCAGGAAGAAATTCCGAAGAGGGACGACCGAAGTCGAAGGTCTTTCTTACATCAAAGATGGTCAGAAGTTCAAGGCATCTCAGGTTGACAGAGACGGCAGATGTTCATACCAGACCATCTGCAAGGCTCTCGACCGGAACAAAAACCGCCAGGCTCAACCCTCGGCTCCAGCACCAAGACCGATGCAACAGCAACCGAAACAGACGCCGAGCGCCGCAGCAAAAATCATAGAAGCCGGAGCCGATATTGCCGAAAATCTCGGCAATGCGGTCGGCGGACTCTTCCAAGTCGGACCTGCTTACGACCAGGATGAGGAGGCGTTCGTCCGTGAGATGAATCGCCGCCAAAAGAGAAAAAGAGGCAGAAGTCTGTAACTTCAAAAATCAAAAACAGTGAAACAAGAATTTGAAAATTCACCGGAGAACTATCTCCAAAACATCGCTGATGACCTCAGCAGCATCAGCGGAAGCTGCAACGAAATCAAAGAGACGCAGCTCAACTGCGCAACCACCGACGACCTGAACAATATGGGCACATCGGTATCGTCAGCCGTCATTGAGAAAGTCGGTGAGATGAAAACATCCGTCGAAAATCAGACCAAGGCAGTCGGCGAAATCGGAAGCGATCTGACCACAGCGGTCAATGACCTGAAGACTGAAATCACCGAAAAGATTGACAACTTCACTGCCAATCCTCCGGTGCAGAAGATTGAAAAGACAATCCGCATCGCCAAAGAATCGTGGCAGGTATATCTCGCCATGTTCATCTCGGTACTCACCTTGATGTTCTTCTGCGCCACCTTCATCTGGCAAGAAGCCCGCATCGAACGGGCCCGAATCTCTGACATCAAGTATCACTACATACTGATGCACGGTGGCGTCAACTCTGAAGGACTTGACAGCATCCAAAGCTGGTTCCGCGACCCGGACCGCGTCAAGCAAATCGAATCGGAAGTGAAAGCATACGAAGACCGTGTGCAGGAAACCGTCCGTGCCCTCGACCAGAAGCAACGCCTCGAAGAAAAAATCAACGAACTCAATTCCCAAACCAACAGCAAAAAATCAAGAAAATGAAGACATTCAACCAACTCCTCTCTCGTGTGAAATCCATCTTTGGCCGCAAGGCAACCCCGGCGACTGTCACAACTCCCAACGCGGAGCCGTCTACCGACCTTTCGGTCGTAAGCGACCCTCGCATCAGCGCAGCCTTCGCCGACATCGAGAAATATCTTGCCGAAAACCACAGCACTCCGGTAGCCAAACTGCGCTATGAGGATTATACCAACGGCGCAAGCCTCCTCTCCACAGACACGACATTCGCGCCCTCGCTTGTCATCCTCACGGACTCTGACGGCCTCTACAACCTCCCCGACAACGTGATGATGCTGGTCTCCATCACCTCGACTAATGATGAGAACTGGCTCATTGAAGAACTGGGCAAGTTCATCCTGTTCCTCAAAGAACTCGGCACAACTCACCGTATCCAGCACTTCGCCATCGCCTTCTCCAAAGACAAGCCCGACCATCCCGCAACCGTCAAGACCGCCGATGTAACCTGCATCCGCCTATACTAATCCAATCTAAAAGCCCGACAGTTTACACTTGCTGTAATTGTCGGGCTTGTTTGTTATCGGTTTAGTTTTTGCCGAGTGATTTGAACATCTTAGTGATACAACGCTTCTTCTGCTCCATATTTGGATGGACATAGAGGTTGAGTGTAGTCGATATGTCAGAGTGACCCAAGAGTACACTAACTGTTTTGTAATCACAGTTGCTCTCAATGCAACGAGTGGCGAACGAGTGGCGAAGTCCGTGGAACTTGATTGCCGGGACATTAAGCGTTTTCATCAGACGCTTATAATACGCACGATATGTACGTGGCTCTATAGGCTTGCTGTCGTTGGATATGACATAGAACCGGGGGTTGACTACTTTCATCAACGGCTTTATAAGTGAGAGAGCTTCAACACTTAGAGGTATTTCTCGCATAGAGTTGGGAGTCTTGGGGTCATTAAGGACCAGTTCGGTGTGTTTCTTCTCACCATCTATGATATAGATGCGTTCGATGGTGCGCTTAACTTGAAGCGTCCCGGTCTGCGTGTCTATATCTTCCCAGCGCAGAGCGCATATTTCGCCGATGCGAAGTCCGGTAGTCAGACAGAGGTATATGCCAAGAGCTTTGAATTAGAAGTTATCCTTTATGTGGTCAAGGATTTTTTTGTGGTTGGCTACGGTCAGGACCTCTATTTCAGGAGAGGCAACGTTAGTTGGATATTTGATATCCCATTCTGCATGATCAATCCACTTGTTTTTTACACCGTGCTTCATAATCATCTTCAGCACGATAAGGATGTCCTTGATTGTCTTGACACCTAACCCGGCGTTAAGCTTTTCAAGTACAAAGGATTGAACAGTTGGTTCACTCAGTTCGGTCATGTCGCCAAAGTATGGCAACAGATGGTTTTCAAGCGTCAGCATATATGCTGCGAATGTTGAACGCTTGACATACGGACGCTTTTCCTCTTTCCAAGAGTCCGCGATTTCTCTGATAGTCAGATGCGCCATAGTGTTAATATTATTGGTTATTCTTAAACTTAGAGAAGAAATATAACCAATGTTCCACCTTTGCGCTTCCCCGGCTT